>CANHQK010000001.1 GCA_947462765.1 Bdellovibrionales bacterium
GCTCGGGCTTTGGCTCGGGCTTTGGCTCGGGCTTTGGCTCGGGCTTTGGCTCGGGCTTTGGCTCGGGCTTTGGCTCGGGCTTTGGCTCGGGCTTTGGCTCGGGCTTTGGCTCGGGCTTTGGCTCGGGTGCCTCAAAATCAATTGCAATACCCTCACCGTCATCCAAGGCGGTGGACTCTGGGTGCGCGGGCCCTGACGAAACGACCGCCTCGTCAGATCCGAAATCCAATTCAATCCCGACTGCGGAATCTTCCGTACGTGGCTTGGATTCAGAAGAACTCGGAGCTACCGACGCTTCAGCCGGGGCTCCAAAATCGATCGCGATCTCACCCGATGGTTCTGGCTCAGGTTCTGGCTCAGGTTCTGGCTCAGGTTCTGGCTCGGGTTCTGGCTCGGGTTCTGGCTCGGGCTCTGGCTCAGGTTCTGGCTCAGGTTCTGGCTCAGGCGCTGAAGCCGCTTGCAAATCAGCTTCAAACTCCGGATAGTCCTTCAGCTCGAGCGCAAACTGGTTCGGATAGAGAGAGAGCTCATCCGAATCCTTCAGCTCGCCCTTCCGAATTCTCTTCCGGATTTCATCCTCTTTCAGGGGGGAACTCGAGTTTCCATCCCTGAAGCGGATCACATACAGATTTGCCATTCTTCCTTAATGGATCAGCGGGATCCCTTTCAGATAGTGTATCATGGCATTCGGCATCAACCCTAAAAAGACCACAGCGATCACTGAGACAACGACAACGAATTGACTCCAAAAGCCGCCGCCCCACTGCGCTGCGCCCGGATCGGCATCACGCATCACCATGAGGCCGATCGGTCTCAGATAGGCATACGCACTGACAACCGCACAAAGGGCCGCGAGAACCACCAAAGGCGTCTCGCCCGTACCCACCGAAGACAGGAACACGAGATACTTGGTAAAGAACCCCACAGTGAAGGGCATCCCGGCCATCGAAAACAACAGAATGGACCAGAGCGCGGTGCGGAATGGTGACCTTTTCACCAACCCGGTCAAGTCAACCAACTCCACCCCGGTGTCGCCGCGAGGCTCCGACTGAGTCATCAGGACAAAGATTCCCACTGCGGCAAACACATATCCGAAGAGGTAAATCAACACGGGTGAAATGCCCTGACCGGGATGCAGACTGGCCAACAAGCCGAGCATCAAGTACCCGGTTTGGGAAATCGAGGAATAAGCGAAAAGCCTTTTCAGGTTTTTCTGCGTGATGATCACCAAGGAGCCCACCAGTAAGCTGATCACTGCGAGACTGCGAATCGTAACCTTGACCGCGGTCGCATAGGTCTCCCAACCCGAGGCATCCAGCGCCGGCAGGTGAACGAGTCGCACCAATGTGACAAAAGATGCGACAGCGATCAGGGTTGACATGATTCCTGTCACCGGAGTCGGAGCGCCCTCGTAAACGTCGGGCTTCCAGAAGTGAAACGGAGCCGCAGCAACCTTGAACAGAAAGGCAACCATGACCAAGAAGTGCCCCGCTGCGAATAATGGATTGCCCCCGGTCGTTGATTGGCGGGACCATTCGTGAATCGACGGGAAAAGGGTCGATCCGGTGGCACCGAAAATGAATGCCGAACCTAGAAGAAAGACTGCGCCGACAGCCCCCCCGAGGACAAAGTATTTGATGGCTGCCTCATTCGATCGAGAATCATTCCGCCTGAATCCTGCAAGGGTATAGGCCGGGAGGGACATGACCTCCAGAGCAATGAACAGGACCACGAGATCCTTTGCCGCAACCATGATTCCAGCGCCAAGAATCAGGATCAAAAGCAGATGATAGTAATCAGAAAGATGAATGCGCTCCTTGCCGAGATAGCGATCACCCCCGAGGACGAACAGGATCCCGATCAAGCTGAAAAGCGCCAGGAGAATCCGGGTCAGGGAGGACACCTCGATCGATCCGGCAAATATCGCTTCCCCGGGCAGCGAAATCGCCTGGAGTGACAAAACACCGGTCACCACAAGAGTGAGGAGCGCTGAGATTTGTGCCGGGCGCTTGGATTCGACCCGGATCACACTTACCAGCAAGGTCAACAGAATCCCGGCGGCCAAAACCAACCAGGGCATTAACGTATGAATGACTTCGTTCATGTCTTCATCATCCCTTCATGAAGATGCCGGGATTGATCCCGCCATAAATCACTATTCCAACCAAAAGTGCCACCATCAGGATGTCGGTCATCGAGAGGTCTTTCTTCAGCGCGGCCTCGACTGGGCCGGCGGACCCGGGCGACCCCAAGCCGAGACGCTGGAAGAACCGGAGCATGTAAACCGCCCCGAGAACGACGCCCGCTCCGGCCAAAATCGTACAAAGCGCGCTAGCGCGGTAGGCATTCAACAGGACCAGGAACTCACCACCGAAGTTGAGTGTTCCGGGAAGTGAAACCGAGGCCAAAACAGCCAAAAAAATCCCTGTAAACAGCACCGGGAACGAGGAAGCCAGACCCTTTGATTCATTGAGGCTGGTATCGCCTGTGCGCTCCTCAACCTGGTGGAGGAGGAAGAACAGCAGTCCGCTGGTCACCGCATGACCCACTGAAAGCAACATCGCTGCATTCACGCCTTCTTGGCTCAGCGAAAACAAGCCCAACATCACGAACCCGAGATGACTGATCGACGAATAAGCCAGCAGGGTTTTCCCTTGGTCAGACCGGACCGCGAGAAGTGCGGCATAGACCACGGAGAGTGCTGACAAAGCCAGAAGGATTCCTTGGTACTCGCGTAAGACAGCAGGGAAGAGCGGGATCACAAAGCGAATGATCCCGGCCACGCCGAGCTTGGATAGAATCGCGGACATCCAAATGGTTCCCGGCATCGGCGCGTTGACGTAGACGTCCTTGAGCCAGCCATGAAACGGCACCAACGGGACTTTGAGCGCAAAGGCGAGAAAGAATCCGGCACAAGGCCAGACCAAATCGCCTGCCTGAGCCGAAGAAACGCTCCCGAGAATATCCGAGAGGTGGGACGACCACTGCCCGGTGGCTCCGTGGTGCAAGGACATCAGCCAAAACATTGAAACCAGCATCAGGATCGAACCCGCAAAACTCATCAGGAAAAACCGGAAGACGGAGGATGCCTTCTGGTTTTCTCCCCAGATTCCGACCATGAAAATCATCGGAATGAACACTGCCTCATAAGACAGATAGAAGGTGATCAGGTCAGTTGCGAGGAATGCGGAGTTAAGAGCAAAGAGCAGGAAAAAGCCCATCGACACAAAGAGCCTGGGCTGTTTTCGATACCAAACCCCGCGAACACAGAAAGCTACCAGGGTCGTCAAAGCCGAAAGCACAAGAAACCAGGCGGAATAGCCGTCCAAGCGGAAGCCCGCGCTCAGGCCCAATTCCGGCACCCATTCCAATCGTTGGTCGACAAAGAAGGCTTTCGCCGCTTCGGTCGAGACAGAAAAAATAATCCCGGACGTCTCGTAAACGGTGAGGGCCAGAATCATCGCTGATCCGAAAATGGCATAGAGCCGCTGCAGGGCTTTGGGAATCACCCACGAAATCAGTAGCGCAAGCAAGGGGACGGTCAGAAGAAAGCTGAGCGAACTAGAGGTTTCCATATTGAACCATCCCTTTCAGGAAATAGAGGACCATCACCACCAACGCGATGACCATCATCAAGAGGTAGGCTTGGGCCGAACCCACTTGCAGAACACGGATCATGTTCCCGGAGAGGTCAGTCAGTGCCGCCACCATCCGGATGAGCCCCTGAACCACCCGCTCCTCGATCCAACCAGTCGCACTCGCCGTAGCCCGCAGACCTCCACCGAAAACCCGAGAGTAAATCGCATCGATCCGGAACACGTCGGTTGCCGGCTCTGCGCTGGCGGATCCGCCAGCATAGCGCCGGTAAGCGATTGTAGCCCCCAATACTGCCACCACAACACTGACAATCATGATCACCCAAGCCGGGGTGGACAATGCCGCCTCGGGGTGCGGGAGGTGCACCGGTTCACCTGCAAATCCGCCTGCCAGAGAGAGCGCCCCCAAGAGAACGAGGGGGAGCGCCATCGGGGCCGGGGATTCGTGGGCGTGGTCGAATTTGGATTTTTCCATTCGAGGGGATCCGAAGAACACCAGCAGGTACAAACGGGTCATATAGAATGCGGTCAACACTGCCGCAATCAGCAGAATACCGAATACCCAACCTGAGCCGGACCGAGAGACTAACGCCTGATGAAGGATTTCGTCCTTAGAAAAGAAGCCGCTGAACGGAGGCAATCCGAGAATGGCGGCCCATCCGGCAGTGAAAGTCCAAAAGGTAACTGGAAGCTTGCTCTTCAGGCCTCCCATCTTGAACACATCCTGCTCTCCATGAAGGGCGTGAATCACACTGCCCGCACCGAGAAAAAGAAGCGCCTTGAAAAATGCGTGGGTCATGACATGAAACACCCCCGCCCCGAAGGCGCCAACGCCGCACGCGGCAAACATGAACCCGAGCTGTGAAACGGTGGAATAAGCCAGGACTTTCTTGATGTCTCTCTGGAAACACGCGATCACCGCAGTGATCAGCGCTGTGATCGCACCGACACCTGCGATCACCATCATTCCACTTGCCGACTGGGAGATCACCGGACTCAATCGGGCCAGAAGGTATACTCCACTCGTCACCATGGTGGCTGCGTGAATCAACGCCGAGACCGGAGTGGGACCCGCCATCGCATCGGGGAGCCAGGTGAAAAGCGGGATCTGGGCGGACTTTCCGGTACAGGCCAGAAACACCAACAGGACGAAACTGGTTGCTACGGCTCCAGGAAGCACCGCTTTTTCGATGACCGCCAGATCAAGCGACCCGGAGTACTTGAAACCAATGAACATGGCGATCAGAAATCCGAGATCGCCGATTCGGTTCATCACAAACGCTTTCTGTCCGGCACTCACATTCGCCTCTTCACGGTACCAGAAACCGATCAGCAAATAACTTGCCAGCCCGACCCCTTCCCAACCCAGGAACACCTGCGGGAGTGTTGAACCCAGAACGAGATTCAACATCATGAAACAGAACAAGTTCAGGTAGGCGAAGTACTTCCCAGCGCCTTCATCCTCAGACATGTAGGAGATGGAGTACAAATGAATCAGTGTTCCGACTCCCGTGATGACGAGTGTGAACAGGGAAGAAAGCGCATCGAGCCTGAGTTTGAAATCCACGGCCAGGGTCCCGAGAGTAAACCAACGGAAGCATTCCACCTCGATGGCACCATCCGAGGGAAGTTGGCTACGCGCCACCAGGGCCGAGACAAACGCTGCCGCCATGGCAAGCGTTGCGATCGCACCCGAAACCGAAGGGGGGACCCGCCTGCCACTTCGGGCCGACCCGAGACTCCAGAGCCCGTTGATGACGAATCCAACCAGTGGAAAAAGAATCATCGAAGTGATCATCGGTCAGTCCCTCAAAAGTTGAATCTGGTCGGAATCCACCGACCGCAAGTTCCTGAACATGGCGATCACCAGACCCAAGCCCACGGCAGACTCGGCGGCCGCTACCGTCATGACAAAAAGAACTGTCAGGTGGCCATCCAGTAGATGGTGCATCTTGGAAAAAGTGACAAAGCAGAGATTCACTGCGTTCAGCATGAGCTCGATACTCATGAGCATCACCAGCAGGTTCTTGCGGAGAATCAGCCCCAACAACCCCACACAGAACACGAGCACCGAAACAACGAGAAGCATCCAAGGCTCGAATGCGGTCATACGCCCCCCTCCTCAGAATGTCCCTTCCTTTTGGCCAGGGTGACGGTGGCTACGATCGCGCCGAGCAACAAGAACGAGGTCAGCTCGAAATGAAAGATCCGGTCTGTGAAAAGCTGCTCCGAAATCGCCTTCATGTTTCCGCCGAGCGATGCGATTTTCTCATCGGTGAGCGTTCCAGTCGGGGTCATCGATTTTGAGGACAGCACCGCTCGGATGAGTACCGCCGACAATGCGGCAACCGCCAAAACGGCCACACCGCGATAGATCATCCCGGTGGCCTCGAGGTCGTGGGTCGGCTCATCCTGATTCAAAAGCATGATCACAAAAACAAAGAGAACCATGATCGCGCCCGCGTAGACCAGAATTTGAAGCGCGGCCACCAGGTGCGCCCCTAAGAGCGCGTAAAGCCCCGCAAAGGCGAAAAACACAAGCACCAAAGCGAATGCCGAAGACACCGGATTTTTTTTAAGAATCACGAGCAGAGATCCGAGGATCGCGATGGTTGAAAAAACAGAAAACGCAAGCAGTGGGAAGTCCATCACTTGTTCCCCCGCTGCTCAAGCAGGAAGTCTTTCTCGTAAACGGTCCTGTTCTTCTGGCTCATCTCGTAAATATTCGAAAGCTTGATGGCATCCTTCGGGCAGGCTTCTTCGCACATTCCGCAAAAACAACACCGGAGCGAGTCGATCTCGAATTTAACGGGATACTTTTCCTTATCCTCCCGCTCACCGGCAACGATGTGAATGCACTCGGCCGGACACACCGTGGGGCACAGCATGCAAGCCGTGCAGTTCTCCACTCCATTCACCGATTTGATGTAGTGTTGACCACGATACCTTCCCGAATAGTCACGGCGCTGCTCGGGAAACTGTAATGTGACTTTCTTGTGGAACAAGAAGTTCTTCATGGTGATGGCGAGGCCCCGAATGACCTCGATGAGATAGAGCCGGTTCAGGAATCCTGGTTTTCTTTGTGCCAACATTTCAGAGCACTCCCTTGTAAATGAGCAGACCGGTAACAAGAACGTTGACGAGGCCGAGCGGGAAGAGAACTTTCCACCCTAGATTCATCAGCTGATCGAAACGGAACCGTGGAAGCGTCCAACGCACCCACACGAAGAACCACATGAAAAACGCCACTTTGATCACGAATGACAGCCCCTGAAACAGGACCTGAACCCAACCTCCGTCGGGAAGGATCCCGAGTGTCGCGACCCAATTCGCCATCAGACCCATTCCGGGAAGCAACTGCCAACCTCCGAAGAACAGGGTGGCGATCAAGCCCGAGGCAACCGCCATGTTCACGAATTCAGCCATCATGAAAAGCGCGAACCTCATAGATCCGTACTCCAGATGGTAGCCGGCAATGAGCTCGGACTCACCCTCCGGCAGGTCGAAGGGAAGGCGGTTGGTTTCCGCGAACATCGACACCAGGAACAGGATGAATCCGACCGGCTGGATGAAGACGCCCCACTTCGGAACGGAAATCGGTCCGAGCTGCATCAAGGTCTCCCCCTGCGCTTGGGCGATCTCACCGAGATTGACCGACTGGAACACCATCATGAGGCCCACAATCGAGAGCCCGAGCGTGAGTTCGTAGCTGATCATCTGGGCCGAACTTCTGAGACTCCCCAGAAGGGAGTATTTGTTGTTCGACGCCCATCCCGCCATGATGATTCCGTACACGCCGAGAGATGCGATACTGAAACAATAAAGCACCCCGACATCGAGATTGGCGATCATGAACTTTGCCTCGAACCCCTCAAGCTGGAGTGAGCCGGCGAAGGGAATCACCGCGAAGGTCATGAATGCAGGGATCACGGCGATCCACGGCGCGATCGTATAGTAGAACCGATTGACGTGTCCGGGAGCCCGGTCTTCCTTGAAGATGAACTTCACCACGTCACAGGCCGCCTGGAAAAGCCCGAAAGGGCCCATCCGGTTCGGTCCGAGCCGGTTTTGCATCAGCGCCGATCCGCGCCTCTCGACGAAGAGCATGATGGGTACGGTCAACAGGAGCCCCATCAATACAATCGCAACTTTGACGAACATCAGGGTGGTTTCGATCGAGCTCATGCCTGACCCGCCTTCGACTTGATATTCAAGAGCGACATCAGGATCTCGGAAACGGGCTTGCAAGTCCCTTTAGGACGTACCGCCCTTGCCAGCCGCTGTTCGACACCTGAATGATTGGTGATCGTTCCCTCTTTCTCGGTGAAGGCCAGTCCTGGAAGTACGCTATCGAATCCTGATGATTCTTCGCGAGTGAACACCCCGACCCCCGCTGTCCATTTCGCCTCAATCTTGGGTATTCCAGCACGACCTCCACGGAAAACTATCACCGTTTCGGCCCGAGCATCGCCCGTGAGGGGCTCGAGACCGAGCTTTTCGGCACCATTCAAGTTGGAGGTCTTGCTCTTCATTTTCAAAATGTTATCCGCGGGGCCATCCTCGGTGGTTCGGGTCACCCCGGGGGTTCCGAAGGTGCGGATCTGGATTCCCGAACGTAAGGCGGTCGAAGCCTCCCGGATGGCGGAGAGCTCCTCGTTCGTGAGATCAGTCCCCACCAGAAACAAGACTTCCCCGTTCCTGATCTTGGACTCAACCGTTGCAATCACGTCCTGCCAAGCGGCAGTCTTTGGTCCCTCAGGACCCCGCAACTTAGGATCGACGACCCGGGCTTCATCCTGGGTATAGCGGTAATTGAATCGACCCTCGTCGCACATCCAGAATTTGTTGATCTCGAGGTTTTCGCGCGGAATGCAGCGATAAATGACATTCCCCTCATGCTGGACCTCCATATTGCAACCCTTGGAGCAGCCCTCGCAGACGGTTGCAGTCTTTTTCAACATCCAAGCCCGCTTTTTGAAGCGGAAGTCTTTCAGGGTCAGGGAACCCGTAGGACAGATGTCCGAGTAGTTGCCGGCATATTCGGTTTTCAGCTGCTTACCGTCGATCGTGGTGATGTCGATATTGTTGCCGCGCTTGATTGCCACCATCTCATGGATGCCGGCGATTTCATCACCGAAGCGGATACAGCGGGTGCAGTGAATGCAGCGGTTCATGTTTTTTTGGATCACAGGCCCCATATCCACGTCGACATAAGTCCTGCGCTCCTCACCGTGACGCATGGTCGCACTTCCATGACCGAAGGAGTTGTCCTGGAGATCGCATTCTCCCGCTTTGTCACAAATCGGACAATCGAGCGGATGATTCAGAAGAAGGAACTCCATGGTTCCCTGTCTTCCCTTTTTAACAGCTTCACTTTGGGTTTTGACCACCATGCCCTCGGCGGCCATGGTCGAACACGCCGTCTGAAGCTTCGGCATTTTCTCGACCTCGACGTAACACATCCGGCATTGGGCCACGACAGACAGACCAGGGTGATAACAGAACACGGGAATTTCTACCCCTGCGCGTTTGGCCACCTTGACCAGGTTCTCGCCAGGGTTGAATTCCACTTCCTTTCCATCAATGAAACACTTAGGCATGACGCTTTTGTCCTTTTACATAGGCTTCGAATTCAGGCCGGAACTTTTTCAGGAAGCTCTGGACCGGCATAGCCGCCGCATCACCGAGCGCACACAATGTTTTCCCACCGATATTCCCAGCAACATCCACCAGCAGATCGATATCGGAGGGCTTGGCCTCCCCGTGCAGGATCTTGTGAAGGATCGACTCCATCCAGTGACAGCCCTCTCGACAAGGCGTGCACTGACCACACGACTCGTGCGCGTAGAACTTCGTGATCCGGAGGAGGAGTTTCACCATATCGGTGTCCTCATTGATGACCATGATCGCAGCCGAACCCATCATGGTACCGATCTTCATGAGTGGTTCGACATCGTAAACGACGTCGATTTCTTCGGCCGTCAGGACCGGAGAGGACGACCCGCCCGGAATCACGGCTTTGAGCCGGCGTCCATTCAGCATTCCTCCGCCAAAACCTTCTATGATCTGCCGAAGGGTCATGGAGCCCGCCTGCATCTCATACACTCCGGGCTTTTGCACATGCCCGGACAGCGAAATGAGTCGGGTTCCGCCAGACTTGTCGATTTTACCGAGACCCGCGAAGGCCTCTCCACCCATGCGAATGATGTGCGGTACGTTTGCAATCGATTCGACATTATTCACGGCAGTCGGGCAGGAGAAAGCACCCGATACGGCCGGGAACGGCGGCTTCACGCGCGGCTCTCCCCGCTTCCCTTCGAGGGAATTCAGCAGACCTGTCTCTTCTCCACAGATATAGGCCCCGGCACCACGATGAACGGTGATCTCGAGGTCATATCCCGAACCGAAGATGTTTTTTCCGATGTATCCGGCGGCCCTAGCTTCATCGATCGCCTCATTGAGCAATTGGGCTTCCCGCACATATTCGCCACGGATGTAGACGTATGCATGGCGACAACCGATGGCGAATGACCCGATCAACAGGCCCTCAATCAGGAGATGCGGCGTGTAGCGGATGATCTGGCGGTCCTTGCAGGTCCCCGGCTCTGACTCGTCGGCATTACAAACGAGGTACTTCGGTTTGTCGGAGTTCTTCGGAATAAAACTCCACTTCATCCCCATTGGAAAGCCTGCGCCCCCGCGACCGCGAATGTTGGCTTTTTTCACCTCATCCACGACCTGGTCGGGCGTCATACCCCCCAGCACTTTTTTTGCGGCCTCATAGCCGTTCATTTGCTTCAGGTAGTAGTCGAGGGTCCGATTGGAGTCTTTCCAGAAATGCTGAATGAACAGCGTGTTTTGCTCAGCGCTCATTTTTGGCCCTCTCAATCCAGTCATTCAGACCATTGATATCCAGGTTCTCGACATAATCGTCGTTTGCCATCATCACTGGGGCGGTGGTACAGGCCCCCAGGCACTCTTCTTCCGAGAGCGTGAACATCCCGTCCGCGGTGGTCTCGCCACATGCGATTCCAAGCTTCCGCTCGGCATAGCTCATCAGCTCATCCGCCCCCCTGAGACAGCACGCCACATTGGTGCAGATCCGGAGATGGTTTTTTCCGACCGGCTTCAGATTGTACATGGTGTAGAAGCTGGCAACCTCACGGATCTGGGCCTCATGCACACCGATGTATGCGGCAATCTCTGCCAGGATTTCTGGAGGAAGCCAACCACACTCGGCCTGCGCCTGATGAAGTGCAGGGAGAATCAGTGCTTTTTTATTCGGATATCTCGGCTCGAGATTCCTCATGGCATCATAAAACTTTTGAGTCAGCAGCTTTTCCATCAGCGATCCAGCTCCCCTGCGATGACATTGATGCTTCCGAGCGCCGCGACCAGATCCGCGATGTATTCACCCCGGATCATCGGGTCGAGCCCCTGATAGTGCCAGAAGGAAGGTCCACGAATGCGCATGCGATGCGCGGCGGGTCCGCCCTTGCTGACAATGTAAAAACCGAGCTCTCCATTCGCCGCCTCGAAAGAGGTGTAAGCCTCCCCCGCCGGAACATTGAACCCGGTCATGAAAAATTTGAAGTGGTGAATCAACCCTTCCATCGTGTTGTAAACCTGGTCCTTCTCAGGAATGCGAGTTCTCTTGTCCTCGGACCAGATCGGCCCGCGCTTGATGCGGTCCGCACACTGGGTGAGAATATTCAAGGATTGGCGCACCTCTTCGAGTCGGACATAATAACGATCGAACACGTCGCCGGTCTGGGCAACCGGCACATCAAAGTCCACCTGGTCGTAAAACATGCAGGGCTGGTCTCTGCGGAGATCAATATCCACACCGGCCGCGCGAGCGTTCGGTCCCGTGAAGCTGTACTTGAGACAGTCTTCTCGATTCATAATGGCCACACCCTTGGTTCGTTTGAGCCAGATCCGGTTCTCGGTCAGGAGACGATCCATCTCGTCCACTACGGCGCGGGTTTCCTTGACCCAGTCTTTCACTTCCTTTTCCCAGCCTTCCGGGGCATCGGCCATCAGTCCGCCAATCCGGGTATAAGAAGTAGTGAGCCGGGCTCCGCAAAGTTTTTCGATCAGCGTGTAGGCTTTTTCGCGCTGGTGGTAACCGTAGAGAAAGTACGAAAATGCGCCCAAATCGACGGCGTTGATCCCCACGCAGATCAGGTGATCGATCACGCGAGCGAGCTCGGCACACATCATCCGGATCCAGATCGCCCGCTCCGGGACTTCAATTCCCATCAAGCGCTCGACCGCCATGGCGTAAGTCACGTTATTGATCAGTGCCGAACAATAATTCAGGCGATCGGTGTACACCACAAACTGATGGTAAGTCCGGTTTTCACCGAGCTTTTCCTTGGCCCTGTGGGTATACCCGAATTCGCAGTAGGATTTTTCGATGATTTCCCCATTGAGCCTCGCCATACAGCGGAAGGCTCCGTGCATCGCCGGGTGGGTGGGACCGATGTTAACCAGGACCTTTGAGTCCTCGAAAATGTCGTCCGTATCCCGCTTCACCGTGACATCGTATGTGGAGGGGATTCCCCATCTAGCAACGTCGAGGGGAAGGTCGGTTTTGAAGCTTTTCGGATTGGAATCACTCATTTTAATAACTCCGGATCGAGAGGCTCGGGGGTCAGAAACACCTGATATCCCCTGAGCGGGTAGTCTTTTCTTAAGGGATGCCCCTCCCAGCGCATATCCATGAGGATCCTGCGCAAATCGGGGTGACCCTCAAATCGGATTCCGAACATGTCATAGATCTCGCGCTCAGCCCAGTTGGCCCCTTCCCAGACCGGGATGAGCGTCGGAGAGGTTTCCTGGTCCGCAATGCGCACCTTCACTCTCAATCGGGCCTTGGTTGTGGGATTCATCAATTGAAGAACCAGGCGGAATCTCGGTTCCGACTCCTCGTCGGTTGCGGTGTAATCAGTCAGAAATGAAAAGCCCAATCCGTCCTTGAGGCGCCCGAGAACCGCCAGCATTCCGGATTTCCGCACATGAATCACCGGCACATCCGTCGCCGCCTCTCGCGGCATCAGGATCTCCTCGATGAACTCGGAAAAATCAACCCTCAGCGCTTCAATCACCGCAGTCCACTCGGTGAGATACTTGTCGTAATGTCCGCCATAGATGGTTTTGACCGGCGTGTTGATATCCATCACACTTCTCCCCTCAGCGCCCGCTCACGTCGCTGGGAGTGAGTCTCTCCTTCCGCGATCATTTCTTTCAGGCGCAAAAGTGCGTTCAACAGACCCTCCGGGGCAGGCGGGCAGCCTGGAACATAGACATCCACCGGAACCACGGTATCGATCCCCTGGGTGACGCTGTAGACATTGAAGATCCCGCCCGAAGAGGCACACGCCCCCATGGAGATCACCCACTTCGGATCAGCCATCTGGTCATAGATGTTGCGCAACACCGGGGCCATCTTGAGGTTCACGATCCCGGCGACAATCAGGAGATCGCTCTGCCTGGGCGAGAATCGAACCACCTCGGCACCGAATCGCGCCATGTCGTAACCGGAAGCCAGAGTCGACATGAGCTCGATCCCGCAACAACTGGTTCCGAAAGGAAGCGGAAACAGCGAGTGCTTCCGCGCCCAGTTGATCATGTCATCCAGCTTGGTCGTGAAAAAATCTGAAGATCCGTCCTTGCCCATGATTTACTCCCACTCCAGTGCGCCACGACGGATGACATAAATGTATCCGACGAGAAGAATGAATACGAACACCATCATCTCGATGAGAATGAACTCGCCCGTGGTTAAGAACCGCTTGTAGACAACCGCCCACGGATAGAAAAACACCGTCTCGATGTCGAAGAGAAGAAAGAGGATGGCAACTAGGTAGAACCGGACCGAGACCCGGTGCTTTTTTGTCGGGCCGGATTCACCCACTCCGCACTCGATCGGAGAATCTTTTGTTTTGTTCGGAAGCTTCGGTCCGAGCCAGGTGGTGATGAGGAGGACGGCTCCGCCGATGCACACCCCTGCGGCCATCATGACCAGTACAGGAAGGTATTCCATACACTTGTCCTTTCCTTGTGATTTTCTTTTTTAGAACCTTACCACAAATTCAGGAGCGGGTGCTCTTTTAATAGGGAATAGAGGTCCGGGCGCAAGAGTGTCAAACCGATGACACAGAGAAGATAAAGCCCGATAAAGAAGACCTCACCCCGCTGGAGAGCGCGCAGTTCTTTCGCGCCGTTTCTCGCCAGAAGGACAGTTCCCATCATCCTGATCACCGCCAGCACCAGCGCGAACCAAGAAACGATCATCAGGACGCCTGCGACCCAGTTTCCGCCAATGACGATGTCGTGGATCAACCGGTAGTATTGGTCGCCCAGCACAAGAGGCGGAACCCCCATCAGTGCAATGAGGGCCCCCGTTATGAAGCCTTTCTTCCGGTAGTTCTCATCCAGGAAGGCATGTGATGCGAGCGCAACCGTCAGCAAGAGCGAAAGAGAGATCGAGAAAAATGCCGGGAGGATCTTATCGGCCGGTAGGAGACAAAGGAAGAAACCCAATCCAAGCAGGACCGGGAGCGCGGCACTGAACCACCGGTGATGCTCCTTTGCCCTGACCGCTTGATAAGCATAACGGAGCGTGAAGGCTCCGAACACGAGCGCGATCATCAATTGCGCCTGCTGTTTTCCGAGAAAAGCGGCCTTACTGAAAAAAGGCACGCCCACCCTGAGCCAAAAAACCTGGATCATCAGGTGCATTCCAAAGTAGAGCACCCCGAGACCCACCGGAGCCCGCCCCGGATGCGGTAGAGCCTCCAGCAGAATCACAGACCCCAACAGAATCAGAATCGCGGGAAGCCAGACCCCGGCCTCGGTTCCAGAATAGGATTCGAGTCCGCTCAGCCAATCCCCGAGCAACTGTGAGCCCGAGAGAAAACTGGAGAGGACAACCAACAAGGACAATACTGCGATCCAGCTTCCGAAGATCATGCTTCTCGAGCGAATGAGACGGACCCAAGCCTGGCTTTTTCCTGATTCAATCAGAATGAGGCTGGTGGAACAAAAATAAATTCCGACCGCGGCACCGAGAAACAGCACCAAGTGGTTTGCTTGAAGCAGAAGGGAAACGAAGGCGGAGAGGAAGAGCGTGAACAAGGTGGTCAGTTGCTTGTCGCGCACACTCAGCTCACTGTGAAAATAAAAGCCCATTGAAAAAACGGAGAACATGACCAAAGACAAGAGACGGCCGAAATAGGACAGGGCATCAGAGTGAAGAACCTTGACGGGCGATTCGAAATAGGCCAGATCGGGCCGGAAAGCGAAATACCCGAGAACAATCGCCGACGACAACGCGGCAACGGGCGCAATGGATCTCACGGTCAGGACCCTAAAGTTAATCAGGACCAACGTCACAAACAGCATTCCAAGAATAGCCAACTCCGGCAACCAATTGAGCATCGTCACTTAGCACCTCCGAGAAGGAAGAACCCGACACCCGCGGCAGCCTGGACCAGCACCACCAGCAAAAAGCGAATCCGCGTGGTCCGACCGGGAGCCGAAAGACCATACCCGGGAAGCGCCACGAGCGTGACCACCTGGAGCAGGAACCCTGCGAGAAGTGCCGCGATCCAGACCGGATTCATGGAAATCGCCATCTTCATCGAAAAAAAGTACGCGGTGAAACCGGCCATTCCGGGCAATGCCACCACGGCTACTCGCGAGAATGCACTGAACCGCTCGCCCATCTGGTCTCCCAACGAGAGCAATGCCGCGCCACCGATCGCAGCAACTGAAAGGGCCCAAAGAGTGGTACGCCCGAGGACATCCTGGTCGATCACCAGGATGAAGAGAGCCAGGCCCAACTGCGCGAGGGCCAGGTGCATGATGGACGACTTCATCCTCAGTCGCAAGGTCGACATCAGGCTGCCGTAAAGATAGGTGAACAACCCAACGAAAGAAAGTGCAACGTCCCAGAGCTGGCCGTTTTCCGCCTTCATTTCACTCCGGATCTTGAGGAGGATCTCGATCCCTGAAAGGGCTGGAATGATGACCGACCCGAGGAACGAAGCCAGGGTCTGGCGTTCATAGAGCCTGCTGAAGAAGAAGAGGTGCGCACCGGTTGGGATGGACAGCAACAATCCCGAAAAGATCAGGAGGGTGGCCTGGGGGTGCTCTCCCAGGGAGGCGCCGAATATGGCAACGAAAATGCCTGCGATTGAAATGAAGTGGTGCTTCTGGACAATCGGATGATCGGCCCGCCTCGAGCCACGGGTGGACTGGAGAAATCCGATCATTTGCAGGGTCAGCAGGAACAGCAGACTGACCGGCACCGACTTGGAAAAGAAAATCGCGGCCGCAAAGGGAACCGAGAGCCAGCTTGCCGGGGGCAGGCAAGGCAACCAGGAAAGCGCCACCAATGCCGAGGGAAGGCTGAATTCCAGCATGAATCAAAGCCCTCCCTTAATTGCCAGCATGAACAATCCGAAAAATGCCAAAGCACCAGAAACCAGATAGAAAACCCTGTCCAGTGCCGATCCGGGAGTGGGAACCGCATAAACCGGTTCCTCACCACCCCATGCCCGCCGTCCGTCGACCAAGCGGGCGCCGAAAGTGAGTGCCCGAAGACCGCTGGTTCGGAAAGCGACCAGACTGCGGCGGAAGCTATCGAGGCGCCACTTCGTCCACGCAAATAGCGCGGCCGCAACAAACAAGAGGGCGGAACCGAGGGCGATCACCATGTTGTTCTCCGACCACCTTTCGAACTCCCCTGAGAAGCCCTGTAAAATAGTGGCCACGCCAACGAGCTCGAGAATGGTGAGCACCCGCTCCTCGTTTTCCGACTTGAACCATCTGAAAGATTCCGCCGCAACCCAATAAATGCCGGCCGCAACGAGAGCGATTTCCGGGCGTTCAGGCTGCGGATAGTACTGGCGATACAACAAGAGCGCAGGGAGTATCCCCAGAAACCCCTTCCCGAAACTCAGGGAAACCAAGAGCACCCCGATGAAGGCGAAGAACTCTCCGAAAGGAGCGGGAGATATGGCCCCTCCCATGATGAGGAATATCCCCAGAAAGTCCTTCAGCTGGACCCAGGTTTCGGCCTTCCGATCGATGCGGTGCCAGATCATGAGCCCCGCCACCAAGGCGGCCACCATAGGCCCGTGCAAAAGGGATCCGAGGATGACCATCACAAAAGGAAGTGCGCGCCTCTCTCGAATGAGTCCTACGGCACTGAACAGGAAAAAAAGGATCGTGGTCTGGTCGGGCTGACTGAGTTCAAGATTCATCATTTTCGAGTTGAACCTCCCCACGCGAAACCGCCAGTAGCGCAATCGACAGAACGGCGAACAACATCACCGCTCCAGGCAGAAGTGGAATCGACGACTCCCGCGAGGACACCACCCCCAGCAAGGAGAGTGAAACCCTCAGCATGGCACCCGAAAACTCCAGAACATCAGATGCGGTGAAGAGCGTGTAGAGCGAAAAAACCAGGAAAAATAAAAATGCAGCCGCTATCATCGTTTCCTCTTTTCAACGGCCAAACCGACCATCATCGCTGCAGAAAGCAGGGAGATCAGGATCACCACCGGAAGGAAGTGGCTGTACTCGATCTCGGCCGGACCCTGGCCGGAGGAGTCCTGGATCATCGGAAACAGTGTCGCAGAAAGAGCCAAAGACAGAGCCAGGGCACGAACACGCCTTCCCGCCGGAAGACTCTCGGACCCACCTCCGAGCAGCAACCGCATACGGAAAAGCTGAATCCGGATCAGCAAGCCGAGGACCAGAACCACCACCCCCGAGAAAGGGGAGCGGGTTGCCACAAAGCCCGAAACCATCAAAAGGAAAATCAGATCGAAAACCCTCATGTGAGCTCTCCCCTGCCGAAGCTCATCTTGAGGTCTTTGGGATCGAACACGGCCGCTTGCACTTCTTTGGTTTGAATGAGGGAGTTCGGCTCGCAGACCTCGACACACAAGCCGCAAAAGACACACTTGGAAAAATCGATTTCGAAACGCGATACCCAAGGGCGATTGTTGCGTGCATTGACACTCGCTTCGACCTCGATGCAAGACGACGGGCAGACCCGTGCACAGTCACCGCAACCCGTGCATTTTTCGATCTCATTGAAGAGCAAGCCCCGGGCCCGCGCAGGAAAGTCGTCTTTCCCACGAGACGAAACCGGGTCCGGATAGAACTCGGTATCGATCTTGCGCATCTCGTTCTGATTCAGGAAGTGTCCGACGATCTTCTTAAACATGGGGACCCCCTCCAATTACGCCGAACCAAAGCATGGCCATGAGCCAGAGCGCTCCCGTGATGGGAAACAGATAAATGATCGAGATTCTGAGCAAGTCCTTCTGATGGAATCCGGGAAAATAGATTCCGAAAATTCTCGACCCCAGGTACAAGACCGCCGCCTTAAAATGAATATCGAAGAACCACTCTCCCCCACCCAGAAACAGCTTGGCAGTGAGCAAGGACCACACATAGAAGCGGGCCGACGGCAACCAGCCGCTTTTCTCGCTCATTCCCCGGAACGGATGCTCCCCGAACAGGATCATTCCGCACAGCTGAAACGGGATGACAAAGGCCAAGAGGACCGGACTCCAGACAACTCCACTCATGTCCGTGGTCCGGGAGCAGGTGAAGCACACGAACAGACACAGGAGCGCAATGGCCCCCGCAATTGAAAAGCGGACCTGTTGTCCATCCGCACGGATCCTGGACACCACGCTTTGGGTTCCCAAGGACATCCAAACCAACAGGAAACCGATCAAGGCGATATAAATGAACATCAGGTATTCGACCCGGATCCCCAACAGGAACACCATCGATAACTGGAAGAGATAGAGTAGCCAGGTGCCGGGTTCGGTCTGCGTCCTCAACTCCATCCTGGCGTCGACCCAGGTCTGCCAGATAAATCCGACCCATCCGACCTGCTTCCCGACCCGGGATTCATGTCGGGCAATCATCCGTTCGCTGATCGCATACATCAGGAAGGAAACCGGGAAAACCGAAGCCAATCCGGAAATCATCACCAGCAACGCCTCGATCATCGGTCGATCTCCGAGATAGAAAATGAAAGACTCTCTAGAACGACCGCCAGATCCTCGAGAGACTCGCCCTCCAGCGCCGGTCCGATTGATTTTACAATCGAAGAAGAGGGCGAACGCAATTCAAGTTCGGTGACAGCACCCTCAGAGTCGAGGCCCAAAGCGATACCCCAGGCGCCCCGTAAAGTGTCTCGCTCGTGTGAGATTCGCCCCGCCTTCGAGACGAAAGCGCCGAAGTATTCTCCTTTGGGTCCCCGTCTCAACAGTTCCTGCATTTCACCCGCCATCTCCCTGCAGTTTTGCAGGGAATAGATGAGGCGCGACTCCACATGACTGACGAATCCATACCGCGTGCTTTCAATCGAGGCCTCGCTGACAAAGCCGAACTCACCTCGGTCGAGGACCTGCCCGAGGTTTCGCATGCGGTTCTGGAAAACATGCGTCCACCGGAAGAGCGCCTCGATCCTCGGAAAATCCTCTACGAAATTCCTGCTCCAGGTGTCCAGACGCTCCTGGAAGCCCTCAGTGATGTCATACCTGGCACCCCCGGGAATCAAGTAGTAGTAACCGTACCGGGACCCCGACAACAACTCGAGAAGATCAAGCAAGGACTCGCGGTGCTTCAAGATCGAGTGAAACAGGATTTTCACCCCGAGCCGCCTCGACATGTTGGCCAGGTACTTGAGCTGGAAGTTCAGCTCTGAAAGACTCGTGGTGATGTCACGGATCCAGCGAATCCGGTCGCCAGCCTCGACTCCGGAGATCTTCTCGACCGCTTCACTGAAGACCCGATCCAAAAGGAGCGCACTCTCGGGCTCCACCCGACCGACAGTGAGCTGGGCTCGCCGGTGATGCTGTCCAAGGGCCTTTTTCTCGATCTCACGTGACGCATAACCGAATCTCGCGTCCACGCTGATGATCCGATCACCACTCATGCCCAAGCTGAGCTTCATCGGGCCGGGAAGCCACTCGTGGATCGGCCCGATTTCGATCGTCTCCTGGATCATGTCTGAACCTCGCGGAGCGACAGGATCCCGTTCATGATCGCTTCAGGACGGGGAGGGCAGCCCGTGACATAAATATTGACGGGAAGTCGCGGGTCTCCGGGAGTCGGGAACAATCCTCCCCCGCAAGCACAAGTTCCGATCGCGATCACATACTTGGGTGACCTCATCCGGTCAAAATGGGCAACCGCCTCTTCGAACAGCACCCGGTTGAGCGTTCCCTGGACCACCAGCAGGTTGGCATCCTCCGCGTGTTCCGACGCGACACACCCGAGCCGCTCCAGATCGTACCGGCTGGATTCGGTCTGGATCCAATCATCTCCGCAACAGGTGAGACCCACCCGCACGTATTTCAGTGTGGGCTTAAACTTCGTCATCTGCGTCCTTTTTGAGGTAATGTTGGGTCGCCAGAAAGAATGACAAAAACACTACCATCATCACGAGAATCGCGATTAAATACGGGATGATCCTGATCTCGCTCGAGATGAATAGAGGGAGTGCCACCAATAGGGGGATCCACAGGTAAAGTATGACCTGCGTAAGCTGTGTCGTCTTGATTTCAAAGGGCAAAATCTTCCTAGGATCCATGGATTCATGAAAAGGCTAATTGAAGGTGAAGGGGTGAGTCAATGCCTGCCGGTCCGAGCGAGATAAATTTATCGCCACTTCTCGCAAGAGCCGCCGCCGCCTGGTTCGCGACCCCTGGTGCGGACACCCGCATCCAGGTTCATCTTTTTCCTGAACAGGAACGGGCGGACGAGTTCGCCGACCTTCTGCGTAGCTTTGCCGAGGCCGACCCCCGAGGTGATCGTGTCGAGATCGCCATGTGGACCGCTTCGGAGCACGCGCCATTCTCGCCGGTCTCCCCCTCTTTGTCCCAGCGGACCGCTCGGCTCAGGACTCTCGCCCTGCTCCACTCTTCCCCGCACAAGGTCATCCTGATCGGAACCGCTGGGTCCTGGCTCCAGCCGACTCTTCCCGCCCAAGTGCGTGCCGAGTCGAAGCTGGTGCTCGAATGCGATCGTGACTCTGGTACACGCGACGCACTCCGCTCCAAAATGAGGGCACTCGGATATGTTCCATCAGATCTGGTACAAGAGCCCGGACAATTCGCGTTCCGTGGCGAGATTCTCGATTTTTTCCCACCCGAGAACGAGCGCCCTTTCAGAGTGGGGTTCTTCGATACCGTCCCTGAAAGCATCCGGGTTTTCCATCCTGAAACCCAAAGAACCCTGGCTGAGCCGGCTGGACTCTTGCGAATCGAGGCCGGTCCGGCGGAGGAGGCCCTTCTGCCGTGGGGTCGGATCGAGCCGGTGCTCGAGCGAATCAAGGAATACTGTGACCACCATCAGATTTCGAGGAAGATCCGGGATCCGGTGTTCGAGAATATCAGGGCCGGTTTCATGCCGGACCACGCCAGGACCTGGATCCCGTTTCTCTACGGAGCGACTGCCGGCCTGAGCGATCACCTGCCTGAGAATGCTCCGGTTTACATCCATGAGCGGCAACGCTTCGAATCCTCATTTAATGAGCATCTGGCTTGGCTGAAGAAAGAGGAGGCTCGCTACACTGAGCGCCACTGGATCACCCCCGACTTCGGAATGCTGTATCCGCGCGCGGAATCTAAAATCGAAGAACTGCGTCATCGAGCGATAGATCCGAGGGCGGAAGTTCTGGACCCCCTGGAAAATCCTCGAGTCGGAGAGCAGGAGATTCTCGAGTGGCTCGATGACGGTTTTTCCGTATGGATCGGAAGCCGGGGCCCCTCTCACCAGGACCGGATCCGGCATCATCTGAAGCAGGCCACCCGCCATCCCGGTCTCCGACTGCTCTCATCCGATCCCGAGGAATCGGGGGTGTTTCCGGTCAGGAAAACGGTGGTGCTCTCCGAACGTGCGATTTTCGCAGGGGAGAGTGGAGGAAAAACCGCCTCGAAGGCCCGCCATCCCAAATTCGAGAAGAACCCGGCCCTCGCCTTTCAACGGCTTGAGGATCTCGCTCCTGGCGACCTGGTCGTCCATTCACTCCACGGGGTCGGACGGTACCTCGGCATGCAGGAGCTTCGGTCAGGCGCTCAAGGCTCCGGTGAATACCTGCTGATCGAATACGCCTCGGGTGACAAACTTTATCTGCCGGTTTACCGCCTCAACAACATCCAGCGCCATGCCGCAGGCGGAGCGAGCGGAGGACTCGACCGTCTCGGAAGCGGTCAGTTCGATCGGGCCAAACAAAAAGCTCGTGAATCCGCGAGGAAACTTGCGATCAACCTGGTCGAGATCTACGCCAAGAGAGCCTTATTGAAGGGTCCTCGCTTCGACCCCCCTTCGGACGACTATTTCAGCTTTTGCGAAAAGTTCGAGTTCCAGGAAACCGATGGTCAAATGAATGCGGTCCGGGACATCCTTCACGATCTCGAGTCGGCCAAATTACTCGACCGCCTGGTGTGCGGGGATGTGGGCTTCGGCAAGACCGAGGTCGCTATCCGTGCCGCCTTTCAGGCCGTTCAAAACGGGTACCAGGTCGCGGTCCTGGTTCCCACCACCTTGCTCGCATTCCAACACGAACAATCCTTCAAAAACCGGATGCGTGACTTCGCGGTACGAATCGAGTCGATCTCCAGGTTCAAGACCCGGACGATCCAGAACACCCTTTTGAAGGAACTGCAGGATGGTAAAATCGATATTTTGATCGGCACACATCGACTGCTTTCGAAAGATGTTCGCTGGTCGAATCTCGGCCTATTGATCGTTGATGAGGAACACCGCTTCGGAGTCGAACACAAGGAAAAGATCAAGGCCATCCAGGCCGATACGCACACCCTCACTCTGACCGCGACCCCGATTCCGCGAACGCTCAACATGGCTCTTTCGGGACTGAAAGACATCAGCGTCATCCAATCTCCGCCAACCAACAGGCAGCCGATCCAGACCCATGTTTCCGCTTGGTCCCCGGAACTGGTGAAGAACGCCATCGAGACCGAGCTCGCGCGCGGTGGACAGGTTTTTTATCTGCACAACAAGGTTCAAAGTATTCAGCACCATGCCAACGAGATCCAGAAGCTGGTCCCGTCCTGCAAGGTGATTGTCGCCCACGGCCAGATGTCCGAGACCGAAATCGAAGAAAAAATGCTCGAGTTCTACCGCGGGCAGGCCCAGGTGCTCGTCTGCACCACCATCATTGAGTCTGGAATCGACGTCCCGAACGCCGGGACCATTCTGATCGATCGGGCCGATCAACTCGGCCTGGCCCAACTCTATCAGATCCGGGGAAGGGTAGGCCGGAGCCACAGGCGCGCTCATGCATACCTACTGGTCAGAGAAGAGGGGGCGCTCACCGACGAGGCCAAACAACGCCTCGATGCACTCCAACGCTTTGTCGAGCTGGGCAGCGGTTTTCAAATCGCCTCACTCGATCTCGAGATCCGTGGTGGAGGAAACGTACTCGGAGGAGAGCAATCCGGGCACATCGCCTCGATCGGGCTCGATCTTTACACGGAGATGCTCGAGGAAGCGATTCAGGAGCTACGAGGCAAGAAGATCGATATCGAGGAAAGACGATTCGAGCCGGAACTGCAGGTTCCCGCCCTCTGTGAAATCCGCGCCTCACTGATCCCCGACAGCCGTCTCCGACTCTCGCTCTACCGCCGGCTCTCAAGAGCGCAGACGGAAGCCGAGATCGCTGCCCTTGAGGAGGAATTCCGTGACCGCTTCGGAGAAGTCCCCGAGGAAACCTCCAACTTGTTCTGGCTGATCCGTCTCAAAAGCCTCCTGAAACACGTGGGAATCGAGCATTTGTCCGCGAACCAGGAGCGGGTCGCCTACACCGTCAGAAAATCGACACTGGTCGATCCGGACGAGGCCATGAAGGTGGTGGCGGGGCCCAAGAACATTCGTGACCCTCGCGTTCAAATCACACCGGATTCGAAAATTGTTCTGCGATCACCGTTTCAAGACATGAAGACACTGGTCTTTGAAACGGAAACCCTCTTGAAGCGGATCGCTCCCAAAGCATTTGAAAACGGAATCGCCGGCTGATAAACTCGGGTTATGAAAAAAATCCTCGCCCTTTCCTTGCTGAGCTGTCTGGTCCTGGCGTCGCCCGAAGTCCATGCTGTCACCGAGGCTGCCCGGGTCAATGATCATGTGATCACCCAAGAAGAGGTGAATGCCAGACTTCTTGAAATCAGCCGCGCGAATCCGGCCGTCGCACCGACCCGTAAACTGATCATCGAAGAGTTGATCAAACGAGAAGTCGCGATCCAGGAGGCGAAAAAACTGAAGCTCGACCAGGATCCGATTGTTGTGGAGCGCATTAACAATGTGCTCTATCTCGCTCTCATCGAAAAAAACCTGGGCGCGGAATTCGAGAGAATGACCATCAGCGACTCGGAGGCCAAGAGCTGGTACCAGAAAAACCCCGAGATTCGCACCAGCCATGTGTTCATCGCACTTCCACCCCAAGCGACACCCGAGGAGGAAGGTCGTGCATCGAAGCGTCTGATCGAGATCCAGAGTGAGATCAAATCAGGAAAGATCTCTTTCGCTGAAGCGGCCCAGAAATATTCAGAGGACCCCAGCGCCGCGCTTGGCGGTGATCTGGATTACCGGATGAAAGACCGCCTGGATCCGGCCTACTTCAGAGCTGCGATCAAGCTCGCCAAACCCGGAGACACCTCGGCTCCGGTGAGGACCCCTTTCGGCGTTCATTTGATCCGACTGACCGGGAAGCGCACCTGGGTCGAATCAGACCGGACACAAGTGAAGCGCCTCATACTTGAGGAGCGCCGCCAAGAAAAGGTTTCAGAATTTCTGGGCAAACTGCGTCAAAGGGCTAAAGTCAGCATCTCTGATCGGGCACTCTGACGCAGCCCTTCACGCCCGGCATTGTCGTTGGATTCCTCTTGGATTCATGAGAAAAACGTGAGGATGAAACTCTCCCTCCGGCTCGTTCTTTTGTGTGCCGTCACCCCGGCTTTCGGGTCCCTCTCTGTACGGGCAGAAGTCGTCGAGCAGGTTGCGGCAGTGGTGAACAAGAAAGCGATCTACAAGTCAGACCTTTCGATCTTCAGAAACACGCTCCCGCTCCGGTCCAAGGTTGATCCGCTGTTTGCAGGTGAGGCCCTGGCGAAGAAAGCCAATCCATCGGATCAGGAGATCCTCGACTTCCTCATCAATGAGACCATGATTCTCGAGAAGTTTCCGGCCTCGGACGGGGATGTTGAGCAGGAGATCAACAGCATCCAAGCCAACATGCGGATCAATCGCGATGCCCTCAAAGCTGCGATACGCCGTGAGGGCTTCCGATTCGAGGACTACTTTCGCCTGATGCGCTCCTCGATTTCCAAACGACTTCTCATCGAGAGGGAAATCAGGAACAAGGCCGCTGTGTCAGAGGATGAGATCCGGACCGAATACAACCGGATCAATGCCGGTTCGAAAACATTCAGAGGTTCTTTCCGTCTGCACCTGATCCGGATCGACAAGAAGAACTATCGCACACCGACCCTGGCCCGTGAGGCTGCCAGTGAAGCTTTAGCTGCCTTGAATAAAGGGGAGTCCTTTCAAGATGTCGCCTCGCGCACGCATGTGGATGGCGGCTCCGGAGATCTCGGATTCCTCTCTTACTCGGACATGCAGCCCGTGATCCAGCAAGAGGTTCGTCGACTTGGAACAGGAAAAACCGGAGGTTTGATCGAGGACGCTTCCGCATTCATGATCGTCAAAGTTGGAGAAGTCCGTGCCGAGACGGACTCCGGTCTTGATCGAGAGCGAGAGGGCATCCGGGCACGCCTCATGGATGCTGAGTTCCGTCATCAATTGCGGCTTTGGCTTGATCGCGAGCGATCCAAGAATCTGGTGAAAGTGAACCTCCGCTCATGAGCCCCCTCGAAATCGTGATCACCCCCGGTGATCCGGAAGGAATCGGACCGGAAGTGACCCGCAAGGCTTTGCGCCTGCTGAAGGCGGAGCTGAAGAATGTGTCGATCATCCTGGTGGGCTCTTCCTCCCGGTTTCCAAAACTTTCCGGTGTGCGCTTCATCGAGCCCCCCGGAAGGGCCAGTCCCGGTTACCAGTCGGGCTGGGCTGTCGAGGCCGCAACCCGATATGTGATGGAGTCTCCGGCAAATCGCGCTCTCGTCACCGGGCCGATCAGCAAAGAACGATTGAAGAAGGCCGGATTTCCCTATCAGGGGCATACCGATTTCCTAGCCTCCCTGACGTCGACCCGGGGAGTGACCATGATGTTGGCGAACGAAACCTTCCGGGTCTGTCTGGTCACCAATCATTGCCCACTTTCGGAGGTTGCGGCAAAGATCACCCCGGGCGCTCTCGAAACCGCCCTCCTCCATGCGAGAAAGTTTTGTCATGATCTTCTCGGAAAGAAAAACCCGAGGATTGCAGTACTCGGACTCAATCCCCACTCGGGCGAGGCGGGGCTTCTGGGGGCGGAGGAACAAACCGTCATCCGTCCGTGCCTGAAGCGCCTTTCAGCCCGTTATCGCGATTGCGAGATTTCCGGACCGCACCCCGCAGACTCTTTCTTCGCAGTGGAGGCCTCGCGGAAACCGAGAGACCGCCACGACGTGATTCTAGCCATGTATCATGATCAAGGGCTGATCCCGGTCAAACTGTCCGGATTCAGCGAAAGCCTCAACATGACCCTCGGGCTTCCGATCATCCGCACCTCCGTGGATCATGGCACTGCCTTTGATATCGCGGGCAAGAATCTCGCGGACGCCGGGAGCATGGTCTATGCGATCCGGAAAGCCATCCAGTATCTCAAAAAAAGGAGCACGACATGAATCCAGCCATTTTCAGGGAGTACGACATTCGCGGGATCGCGGGAAAAGACCTTTCAGCCGATTTTGCGAGAGAACTGGGAAGAACCTATGCCGAATGGGCCTACCGGAAAACCGGCGCAAGCTCGATGACGGTCTCGGTAGGACGGGACTGCCGCTTGACCAGTGACGAGTACGCTTCGGCATTGATCGCGGGACTCCGCGAGTCGGGGGTGTCGGTGATTGACATCGGGACCTGTCCGACCCCTCTCACCTATTTCTCGGTTCATCACTTCAAAACCGACGGTGCCATCATGATCACCGGATCGCACAATCCGTCCGAGTACAATGGTTTCAAGATCGGCATCGGCAAGGACACTCTTCACGGGGAGCAAATCCAGGAATTGAAGCGGGTCATGCAGGACGGTCGCTACACGCCCCGTGCGCAGGGGGGGTATCGGCAGGAGGAGATCATTCCCCACTACCTCGACTATGTCGCATCAAGATCACATCCCGTCCGCAAACTGAAGGTCGTGCTGGATGCGGGCAACGGAACCGCCTCAACCGTAGCACCCGAGCTATTCAAGCGCATAGGTGCCGACGTCATTCCCTTGTTTTGTGAACTGGACGGGCGATTTCCGAACCATCATCCCGATCCGACCGTGCCGAAGAATCTGACCCATCTGATCGAAGCCGTGAGACGCAACGGTGCGGACTTCGGAATCGGTTACGACGGTGATTCCGACCGGATCGGAGCGGTGGACTCCGCCGGCCGGGTCATCTACGGAGACGAACTGATGGTGATCTTTTCCCGTGAGGTTTTGAAGGAACACCCTGGCGCGACCATCATTTCTGAAGTGAAATCAAGCCAGCGACTCTACCAGGATATCGAGAAGAACGGTGGCAAGGGGATCATGTGGAAGACCGGGCACTCCCTGATCAAGTCGAAAATGAAGGAAACCCGTGCCCACTTGGCGGGAGAAATGTCCGGTCATATCTTTTTTGCGGACCGCTGGTTCGGATTCGACGATGCGATTTACGCCTCCCTCAGGCTTTATGAAATCGTGGCAAAGGAGGGCCCCCTCCACACCCTGACCGCCGATCTGCCTGCCGCGCACAACACCCCGGAAATTCGGATCGATTGCGAGGAGGAAAAGAAGTTCCGTCTGATCGAGGAGGCCGCAAAGCTGCTCCATGATCCTGAGGCCCGATTGACCACCATCGACGGTTTACGGGTTGACTATTCAGACCGCTGGGGCCTCATCCGTGCTTCCAACACTCAACCGGTGATTGTCATGCGCTTTGAGGCGCGGACAGAAGAACTCCTACACGGCATCCAGAAACGTTTCGAATCGGCCCTTCAGCAGGCCGCAAGGATCTGCGGACATGGCGAATTCGGAACCGGACACTGAAATCCGCGTCCGGGGTGCCCGGGTGCACAACCTCAGGAATGTCACCGTCAGGATCCCGCACGGATCCCTGACCGTGATCACCGGGCCCTCAGGTTCGGGAAAATCCTCTCTTGCCTTTGATACCATCCACGCCGAAGGCCAGAGGAGATACATCGAGACTTTCTCGACCTATGCGCGGCAGTTTTTAGAACAGGTGGAAAAACCGGATGTGGACGAGCTGTCCGGACTTTCTCCAACCATCGCGATTCTGCAAAAGACCACCTCCCACAACCCGCGTTCGACCGTGGGGACTGCGACCGAGATCTACGATCACTTCCGCCTGCTTTACGCGAGGATTTCCACCGCGCATTGTCCCGATTGCGGGGACCCGATCGAATCGCTTTCCACCCAGCAAATCGTCGAGATGCTCGCCAGTTGCACCGAAGGAACACGGCTCACACTGCTCGCTCCGATTGCGAGAGAGAAAAAGGGAGAGTTCCAGAAGGAATTCCTGAGTCTTAGGCAAAAGGGCTTTGCTCGAGTGAGAGTAGATGGCGAGATACGGGACCTTTCGGAGACGATCCGGCTTGAGAAGAACCTGAAACACACCATCGAGGTGCTCATCGATCGCATCATTGTCAAAAGGGGTGACGATGCTCTACAAAACCGTCTTTACGAAAGCGCCGAGCTGGGACTGAAGCTTGCCAAGGGATCCCTCGGATTGATCGAACAGGCCCCGGGAGGCAAGCCCGTCGAGCGCGTGCTCTCGCAGAACTTCGCCTGTTCCAAGTGCGACGTCTACCTGCCCGAGCCTGAACCCAGGATATTTTCATTCAACAGTCCGCTGGGTGCCTGTAAGCGTTGTGACGGAATCGGCTTCGAATCCTTCACGGAATCAAGCGAGCGCGAAGATGAGGCTGACGAGAACGTTTCGTATGACTATAAAGAACCGTGCCGCGATTGCGGCGGCGCACGCCTGTCGAAGGAGTCCCGCGCATTCAAGATCCGGGGGGTCGACCTCTCCGAACTGTGCTCAAGACCGATTGATGAACTGGATGAATTCCTTTCCGGTCTCGAGCTCGACGACCGCCAATTGAAGATCGCCGGGACGCTGATCAAAGAAACTCGTGAACGTGCCGGCTTCCTGACCCGAGTGGGGGTTGGCTATCTTTCTCTGGATCGACCGCTGTTTTCACTGTCCGGAGGGGAATCCCAAAGAATACGGCTCGCTTCCCAGCTCGGGAGCTCCCTGGTTGGCATCACCTACATCCTCGATGAGCCGTCGATCGGGCTCCACCCCCGTGACAATCGCCTGCTGATTGAGAGTTTGAAACGCCTCAGAGACCTGGGCAATACGGTGATCGTGGTCGAACACGATGAGGAAACGATGCTCGAGAGCGATCATTTGATTGATATCGGTCCCGGAGCCGGGATCCATGGTGGCGCTGTCGTAGCAGAGGGCGTCCCGGGAGAGGTGATTTCGAATCAGTCTAGCATCACCGGGCAATATTTGGCCGGAAGACTCCGGGTGAACCCACCGGCCTCCCGACGTAAGCCAGAACCGAAACGCAGCCTCGAGCTTTCGAAGGTCAACCTCCACAATTTGAAGGATGTTTCTGTTTCAATCCCGATCGGACTCTTCACTTGTGTCACCGGCGTTTCAGGGAGCGGGAAAAGCTCCCTCATCATGGATACGCTTTACCCACTGCTTTTGAAGCATTTTCATGATTCCGATATTCCACCCATGTCGGCCAGGATCACCTCGGGACTCAAGGATCTCGATAAGGTGATTCAAATCGATCAGAATCCGATCGGAAGAACCCCCCGCTCGAATCCGGCCACCTATACCGGAATATTCAGCCCCATTCGTAGCCTCTTTGCCCAATTGCCGGAATCCCAGCTCCGGGCCTTCACGCCCGGGCGTTTCTCATTTAACGTGAAGGGCGGCCGCTGCGACGAGTGTGAGGGAGACGGTGTGAAGCGCATTTCAATGAGCTTCATGGCAGACGCCCATGTTCCCTGTGAGACTTGCGGGGGTTCCCGCTTCAAGAGCGACACCCTCCGGGTTCGCTACAAGGGTAAGAGTATCGCAGAAGTTCTCGGCATGTCAGTGGAGGAAGCTCTCGGGTTTTTCGAGAACATTCCACAGGTGAGAGAAAAACTACAGGTACTGAACGATGTCGGTCTGGGCTACCTCAAGCTCGGCCAATCGGCCACGACACTCTCGGGTGGAGAGGCTCAGCGAATCAAACTCGCCCGTGAGCTTTCGAAGCGATCGACAGGCAAGACACTCTACATCCTGGATGAGCCCTCGACCGGATTGCATTTCGACGACATCCGGAAACTGCTCGGCATCCTTCATCGTCTGGTCGAGCAGGGGAACACCGTGGTGGTGATCGAGCACAATCTCGACATCATCTGCTCCGCGGATCACCTGATCGACCTCGGACCCGAGGGTGGCAAGGCCGGCGGGAAAATCCTCGCTTCCGGAACACCTGAAAAACTCGCCAAGATGAAGGGGCCACGCATCGCACCGTTTTTGAGAACGAAACTCGGCCTCAAATGAAAAAGCCCCCGGGCACGGAATGTACCCGAGGGCTTTGATTTCTTTCCGGCAAGATTACTTGATCTTGAGGAACGCGATTACGAATGCGTACAGAACGAGCGATTCGATGAGCGCGAGACCGATAATCATCGGAGTGAACACTTTGTCAGAAGCCGCAGGGTTGCGGGAGATGCCTTCCAGAGCGGAAGCGGCAGTCTTGCCTTGCCCCATAGCTCCACCGAGAGCTGCGAGACCGAGGCCGAGACCTGCGCCGAGACCGGCGAGATCCATTCCGCCAGTGGTGGCAGCCGCAGTTGCTGCCGCGTGGGCCGCTTCTTCTGCGAAAGCCGCGGTGCTCATGAACAATCCTGCTACTGCCATCATTACGCTTTTCACTTTCATCTATCGTTTTCCTTTCATTGAGTTGATTGAGACGAAACCTTCATTATTGCTTCAGTGATCGTGGCTGGCTGATAACGAAATGTACACCATGGTCATCAGACAGAACACAAACGCTTGAACCAAAGCCACAAACAGACCGATCCCGTAAAAAATGAACGGGATGCCAATCGGCACGAGGTCGTTAAAAATTCCCAGTACGACGTGGTCGCCCATGATGTTCCCGCGCAGACGCAGCCCGAGGGAAATGGGACGGAACACATGTGATGCGATTTCGACAATCAACATCAATGGAGCGAGCCAAAGGATGGGGCCTGCAAAGTGCTTGAGGTAGGCGAGCCCGTTTTCACGCAAGCCGACATAATTGTAATAAAGAAACACGAACAAACCGAGAGCGAAGGTGGTGTTCAGGTTATCGGTCGGAGGAAGGAGTCCCGGAATCATTCCAATCAAATTCGAAAGGAAGATGAAGATGAACAGGGCTCCGACGATCGGAAAATACTTCTCAGCCCCGTGCTTGCCCATGACATTGACGGCAAGCCCGTACAGCTTCTCGGCAAGGATCTCGAAAAGATTACGGAAAGTGAGGTTTCCATCGGGAATCAGACCTTCGTCGTCTCTCTTTTTAGCGGCGTTGAGTTGAACCTTTGCCATCCAGGCACCGATCAAGACCAGTACCGCGACCACCACTGCCATCAAAACGTGACCGTGTGCATGGACATCGAATCCGGGTATCAAACTGAGCCAATTAAAGCCGTGTTCCACTGTAAATCCCCTTCACTGATGCTTTCGATCAATATTGCCGTACAAAACCGCTGAAATCAGGGGGCCGATACCCATGAATCCGATCCCGAAGAGGACGGCTTGATCCGGAGCATTTCTTAATCTTTTCAGCGTTATAGCCAAAAAGCCGAGACAAACCAACTTAAAAGTGAGGAAAATCACGGCGCGAACGGCCTTGCTGCGGAGAGTCGGCGGAGGAAAGAACAGTGTCCAGAACAAGAGCACAAGAAAAAGCAAATCCGCGAGCGTGAGGAGGAAAACCTTCAAGAAAACGGCGCGTGCCACAGGTGAGGACGAGAACCAGCCCAAGCCGGAGACCAACCAAAAGAATGCCACACCGGACAGAATTCTTAAGAAAAGCTTACTTTTTTCCGGATTCATTCTTTTTCATCCGTTTTTGAATCAAAGCCACCCGATAGAATCCGACAATCAATCCGGCAAGTGCGGCAATGAATACGGCCAAGTTTCGGAACGACTGGTCCCGAAACAGCCAGTACACCCCGCCCGCCAGGACAGTCGGGGTCACCACCACTTCCGCGAGAATCAGGGTGAACAACGCCAGCTGTTTGTAACGTTCATCCGGCTCGCTCATTTTCTTTTCTTTTTCATCCTTTCGCTCAGGCGGACCATGCGGATCTTGATCACATTCGGTGCCGGATAGTCGTTCTCGATCGTTTTGAATAGATCATGAGCCTCTTCGAGCTTGTCCAACTCTTCCAGGGTCGACGCTTCGTTGAAGACCGCCTCGACAAAGACCCGGTGCTGGCGCCCCCGGGTCCTTGCCTTGAGATCCTGGAAAATCTTCAGCGCTTTCGAAAATGCGGCTCTTTCCTGGTCACCGAGCGCATACCAAGCGCTACCCAGGTCGGACATGGCCCTCGGTATCCAGGATGAGTTCGGGAATCTGGCCATCATTTTCTCGTACCATTCGATCGATTTCCGGATCCGGTGGAGGTGAAAGTGACTCCGGGCGACCCGGTAGTGAAAAAGAGCCTTGTCTTCTTCACGGAACCCGGGAGATTCGATCAGTTTTTCGTAGTGCTCGATGGCGCGTGCGTATTGATTCAACCTGGAGAAAAGGATCTCCCCCATTTCGAGCAGGGCTTGAGGTGCGAGTTCCGAGTTGGCCGCACGCTGGATAAAAAGCTCGAATCCCTTCAGAGCCTTCTGCGGCTCATTGAGAAACAAAGCCTGTGTCATGGAGGCGCGCCAGAGTGCCTGGAGTCCGATGGCGGATTCGGGTGACTCCTTGACCACCCTCTCGAACTCCGCCACTGCTGCCGGATAGTTTTTTTCGGACCAGAGCTTCTCGGCAGTCAGGTAATGGTTTGAAACGGACGACTGTGCCGTACATCCGACCCAAACCAGAAGCACAGGTAGGAAAACACCCGAAAGACTCCTGGAAAATCGATCACTGGACCGTTTCTGTCGCAGTGCCATCATCCGGAATACTCTCCACGGCGACGACCTTCTCGTTGCCCTCCACGGTCATGAGCCTCACCCCTTGGGTGTTGCGGCTTTGTTCACTGATCTCACCGATGCGGATCCGGATCAGTTTACCCCTGCTCGAGAAGAGCATGAGATCATCACTCTGAGTGACCTGACGTGCAGACATCAGTTTTCCGGTCTTATCCGTCACTTTCAGGGTGATGATTCCTTTTCCGCCGCGGCTCTGAACACGATACTCCGAGACAGGAGTCCTCTTTCCGTATCCGCATTCCGAAACCACGAGAATTTCGTTCGAGCTGTCATTCGGATGGATCAGATCCATGCCCACCACGGTATCGCCATCTTCCAGCGACATACCGTAAACGCCATAAGCGGTCCGTCCCATCGGGCGGACGTCTTTTTCGGCGAAACGGATACTCATCCCGTTGGCTGAAGTCATGAAGATCTCGTTTGTACCGTCCGAAATCCTTGCCCCGATAAGCGCATCGCCTTCCTCGATCGAAATGGCATTGATGCCTGTGGTCCTGACATTTTTATATTCAGACAGGGCTGTTTTCTTGACGATTCCGGACTTGGTCGCCATGACGAGGAAATTGTTATCGTCGTAATCCTTGACCGGCAGGATCATCATGACTTTCTCGTCGGCTTGGAGGGTGAGCAAATTCACAATCGCCTTGCCCTTCGAGGTCCTGCTTCCTTCGGGAACTTTGTAGACCTTCACCACATGGAGACGCCCCTTGTCGGTGAGGCAGAACAATTGGCTCAAAGTGGTGGTACTGAAAATCTGGGTCACAAAATCTTCGTCATCGGTGTTCATCCCGATGATTCCTTTTCCTCCCCTGCCCTGGGACTTGAACTGGCTCGGATCCTGGCGCTTGATGTAACCGCTCCGGGTGATACTCACCAAGGTGGGCTCATCGGTGATGAGCGACTCGATGTCGATTTCCGAGCTTTCATCGAAAGTGATCTGAGTGCGCCTTTCGTCTGCATAGGTCTCACGGATTTCCTGGAGTTCGCTACTGATGATTTCGTAGACACGGACCTCTCTCGAAAGAATATCCTTCAGGTCGGCGATGATTTTCAAAACCTCGTTGAACTCCTCGATGATTTTCTCGCGCTCGAGACCGGTGAGTCTCTGGAGCCTCATATCGAGAATCGCCTGGGCCTGGAGCTGACTGAACTGGAAACGGCTCATCAAACCGAGAAGGGCTTCTGGCGCGTTGGCGCTTCCGCGAATCAGGGCGATCACTTCATCGAGGTTCTCGACGGCACGCTTGAGCCCCTCCAAGATGTGGAGCCTGGCCTCGGCCTTACGGAGATCAAACACGGTCCGGCGGATCACAACATCCTTCCGGTGTTCGATGAAAGCCTGGATCATGTCCCGGAGATTGAAAAGTTTGGGCTGATGATGGTCGATGGCCAGCAGCGCGATCCCGTAGCTGTCCTGGAGTTGGGTCATCTTGTAAAGGCGGTTCAACACAACGCTTGAGCTTTCGCCTTTTTTGATTTCGATCACGACCCGCATGCCGGTCCGGTCGGATTCGTCGCGGATGTCGGAGATTCCTTCCAACTTGTCCTCGTTCACCAGGTCGGCGATCCGTTCGATCAATTTGGCCTTGTTCACCTGGTAGGGAAGCTCGGTGACGATGATCCGCTCCCGGTCGTTCTTGAAGGTCTCAATCTCGGTCTTAGCCCGGATCGTGATCACCGCACGGCCCGTCTTGTAGGCCAATTTCAAGACGTTACCGCCGAAAACGATCCCGCCTGTCGGGAAGTCCGGCCCTTTCACGTACTCCATCAATCCATCCACGTCCAAGGAAGGATTCTTGATCAGTGCAAGTGTGGCATCGACGATCTCACCCAGATTGTGGGGTGGGATGTTGGTCGCCATTCCAACCGCGATTCCTGTCGAGCCATTGACAAGAAGATTCGGGATCCGGGTTGGCAGAACCAAGGGTTCCTGCAGGGAGCCGTCATAGTTCGGTCCGAAGTCGACAGTCTCTTTTTCGAGGTCGGCGAGAATCTCGTCGGTGATCTTCTCCATACGGATTTCGGTGTAACGCATGGCCGCTGCCGAATCTCCGTCGATCGATCCGAAGTTGCCCTGACCGTCGATCAATGGATAGCGTAATGAAAAATCCTGGGCCATCCGAACGATGGTGTCGTACACGGCACTGTCGCCATGAGGGTGGTACTTACCGATGACATCACCGACGATACGCGCGGATTTTTTGTACGGCTTGTTCCAGACGTTCCCGAGGTCGTACATCGCATACAGTGCACGACGATGGACAGGCTTGAGCCCGTCACGTACATCTGGAAGAGCGCGCCCGATGATCACGGACATCGCGTAATCGAGATACGCTCCGCGCATCTCCTCTTCGATATTCACCTGGACGATGGACTGGTTGTCAGACGGTGGATTAGATTGATCCATATTGCATCACCTTAAAAACGATAGACTGCGGATCCCCAAGTGAATCCGCTACCGAAAGCAGCCGAGGCCACCAGCATTCCGGGTTTGAGTTTTCCGGCACGGACCGCTTCATCCAGACCGATCGGGATCGTGGCGGCCGTGGTATTGGCATATTTTTGAATGGTGTTGAACACCTTGTGCTCGGGAATCCCGAATTGCTTGGCGATCATATCGTTGATCCGGAGGTTCGCCTGATGGAAGACGAAAAGGTCGACCTCCTCCATGGTGATTCCGTTTTGTTTGAATGCGGTTTCCAGGGCTTCGGGCATTCTCTTCACCGCATTCATGAACACGAGCTTTCCATTCATATGCGGATAATGGAGCTTCTTTTCGAGGTCATCTCCCCCGATCCGGTCGGCCGAATTGGCGCTTCCGGGGGCTGCCACCCAAAGTTCCTCGGCAAAAGTTCCGTCGGCGTAAAGGTGGGTCGATAGCACATGGGGATCCTTCTTCGGATCCTTCACTTCGGTCGCGGTCATGACCACCGCCCCCGCACCGTCTCCGAAGAGTACGGCGACATCGCGGCCATTATCATTCTTTTCGAGGCCCTTCGATTGGAGCTCAGCACCGACCACGAGGATATTCCGGTACATTCCTGTCCGGATGAATTGGTCGGCGATGGACATCGCATAGATGAACCCGGTGCACTGCTGGCGAACATCGAGAGCCGGAATTCCCGGCACGCCGAGTTTGCGTTGAAGAAAACAGGCTGTTCCGGGGAATTCATGATCCGGCGACAGGGTGGCCAGGATGATCATATCGAGCTGTGATTTGTCCATTTTCGCATTCTCGAGCGCCTTTTTCGAGGCTTCGAAAGCGAGTTCGGATGTGGATGAATCATCAGCGGCCCAATGACGCTGTTCAATCCCGGTTCTCTGACGGATCCATTCATCCGAAGTATCCATGATTCCCGCGAGATCGTTGTTGGTGACAACCCGGGGTGGGACGTACATTCCGGTGGCGATGATCTTTGAACGTAGCATGTTTCGAATCTCCTCTTAAACGTCGAGGTTCCTGACTTTGAGCGCGTTCTGTTCGATGAAATTACGGCGCGGTTCGACCTCGTCCCCCATGAGCAAGGAAAAGACCTGGTCCGCCTGGAGGCCGTCTTCCACAGAAACCTGCGAAAGGGTGCGCCTCTCCGGATCCATGGTGGTTTCCCAAAGTTGCTCCGGATTCATTTCACCGAGACCTTTGTAGCGCTGGATATTGATACCATTGCGGGTGTGTTCCAGGATCGCTTCCAGCGTGGAAGCGATGGTCCTGTGAGTGGAAGGCTTGCCTTCACCCAGCTTGAGTCCGATCTCTCCGCTGTGGATCCCTTCTGAGGTCTTGTAGTGTCCGAGCATTTCCTCGTATTCCAGGCTCGAGAGGAGTCCGGGACCGATCTGGGTGACCTTACTCGTCCCGTCCAGACGGGTTCGGATCCGGAGACTGTTGAGGCCGTCCGCTTCTGGTTGAGAATGAAGTTCCACGGTATATCCGATTTTTCCGAGATGGGCGGTCAATTTCTCCTGAAGGTCACGGAAGCGATCGGGGCTCCTGAGGGTCTCAAGATGGATTCCATTCGACACGAGGAATCGCAATACTTCGGGATTGGACCGACGCGAGTGCCTCTCGATCGCCTTGGTATAGCGGGAGCTCGAGCGGAGAATCTCAATCAATTCCTCTCTAGGAAGTTCACGCCCGTTGATGGTCACTTTGGCGGAATCCATTCCAGCCTGCAGGAGGAAACTGAACAGATCCTGCTCGTTTTTGAGGTATTGCTCGCGAGATCCTTTTTTGGCCCGGTACAATGGCGGCTGGGCGATGTACAGGAATCCTCTTTCGATGATCGAGGGCATCTGCCGGTAGAAGAACGTCAGCAGCAGTGTCCGGATATGAGACCCATCGACGTCCGCATCGGTCATGATGATGATCTTGTGATAACGGACTTTGTTGATGTCAAAGTCATCTTTTCCGATTCCGGCGCCGATCGCGGAGATGAGAACGCGGATCTCCTCGCTCGAGAGCATCCGATCGAATCGGGCTTTCTCGACGTTCAGGATTTTTCCCTTCAGTGGAAGCACCGCCTGATTCTTACGAGAGCGTCCTTGTTTTGCCGAACCACCCGCTGAGTCGCCCTCCACCAGGTAAAGTTCGCAAAGAGCCGGATCGCGCTCCTGGCAGTCAGCCATTTTTCCGGGCAAACCCCCGGTGTCGAGCGCTGTTTTCCGACGAGTCAATTCTCGCGCCTTCCGTGCGGCGATGCGTGCCACGGCGGAGTCGATCGATTTTTGGATGATTTTTTTAACTACGCCCGGATTCTGCTCGAAAAACTTGGTGAGCTTCTCTCCCACGACCTGACTGACAATCCCTTCGACTTCCCCGTTTCCGAGCTTACCCTTGGTCTGTCCTTCAAACTGGGGCTCCGGCACTTTCACTGAAATGATGGCAGCAAGTCCTTCGCGGATATCCTCTCCCTGGAGTGATTCCTTGAAGTTTTTATTCAATCCGGTCTCGACAACGAAACGGTTGATCACCCGCGTGAGTGCGGTTCTGAAACCTGACACATGCGTTCCGCCCTCGATGGTGTGAATGTTATTCACATAGGAAGACACCGTCTCGACATAGGAATCGTTCCACTGAAGGGCGATATCCACAACCACCTGACTCACTTCCTGGTTGAAGGAGATGACATCTTCATGGAGTTTTTGTCTTGAGGAATTGAGAAACTCCACGAACTGGATGATTCCGCCTTCGGCGAAGAATTCCTGGGGCGTTGAATTTTCAACGCGTTCGTCCTGAAGTTGGATTCTGAGACCTTTATTCAAAAACGCGAGCTCGCGGAACCGGGCAGCGAGAGTTTCAGCTGAATATTCGAGAACCGAGAACATTTCCTGATCCGGCTTGAATGTGGTGCGGGTCCCTGTTTTGTCGGTCGTTCCGATCTCAAGAAGACCGCTCTGAGGATTCCCGCGTTTATAGGTCTGGGTGAAAACCTTGCCCTTCTGTTTGACTTCGACTTTTAGGGACTCTGACAGCGCATTCACGACGGAGGCACCGACCCCGTGCAGACCGCCCGATATCTTGTAGGCCCCGCCCTCTTCGTTGAACTTACCCCCGGCATGGAGCTTGGTCATGACGACTTCCACAGCCGAAACACCCGACGGGTGCATTCCGGTCGGAATACCCCTGCCGTCATCTTCGACCGTGATGCTGTTGTCGGCATGAATGAAGACTTTGATGGTGGTGGCGTAGCCGGCTAGGGCCTCGTCTACCGAGTTGTCCACAATTTCGTAGACAAGATGGTGAAGTCCGCGGACTCCGGTATCGCCGATGTACATTCCGGGTCGCTTTCGGACTGCTTCGAGTCCCTCAAGAACCTTGATTTGATCGGCTGTGTATTGTGTTGTGACTGTGGTCGAACTCATGGACACCCTTTCAAGGGGAGTCCTGCTCGATTTTTCCCTGATGCATCCGGATGGATTTTCCCTTCGAACCGAGATCATTGATCAAATCGTCCGTGGACGTCACAAAGATCTGGAGTCGGGAGTCTTCAAGGTAGTTCAGCAGGAATCCTCTGCGAGTCGAATCCAGCTCCGATGAGAAATCATCGATGAGCAGGACAGGTTGAACCCCGGTGATCTTTTCGAACTCCTCGAGCTCGGTGAGCTTGAGTGCCAGAAGGACTGACCGGATCTCTCCCTGGGATCCCACATCCACCAGGTCCGGATCTCGTACCGAAGCATCCGCTCCGACCTTGATCAGGAAATCATCCCGATGAGGACCCACCAGACTCGTTTTGCGGAGCCTTTCCAGGGCCCCTTTTTCGGTGAGTTTTTGATGTAGGTTTTCCATCAAAATTTGTATCGACGGGAGCTCAAAATGTCCAGTAAATTGGAGGGTTTCACCCTGCTTATATGCGAAGTGAACCGGGGTTTGGCGAGGCGCGATATTTTTAAGAAAACGGAGTGCCGGATCTTGGATTCTTTTCAGGAATCCGAGTCGCTCTCGAATCACTTCTGCCCCGGCTCTGACCAGCTGTGAATTGATGACTTCGAGAAACGTGGGATCGAACGCGGATTCCTGTTTCAAAAGTGCGTTTTTCTGGTCGAGAGCCTTCTGATAGTGCTTGAGGACCTCGATATGGCCGGGGTTTTCACTCGAAATAACCTGGTTCAGGTAATTTCTTCGAAGAGAGGGCTCTCCACGGATTAGATCGGTTGAGGTCGGGTTGAGGGTGATCGCGTGAAACTGAATAGGTGAGTGATTCAGTTTGACCCCGAAGTAGTCTTGAGCGCTCCGCGAGAGCTTGTCATTGATGTAAGCCCGCTTCTCGAATCTGGCTCCACCTCGCACGAGATCGACCCGTAATGTGGCTTCACCCGTTCCCCCTACCCTGAATGTTCCCCTCACTTGTCCGGAGCTTCTGCCGGTCATCAGGAGATTCTCGACCTGATGGTCGCGGAAGGATCTCAAGTTTGAGAGCAGATGGATCGCTTCAAGGATGGAGGTCTTACCCTGGGCATTCGCTCCATGAATGAAATGGATACCGTGATCGCAAGGGATCATCACCTCTTCGAGGTTTCTGACATTGCGAATCTGGAGTCGTTCCAGTTTCAAAGAGGACTAGATCCTCATCGGCATGATCACGTAACAGTGATTTTTGTGACGTGCGGATTGAATGAGGCCGGGCTTGGTTTTGTCTTTGAAGTTGAATTCGATTTCGTCGTCATTCATGACTTCGAGACAATCCAACATGTACTTGGCGTTGAATCCGATTTCGAACGAATCGCCCTGGTATTCAAGATTGATCTCGTCCCTCGCCTCACCCATATCAGGATTGGAAGAAGCCACGGTCATCAGGCCGGGTTGGATATTCAGCTTCACACCCTTGCTCTTTTCATGGGCCATCAAGGATACTCTTTTCAGAGCTCCGAGCAGGTCATCGCGTTTCAGTCGTGCCGTTTTGTCCAGGTTTTGCGGAATGACCTGGCGATAATCCGGGTAATCGGCTTCGATCAGTCGGATAAACAGGAAGGAGTTCTCGGTCTTGGCATAAAGGTAGCCCTTTTCGAATGACATCCCGATATTTTTTGTTCCCTGAATGAGCTTGTGAAGTTCAGTGAGCCCTTTTTTCGGAATGACCACTCCCCGCTTCAATTCAATCACTTTGTTGAACACTTCGTGATCGATATAGGACAAACGGTGTCCGTCGGTCGCAGTCATGCGGATCAGGCCCTCTCCGAGCACTTCAAAATAAACCCCGTTCAGATGGTAACGGGTCGCATCGGTTGAAACCGCAAATTCCGTCTTGTCGATCATCTCGCCCAAGCGATCGGAATTGGCATAAACGTAATTCTTCTCTTCGAAATGTGGGAGGCCGGGAAAACCTTCTGCTGAGATGCTGACCACATTGAATCTGGCTTTGTTACAATTGATCTCCACCCAGTGATTCGGTTTGAGATGGAAGTGCATCACCTGGTTCGGAAGCTCTTTGGTGATGTCCAGAATGTGTTTGGTCGAAAGGGTCAGTTTGCCCGTTTGTTCGACTTTCGCATCCAGACTCATCTGGATTCCGACTTCGAGATCCGTTCCACTGAGAATCAATTGATCTGTTCTCGCATCGAACAGAATGTTTCCCAGAATTTCCATGGTGTGTTTCTTTTCAATGACGGAAGCGATTTTCTGGAGAGCTGATAAAAGTTGGTCTCGTTGAATACTGAACTTCATGAATTCACCCACCTCGGATGAGGAAGAGTTCTCATAAAAAGACTTATATATAAAGATCATAGTCGTCATAGTGTTGTGAAGCGGGTGGAAAACCCGATAAACACCTGAAACAAATCATTAATTCTTATTTTTTGGCGTGGAGAACCCCCTGGGGACAAAAACTCGATTTTGGTGGAAAACCACCTGATCGGGACAAGCTTTCAAAAAAGGGGACTTTTCAACCCGTTCATCCACCAGGGTGAATTCAGACCAGGGGTCATTTTGTCCCAGGAATGAGCACCCCATGAATCCATCCACCAAAATCATCCACCTGAGCGGTGAATACATGGTGAATCGATGGTGGAAAATAGGGGCACAGAAGGGCTGCGGTGGTGGAAAAAAATCTATCTATTTGAAAACAATAGATATTTTTTCCACCAAATATTTGACGGTCACTGGGGGATCGTTAGCGTCCCGCGTCTGACCCGATCAGGATTTGTTGAGGTCGACACTCTGGCCCGGCGTCGATCTCAAGCTGACGAGTCCCGTTTTGATCGACCACCCGGTACTGAGTCTGTTGATTCAGGTCGAGTCTCGTCTTCACTTCGTCCAAGGCTGCTTCTTGGGCATTCTTGCCTTTGACGGTTTTACCCATGGCTTCATCCAACAAAGCTTGATCGTTTTTGCTGAAATCAGCCACTTTGGTTTTCTTGCGGCTCAGGTCATGCAGTTCGACGGTGCCTTTCTCGAGATCCCGCACGACGGCCATCCGTCCGTCTTGATAGGTTTCCACCACGACATTCGAATTTTTGCGCAGAGGGAGCTCGCGAACCTCACCTGCCCGTGTTTCGAATTGGATCGAATTCTTCTCGGGGATGATCGTGGTCTCCACAGCACGTGACTCGTGAATGCCATCGAGATGCACCGGCTTCACCCGACCGCCTTTCGAAAGTTGGGATTTGGCCGCGACAGATGAGCCCGAGATCTCTCCGGTTTCCTTCAAGACCCTCAACGACTCGACTTCCTGTAATGCGATCTTGGTGGCCTCCTCACCTTTTCCAGACTGACGCAAATCCTGCATTCTGGCCGAAGCGGTGTGATTCAGTTCATCTCCTTCGGGTATACCCGCTTTCGATACCGGGCGGTTCCATTCAGGATCCTTCAGGTTCGTGATGGGATATCCCTTCTTTTGCCAGCGGGAGACCTCATCCGCACTCACTTGGGAGGCATCGAGGACTTCAATCGTTCCGGTTTCAGTGTTCTTGACGACGATCTCCCCTTCGTTTCCGACTTTGATGCCTTTGGCACTCAGACCGTTAGGATCGAGAGGGACAGTCGCACGAGGGTGTTCTTTGGTCGTGAAGACCGCTCCGTCTTCACGGAGTTTCCCAAACTCTTCTGCACTGATGGTTTCGACCTTTCTTTCAACGACCGTGGACCCTTGTTTGATCACAACGGTTCCGTCAGATCCGATCGGGATACCGAGTGCATTGGTCCGGGTGGCATATTTCCCGGCCTTGAGCTCCTCGAAGGTTTTGGTCGGAACCCTCAGGATCAACTCACCCTCCGAGGAAATCTCATCGATCCGCACTCCCGCCCGTTTGAACTGGGCCAATTGTTCGGACGGGATTTCAGATGCGGAGACTCTGAATACCTGGTTTCCGTTCTTGTCGACACGGGTTGCGCCTTCAGCGACCTTGGACTTCCCGCCCAAATCGACATACATCCGAGCGATTTCGGTTTTGCTCATTCCGATTCCGGCTGTCCGGAATGAGTTCGCCGAGGCCATTGCCCCTTTTTGGAACACGACATTGTCGAACTCGATGTAAGATTTCACAAGATTCTTCGCACCACGGAAAGGCGCGATGATTACTTTGCCAGGAACCGAATTCGCTCCCTTCACAGCGAGTGTCTTGACCCCGTCGAGTGCCCGGGAGTAATCGGGCTTCATGATGAGTTGGTAGGCTTTGGTGGATTTGAAATTTTTCCAGCCTTTCACAACGGTCCGTGAAATCGCCTTGGTCGACTTCACTGCCGTTTTTCCAGCCCACTTTACAGGCTTTTTGACAGTGTTACCGACGGTTTTCAGGACCTTGGATCCTGAGCCTCCCGCCTTGGGCAGCACCTTTGCTGTTTTAGCGATCAGATCGGCCACCTTCGGTCCGAATTTGGTTACGGCGGTTTTCACGGCCGCATAACCGGCACCCATGGTGAAGGTGAAGCCGACCAGATCGGAAGCGACCCGCCCGCCGATCTCACACATCAGCTGTCCCTTTTGGGCGCAATTCATGCACTTTGATTCACGTTCGAATAGACCCACATAAACGAGTTCCTTCAAGAAGCCCAAAATTGCGTCGAATTTGCGTTTGAGCCAGCCACGCTTGTCTTTTTCGAAGGACTCCACTTCTTTTTTGTTGGCTTGGGATACGGCGTGAGCATTGCTGGAGGTCTTGTTCTCAGTCTTAACCCAGGCGTCCCAGAACAGCCACTTCACGCCTTGCTTGACCTTGTTGGCACACCATTTCAAACCTTCCCAGACGAGTTTTGCCAGTCCGGTGATCGCCTCCCAGATCCCCTTGATGAGGCCTTTGATCATGTTCATCGCACAGGATGCGGTGGATTTGGCCAGGTTTTGTTTCGGGCAACCGTCGTTGCCCCCGGTGAACGCGCTGACGAGCAAAGCCCCCATTCCCGCTGTGACTGCCGAGATGGCCGGTTTCCACAGGCAGTAGGTGTTACAAGGCTCTTTCTTGAATCGGGCTTGAGCCTCCAGTGAACAGGACTCGCCCGGTGGAATGAACTCCTGTTCCGTTTTCTGGAGGGCTTGGGGAACCGAGCAATTGTCACACTGGGCGGTTTCGAGGTCGATGTCGTATTCAGCCACCAGCTCGTCCGCGACCCGGTTCATGTGGAAGAGTTTTTCGCGTTCCTGGGCGCAGTTCTTCACATTCATGTCAGCGTAGGCGACATCATCCGAGAGCATGAATGCGCGCTTCGGATCGATTTCCCCCGATCCGGTCAGACACTGTTCAGAGAACATTTTGTTCTGGGCCATGGTCGAGGAGACATAGCGTTCCGCCTCAACCGCGGTATCGATCTGTTTTTCCTCAGCCGTTCGTTTCTCGCGGGACAGTTCGCGGTTTGCCATCCGCCCTCCCGTAGCGACGGTCGCTCCGGTGGTGATCAGATCTGTAACGGCCAGAGCGGGTTGCGCGACTGGACCGATGAGGAGTTCGAAACAGAGGATGCCGGCAAGGACCCGGGTGAATAAGGGGTTCATTGTTTTTTCTCCCGGGATTTCTGGGCCACGGTTTTGGTGCATTTGAGAGTTTTCAGGGTTTCATCGACAATTTTATTGTCCGTTTTTTCCTGGTCAGTCGGGACCAAGGATTTGACGTGGTAGAGTCGACGACCGTTGCAAAGGATGAAAATCGAACGCTCGTAGAATTTTCCGGTGGGCAGGGAGTAGTGATAGCCGAGGGTGTGCGCCTCTTCGATGCCTTCCCACTTGGTTTTCTGATAGGAGTCGTAGGAGATGGACTTGCCGTCGAATTGCTCGAGCCAGGCTTCCCGGCCCGCAATGTAGGCCTTGATGTCTTTGTCACCTTGATCGAATACCTTCTCATCGTCCGACGCTCCGGCGGGCGTGATCCCGATCACCGTGCGCCGACCTTCCGCAGTATCGGGTCCGATCAGAGAAACAGGAAAACCGTAGAAATCGAGAGGACTTTGCCAGTCTTTCGGAACATCGATGGTGAATCGATCCTCTCCGATTTTGAATTCTTTGATGGCAGCATCCGCTTCAGTGATCGGAAAAATAGCGAAGACGTAGGCAAACAATAGGGTCTTGAGAAGAAACATGATTTTTGGGCATCCTTTCCCGGAAATCTCTCATTCTAGGATGCGGTCAATCAGTCCGGTTTTCAAGCCGTCAAAGTATTGGAGTTCAGAGCTGTTCCCGAATGGTCTCGATATTTTTGCGCAGTTCGGGGTCAGTCTCGATTTCAGCTTCTATTTTCTGGTGAGCATGCACCGCTGTGGAGTGATCTTTGCCAAAAATTTGACCAATTTCCCTGAACCCGAGGTTGGTGTACCGGCGGATCAGAAACATGGCAATCTGGCGCGGGAGGGAGAAGTTCTTTGCCCGGGAAACGCCTTTCAGATCCTTGATCTTCAAGTTGAAGTGCTTGGAGACGGCACTCATGATCATGTCGACCGTGTATTCCTGGCCTTCTTCGGGAATCGAGCTCTGCAGCACCTGTTTGGCGAGTTCCAAGGTGATCTCGGAGCCGGTCAGGGATGCGTACTGCTGGAGTTTCACCAAGGCGCCCCGGAGGCTTCTGGCGGTGTCCCGCACGTAGGTTCCGATGAAAGTGGCCACTTCGTCCGGAAGATAGATGTCATCGGACTCGGCCATGGCTCTCAGGATCGCGATCCGGGTTTCGATCTCCGGTGTCCGGATGTCGGCGACAAGCCCCATCTCGAACCTCGTACGAATCCGTTCTTCTAGTCCGTCGATGTCCTTCGGGGCCTGGTCCGAAGTGAGGACGATCATCTTTTTCATGTTCACCAGCGTATTGAAGGTGTGGATGAACTCTTCTTCCGAACGGTCCTTCCCGACGATGAACTGGACGTCGTCAATCAATAGGAGGTCGACGTTTTCCCGGTATTTCGAGCGGAATGCGCCCGGTTGTTTGTGCTGCAGGCTTTCAATGAACTCATTGACGAAGGCCTCAGCGGAAATGAAATAGGCACGCAGGTGAGGGTTCCGCTTCTTGATGTGATTTGCAATCGCATGGAGCAAGTGCGTTTTTCCCACAGCAGGGGGACCATAGATGAAAAGGGGGTTGAATTGAATCGCCGGGTTCTCGGCTGTCGAAAAGGCAGAAGCGTAGGCGAATTGGTTGGAGGGGCCAACGATGTAATTATCGAAAGTGAGGGTCGAATCGACGTTGTCCTGAATGGGATGGTTCCTGTGGTCTTTTTGTGGGGCCTGCGAAGAAGAGACCGGGCTCCGGTCGATTTCGCCAGCCGATGGAGGTGCAAGGGGGTCCCGATCCGGGGAGACGGACGGCAGGGAAGCGGATTCGGCTCCGTCCGGGGCAGGGCCTTCCCGGCTCACCTCGAGTAAAAGCTCGCAGACCTCCCCGAGTATTTTCCCTGCGGCGATTTCGATGTCCTGTTTGAAGGTGGTTTCGATGAACTTCAGGTAGTAGTTGTTCGGCGCAGTCAGGCAAACGCGGACCTTCCCGGGGCCTAAACGCTCGGCTTTACCCCAGCTTAATGCGTCGAGCCAGAACTTGACGGCATTGGCATCGGGGTGGTCTTTCAAGATCTGGCTATAGGTGCTGGCCCAGAGGTTCTGCTGATTCATCGAGTAATTCCTGTGAAAATCGGGGAAGGAGGAGGGTTAACATGAAGTCTGCCGGCTGACAATGCCCTGGTGGATAGCTTGGTTGACAAGTCGTGTTTGCTTCTGTACAACTGTTGCTCAACAAATTTTGGCCAAAGGAATCTGAAGTATGAAACGCACTTTCCAACCTTCCCGCAAAAAGAGAACGAAGACCCACGGCTTCCGCTCACGCATGGCTACGGCAAATGGACAAAAGGTCCTGAACAAGCGCCGCGCCAAGGGCCGCAAGCGCCTCGTTCCGACCGTCGCTTCGAAGTGATTCTGAAGCCCGATCACGGATGGATTTTCCCAAAACCGCGCGGGTTCGCTTCCGCTCCGAGTATTTGAAGTTCTTCGAGGGCAGCGAAGTCAGGCGCCTCGGGGTCTGCACTCTTTTCCGTCTTGCCGGAGCCGGCTCCGGTGCCAGGCTTGGGATTACCGTCAAGGCCAGGGTGAATAGCGTTCAGCGCAACCGGCTCAAGCGGCAAATCCGAGAGAGCTTTCGTTTGAACCGCTCCAGACTTCCGGTAGCGGACTATAATATCGTCGTCCCTGGCGGAGTACGCGTGGGCTACAAGACCGCCCGGATCTTGAGAAGCCAGCTCGACACGGCTTGGTCCCATGCGAATCCTTTTTGATTTTTACCGCAGGGTGCTGTCTCCCGTCCTTCATTCTTTTTCCAAAATCCTTGGCGGAAACCCCTATTCCGGATGTAAGTTCTACCCCACATGTTCCGAATACAGTGAAGAGGCCCTGCGCAAGCATGGACTCCTGAGGGGCGGGTGGAAATCCCTTCTCAGGATCTGTCGCTGCCATCCCTTTTCCAAATCAGGAGGCTATGATCCCGTATGAAAACCACCTTGTTCGCCCTCGTCCTTGCCGGAATTTCCGGATCCATTGCCCGTGCAGACGTTCAGACACTTCTTCTTCCCGGTTCCAAGGTCGTTCTGGATGAGGGGCCCGGTTGGGTCCAGTCCTGGGGCTTGAAAGAGCCTTCCGGAATCGATCTTGCCACGGTGACCGATGCCTCGAACGCCTTTCTCGGAATGAGTTTCTCCGGTCAGGATTTCGGTTATTTGATGACCCAGAGAGCGCAGAAGCTCACGGCACTTCCGGATGGATCATATGAATGGTCTCTCTCGGATAACAAGGTGGACTACCGTAGGATTTACAAGGTCGACGGCGAAACCCTCGTCATCGAAGTCCGGATGAAGTTCAAAGAGAAAGCGCCTGATTGGGCATTCGTGAACCTTGCCAGTCGCGGTCTCAAAGACGAACATGAGCGCGCCCGTCAGGAGATGCTCCATTTCACTGAAGGAGAGATCGCCCGCGAGACACTCGACGAGAAGATCAGTCCTTATGAGGTGAAGACCCCGGTGAAGTGGTTCGGAGCCGGGAGCCATTATTTTGTTCTGGCGGTTTTCCCGGAGGGGATTTCAGGCGAAAAGCTCGAAGTCAAACCTGCTGACACCTGGACTGCCCAGTCATCCCTCCACATTCCGGTGAAGAACCAGGAGTTGAATGCCCGGTTCAAAGTCGCCTTCGCCCCGAAGCGGCTGGATGTCCTCCGTGGTATCGATAAGAGCCTCGACACCACGCTGAATCTCGGATTTTTCACCATGATCGCTTATCCGATCCTCTGGTTGCTCAAGTTCATTTACAAGTACACGGGTAACTATGGCTGGGCCATCATCCTTCTGACTCTGATTGTGAAACTCCTGACCTTCCCGCTCGTGGTGAAGAGCATGAAGGGAATGCGGAAGATGGCCGAATTCCAGCCCAGGATGAAGGCGCTTCAGGAAAAGTACAAGGACGACAAGGCCCGGCTCAATGTCGAAATGATGCAGTTGATGAAGACCTCGGGCTACAATCCAATGGCGGGATGCCTGCCGATGCTGCTCCAGATGCCGATTTTCTTCGCGCTCTATTCGGTTCTCGATTCTGCTGAAGAGCTGTATCGCGCACCTTTCGCACTTTGGATCCAGGATCTTTCCGCGAAGGATCCCCTCTGGATCACGCCTGTGTTGATGTCGATCGTGATGTTCATCCAGCAGAAGCTGACACCGCCGTCTCCCGGTATGGACCCGGCCCAGCAGAAAATGATGACCTTCATGCCGCTCATCTTCGGCGCCTTCATGCTCACGACTCCGGCAGGACTTTGTGTGTACATGCTGGTGAATGCCGTTTTCAGTGTGATTCAACAGCAATACCTCAACAAGAAGCTGGGAGTTCCGGGGCATGCAGCCAACATGGCCAGCAGCTTCTGATGCCACACAGGCCGATCCATCAGGGTACCTTTCTGAAAGGACCATTGCGGCACCTTGTACTCCTCCCGGAGGTGCGATCGGAGTTTTGAGAGTTTCCGGTTCGGAAGCGCTCAAGATCGGCTCGGTATTGACCGGCCGCGAGCTCAGGCGCGAGGATGACCGTAGAGCCTTGTTTTCCAGGCTCAGGCAGGAATCGGGTCAGGTGCTGGATGAAGCGGTGGTGACGCCTTATTTCGGACCGAGATCTTACACAGGAGAGGATTCGCTCGAAATCGCCGTTCATGGCAGTCCCCGCATCATGGAGCGCGTTCTCGATGCCGTATTTTCGCTCGGTGCACGTTTGGCACTCCCCGGGGAGTTTTCATTTCGTGCAGTGAAGAACGGGAAGATGTCTTTATCTCAAGCGGAAGCGGTCAGGGAACTGGTGGCTGCGGAGAATGATTTCGCTCTCGAGCTCGCACTCGAGAAACTCTCCGGCAGTCAACACCGCCTCGTCGCGGGGATCCGTGATGATCTCATGCAACTGTGTGTGCTTTCCGAGCTTGGGATCGATTTCGCCGATCAGGATGTCGATGAGGTCTCTCTTCCGCGCTTGAAGGGTCGCTTGTCGGCATTGAGGGAGATGCTGACGGAGCTGGTCGGAAGTTTTGATCGGGGAAGCAAGCTGGCCGAGGGTGTTCCGGTGACCATTTTCGGATTGCCGAACGCTGGAAAAAGCTCGTTTTTCAATTCTCTTCTTGGAGAGGACCGGTCCATCGTTTCTCAGGTCGCAGGGACCACGCGTGATGTGATCCGTGAGAGACTCAACCTTCGCTCAGCCGGGAAGACGGTGACGCTCCGTCTTTCGGATACGGCCGGACTCCGTGCCGAAGCCGATCAGATCGAAGCGATCGGGATGGAGCGTACCTTGAAGTCCGCGGTCGAGTCGGATCTTCTGGTGGTCGTGATCGATGGCGCCGAACCCGCTTGGCAGAGCCTTCTTCCTTATCTTTCGCGTATCGACGTCGAAGCAAAAGAGTGCCTTTTCGTTCTTTCGAAATCGGACTTGATGACACCAGCGGAGCGGTTGCGGCTGAGCGACGAGGTTCGCGCTCGATTCGGAGCGGAGGGTCTCTGGGTTTCCAGTGTGACCCATGAGGGTGTGGTCGCGGTGGCCGAGGCCTTGGCTGCTGCCGCCATCCGGAGGATCGATCGGGGAAGCAACGAGGTCGTTCTGACCCGTGTTGAGCATGTGCGTGCGGTCGAGGGGGCGATCCGGTGCCTGGATCGCGCGCGTGACGCCTCGGATCTGGTGCTGTTCGCCACCGATGTCCGGCATGGAATGAGTGAGCTCGGTCCGCTCATCGGTGAGACGCTCCCGGATGATATCTTGGGCAAGATTTTTTCAGATTTTTGCATTGGTAAGTGAACGAAGGAGGATCAAATGGAGATGAAATGTTTAGCGGTGATCGGAGCCGGGCAGATGGGTCAGGGAATTGCCCAGACCGCTGCTCAATCCGGATTCAGCGTTTGTTTGGCGGATGTGAACCTTGAGGCCGCGGAGCGCGGGGTTTCCAAGATCAGCGCCCAGCTGACCAGGCAGGTGGAAAAGCAGAAAATGACCGCCGCTCAGGCAGAAGCCGTGATGGGCAATTTGAAAGCGGTCGGAAGTTTGTCTGAACTCGGGAACTGCGATCTGATCATCGAAGCGGTTTCGGAGAGTGTGGAACTCAAGAAAAAGATCTGGGCCGAAGTGGATCGGGTGGCCAAGCCGGGAGCCCTCTTCGCTTCGAACACCTCGTCGATCAGCATCACCGAGCTTGCTGCGGCAACGAAGCGGCCGGAAAGCTTTGCCGGGATGCACTTTATGAATCCTGTTCCGGTGATGAAGTTGGTGGAGGGGATCCGCGGGATCCAGACATCCGATTCGACTTTCCAGAGGATCCGCGCCACCGCTGAGAAAATGGGCAAAACTTTCGTGGAAGCCCGTGACATGCCGGGCTTCGCGGTGAACCGGATCCTGATGCCCATGATCAATGAGGCGGTATATGCGCTTTATGAGGGCATCGCGAGCGTGGAGGACATTGATACTGCGATGAAGCTCGGGACCAACCAACCCATGGGGCCCTTGACCCTTGCTGATTTCATCGGGCTTGATACCTGCCTGGCCATCATGGAAGTGTTGCACGAAGGACTGGGTGATACGAAGTACCGGCCTTGTCCGCTCCTCCGGCAATATGTGACAGCGGGGTGGTACGGGAAGAAAACCGGAAGGGGCTTTTACAGATATGAGTGAAAAGACGAACGACCTGGTCCGATTGAATCGGCTGGATGCGGGTGTGGTGGAACTGGTGATCGATCGACCCGAGGCATTGAATGCGCTCAACATCCAGGTGTTACTCAGCCTGAAGGCCGCCCTTGAGACTTTGGCCTCCGATGCATCGGTTCGAGTGATCCTCCTGCGTGGGGCTGGCGAGAAGGCATTCGTTGCCGGGGCTGACATCCGCGAGATGCAGACCATGGGTCGATCGGATGCCGCGCAGTTCTCGAGGCTCGGGCACTCGGTGTGCCTGCTTTTGGAATCGATGCCCAAGGTGACTGTTGCCGCTGTCCATGGCTTTGCACTCGGGGGTGGCACCGAGTTGGCATTGGCCTGTGATTTCATTCTGGCATCGGAGAAGGCCCAGTTCGGCTTGCCTGAGGTGGGCTTGGGGGTGATTCCCGGTTTTGGGGGTACCATCCGCTTGGCCCGCACATTGGGCTTGGCCCGCGCGAAAGAGCTGGTATTCAGCGGCGAGCGGATCGGTGCTTCGGAAGCGGTTCAGCTCGGCTTGGTCCGGAAGGCCCTTCCGCAAGACGGATTCTTCGATGAAGTCCGGAAGCAGGCAGCGAAAATCGCCCGCAACTCACTTTCAGCCGTTTCGGCAGCCAAGTCTTTGATGAACGAGTTCGAGGAAACGTCCGGTGTCCACCCCAAGGTGGATGCCGAGATCCAGCGATTCTCATCCCTCTTCGGTACGCATGATCAGAAGGAAGGCATGGTGGCTTTCTCCGAAAAGCGCTCTGCGCGGTTCGAGGGGCTTTGAAAACACCGTACCCTGTGGTTTGATCTCAAAAAAAAGGAAAATGTATGGACTACTCGAAATCCTGGCCCGGACTGGATGATTCTCAAAAAATGCTGATGGACTCGATCCATCAGTTTGCGAACGAAGTGGTCGCTCCGAAGGCGGCTCATCATGATGAGACCGGGGAGTTTCCGGTTGAGATCGTCAAACAGATGGCCGAGATGGGGCTCATGGGGATGATGGTTCCTGAGAAGTGGAACGGGGCCGGTCTTTCTGCCGTCGATTATGCCATGGCCATGGAAGCGATTTCCGCTGCGTGCGCGTCGAGCGGAGTCATCATGTCGGTGAACAACTCACTGGTGTGTTACCCGATCGATGCTTATGGCAATGATTCCCAGAAAGAGCGATTCCTGAAACCTCTCGCATCAGGACAGAAGCTCGGGTGTTTTGCGCTCTCTGAGCCCGGGCACGGCTCCGATCCTGCCGGGCTCAAGTGCCGTGCAGAGAGGGTTCCGGGCGGGTACAAAATCAACGGTTCGAAGAACTGGATCACAAACGGACGCGAGGCCGATTATTGCATTCTGTTTGCGACGATCAACCCCGAACTCAAACACAAAGGCATCTGCGCCTTTGTGGTGGATACTAAAAGTCATGGTTTCAGCGTGAACAAGCTCGAGAACAAACTCGGGATCACAGCTTCGTCGACGGCCTCTTTGTTTTTCGATGATTGTTTTGTTCCAGAGGATTGCCTGCTCGGGAAAGAAGGTGATGGATTCAAGATTGCCATGAGCACCCTCGACGGGGGGCGGATCGGGATCGCGTCCCAAGCGCTCGGGATCTCCACCTGTGCGGTGGAAGCTTCGAAAAAGTTCGCCATGGAGCGCGAGCAATTCGGAGCGCCGATCGCCAAGCTTCAGGCCATCCAGTTTTATATCGCCGAAATGACCACCCGGCTTCAGGGAGCGCGGCTGTTGACCTGGTTCGCAGCTCAGCGAAAGGATCAGGGTCTACCTTTCACGCGCGAAGCCGCAATGGCGAAGCTCGCGGCGGCCGATGCCGCCATGTGGATCACCACCAAGGCCATCCAGGTCCATGGCGGTTATGGCTACACCAAGGAATACGTGGTGGAGCGGAATTTCCGCGATGCCAAGATCACCGAAATCTATGAGGGGACCAGCGAGATCCAGAAGCTGGTGATTGCGGCGCAAGAGTTGGCCAAGCGTTGATGCTCCGGCGGCTCATTTGCTGATCAGGTCAACGAGTGCTCCTGGGTTCAGGGCGAGAGTCTTTCTGAAGCGATCGAAACCGATCGGATCGCGCCGTCCAAGTGCATCGAGAGTTCCGATATAGGCCATGTACAAGTCACGATACCTGTATTCCCAGCCCGGCTCGACCACGAGTGTTCCGTCCCGGTTTTGTCGCGCAGTCGGCTTCAGGGGAAAAAGGATGGTTTTCACGTAACTGTTCCGGCCGTGGGCCTGCTTGTAGATGAGTGACATCAGTGTCGGTAGTGCCCGGATGACCCTTGCGATGAGTTGGGTATCCCCCGGATTTTTTTGCTCCAGGTTCTTTCCAGCCTGGACCAATTGCTGAGTCAGGGTCCTGGGCAGATAGTAATAATAGAGCTTGTCGTTGAAGTGAGCTTTCAGCAGCATGGCGAAATCCGGATAGGCCTCGACTTCACCGATCAAGGAGGATGGGTCGTTGGTTCGGATCAGGGTCAGGATTTTTTCGAGGTCATTCACCAATGAGGGTGGGATACCCCATGCGGGTGCTTTCTCCCGGATGAGGATCAAGTGAAGGGGGAGGTCGGGGCGGGCGGGATTGAAGGAGTTGTCCTGAAAGAGTGTGGCCATCGCATCCGCGGCGAGTTCGGTGGAGCCATAAGCCTCGACACAGGTTCGAAACAAAGGAAATCGAGTGCTTCGAACCGGTAAAGACCGGAAGTTTTCGAGATCGGCTCTCAGGCTTTTCAAAAATTGGGGAGTTCTGGGGTCTAGCAGGATTCTGCGGGTGTCCCGGCTGGCAATAAGCAGTCCACGGGTTTTCTTGTTCCGTTCTGGATCGAGTCCGTCGACCATCGCCTTCGAGAGATCCGAACAAATCGATCCGAGGCGGTTCCGCTGATCTGGATTCACCTGAATGAAGTTGGAACAACGCGCGCTCAGCGACACCCGGAGCACCCGGGGGGCAAGTTGCCCTTTCCAGTCGAAGGCGTGGGCTCTTGTCCCGGAGTTGCTGAGAAGCAGGAGTGCTGAGAGAATTAGCGGTCGAAGCAAAGCATGTCCTCGAATGCGATCAAATTCACGGACAAGCCGTGCCGGGCATTTGCAGTGCGGGCGTCCATCCTCAGGATCGGCCGACTTTGAACTCCGTTTTGTCCGGGAGCGATGAATGCGGCATTTCCGGATGCGTCGATAACTGCGACAGCTTCAAGCTTGCCAAAAGGGAGCGTGGCCGGGCGAAAGCTGCCCTGCCATCCGGCGCGGGTGATTTTAAATTTCGAGATCGGGGTGTACCCGAGGTCGCGACCCGGTCCGGTGTTGGTGCGGGTCAATTCGATCTCGGTATATCCCTGGTATCGGATATCCCGGGATTCGTTTGAAGGATTCAAGAGGGCGTTCGCGCCTTGTACACAGCGCAATCTCCTCAGGGATGTGCCATCCGGCATCGGGCCGGTTTTGGTGCGAAGGTGGTTCATGTCCCGGAGAATGCCCATGACGTTGACGGGCGTGTAACGGGAGAGAGACTCGATTGCGAGTCGATGGGATTGTTCTGACCTCAGATCGAGCAGATCGACCTCGCCTGTTTGAGGATGCAGCTCGGTGATTTGGAGGAGCGCTCCCGAGGGATCGATCAGGAAATTGGCCTCGATGTTTTCACGAAGGGCCGAGGGGTGGCCGCTCAGCGAAAGAAAGAGCTCTTGTTTGAGCCGAGCACGAATCATTTTCCGGATGGGTTCAGCCTCAGTCCGAGCGCAACGACCTTCGGCGCGGGTCCGTTTGGAGATTCCAAAGGTGGTTTCCGCGCCATCAATGAAAAGAGTCTTGAGCGACAGGGTTGCCGGGTCGAGAGTCATGCGCAATTCCCGGGTCCAATCCTGTGCGCCGATTCCGTACCAGGGATCACCCCCCGAATAGTGGTGGGTGAGGTGGGTCAGGACAATGCTGGAATTTTTCTTTTCAGCACGCAGATTCTGAGGCCCCTTGTTCGTCAAGAGGGTCCAATTTCCATTCGTGGAGTGGAGACACAGGGGGCGCCCTGCCTGGCAGGAAAGGAGAGTGGGTGTTCCGCTCAGGCCGGCTTTTTGTGCAGCTTCTTCGACCTGTGCGCTCAGGTCGAGCGGTGAAAGGTTCCGCTCCCGCGCTTCGTTTTTCTGGAAGAGGAAGTGCTGGGTCGCCCGGGTGCAGGCGTCCTCTGCCAGGGCGGGGATTGAGAACAGTATGCCGGTGAATAGGACAAGGCTCGAGCGGTTCATGCGCGCAAGTTAGCACGCCTTGTGCGCGGCGTCAAATTTTGACCGCTTGGCGCTGCCGTTGATCGGGGAGGGCTTGTCGGCTATGATTCCGGCATGGCAAACGACCCAGGCAAGATCGAAGCAATGCAGAATCACTGGCAGAAGAAGCTCACCGAATCTTTGAAAAAGGTTCCGGAGCGCCCGGTCCGTTTCACCACCTGGAGTGATCTCGAGGTCCCCCTGCTGTGCACACCGAACGACCTGGATCGTATCGGGTTTGATTTCGAGAAGGATCTCGGTTTCCCGGGAGAGTATCCCTTCACCCGCGGGGTGCAGCCCAATATGTATCGGGGCAAGCTTTGGACCATGCGCCAGTTCGCAGGCTTTTCTTCTCCTGAGGAGACCAATCAGAGGTTCAAACTCTTGCTTGAGAAAGGTCAGACCGGCCTATCGACGGCGTTCGATATGCCCACTTTGATGGGTTATGACTGTGATTCGCCGATGGCCTTGGGGGAAGTGGGCAAGTGCGGGGTTTCGGTCTCCTCGCTCGAGGACATGGAAACCCTGTTCGAGGGCATTCCCCTCGACGAGGTGACGACCTCGATGACCATCAACGGTCCGGCAATCGTGATTCTGGCCATGTACTATGTGATGGCTGAAAAACGAGGAATTCCCCGGGAAAAAGTGAGAGGAACGCTACAAAACGATATTTTGAAGGAGTACATCGCCCAGAAGGAGTGGCTGTTTCCGATTGCTCCGGCAGTGAAGTGCGTGATCGATACGATCGAATACGGAACCCGGCATTACCCCAATTGGAATACGGTTTCGATTTCGGGCTATCACATCCGTGAGGCTGGAGCGACGGCCGTGCAAGAGTTGGCGTTCACGATCGCCGACGGGATGGCTTATGTTGAAGAGTCCTTGAAGCGCGGGCTTCAGGTGGATGAGTTCGCCCCTCGGCTTTCGTTCTTCTTTGATGTTCACAATGACTTTTTCGAAGAGATTGCCAAGTTCCGGGCGGCGCGCCGGATTTGGGCCAAGTTGATGAAGGAACGTTACGGGGCCAAGTCGCCGAAGTCCTGGATGCTCCGGACGCATGCCCAGACTGCGGGGGTTTCGCTCACCGCCCAGCAGCCGATGAACAACGTGGTTCGTGTAGCGATCCAGGCCATGGCCGGCGTTCTCGGAGGGGTGAATTCCCTTCACACCAACTCCATGGACGAGACCCTGTCTCTTCCCACGGACGAGGCCGTATTGGTTGCCCTTCGGACCCAGCAGGTCTTAGCCGAGGAAAGCGGAGTGGCCAATTTCGCCGATCCGCTCGGCGGGTCGTATCTGGTCGAGTACATGACCCACCAAGTGGAGACTGCCGCTTGGGAATACATTCATAAAATCGATGAGATGGGTGGAATGGTCGCCGCGGTTGAGAATGGGTTTCCGCAAGCCGAGATCGGGAATAGTGCTTATCACTTTCAACGACAGCTCGAAAAGAAAGAGAAAGTCATGGTGGGCGTAAACCGCTACACCATGGAGGAGAAGAAGCGGGCGATCGAGACCCTGTATATCGACCGTGCGGTTGAGGGACGTCAGGCGCAAAAGCTGAAGGCCTTGAAGGCCCGTCGGGATGGCGCTAAAGTCCAGGCCTCATTAGAGGGAGTCCGGTTAGCCGCCCAAAAGGGCGACAACCTCATGCCGTCGATCATGGAGGCTGTTCGGGACTGGGCGACGCTACAAGAGGTTTGTGATACGCTCCGTTCCGTATATGGAATTTATCGCGAAGACGGGAAATTCTAACGTAGAATCAGGTGTTTAAACTGAAATCGTTGATTTTCATTACAGGGTCAACGGGAATGGTCGAGGTTGGGAATGTTTCAAGGAAATCCAGAGCGTAACCGGATTCGAGTGCTGATCGCCAAGCCAGGACTGGACGGTCATGATCGTGGCGCGAAGGTGATTGCGCGTGCTCTTCGGGATGCGGGGTTCGAGGTTGTCTACACCGGACTTCATCAGACCCCTGAAATGATCGTACAGGCCGCGATCCAAGAGGATGTTCATGTGGTCGGGATCAGTGTGCTGTCGGGCGCTCACAATGCCCTGGTGCCGGAAGTGATCCGTGGCGTGAAGTCAGCGGGCCTTCAGGATGTGTTATTCCTGGTTGGCGGAATCATTCCAGAAGAGGATTTTGAGGGTCTGAAGCAGGCGGGTTGCCAAATGGTGTTCACTCCCGGGACCTCGCTGGAAGAAATCATCAATTATATCGACAAAAACGCTCCGGCGCGCTAAAGTCCGCCGCCTGATGCGTCACTACGATGTTTTGGTCATTGGAGGCGGACACGCCGGTTGTGAGGCTGCGCATGCAGCGGCACGGCTCGGGGCTCGTACTGCCATGCTCACACTGGACCGTCTGAAGATCGGGGCCATGTCGTGCAATCCGGCGATCGGCGGGTTGGCCAAGGGGCAGCTGGTAAAAGAGGTCGATGCTTTGGGCGGGGTAATGGGGCGGATCACAGATTTGGCCACTATCCAGTTTCGGCGCCTGAATTCAAGTAAGGGACCGGCGGTCAGGTCTTCCCGGGCCCAGTGCGACAAAAATCGTTATGCCCGGTTCATGCAGGATTTGTTGGCCACTGTTCCCGGGCTCGAACTCCTCGAGGGCGAAGTCATCGGATTGATCGTGGAGTCCGGTCGGGTGGTTGGGGTGCGGACTGGAGCGGATGAGATCCGGGCCAGGAGTGTGGTGATCACTTCGGGGACCTTTCTCAGGGCAATCATGCATCGAGGCACGGTTCAGGAGGAAGGGGGGCGCTTGGGTGACAAGTCAGCCAATAGTCTGAGTGCTGATCTGCTCGGGCTCGGGTTGCGTTTGCGCCGGCTCAAAACGGGAACCCCCCCGCGTTTGCACAAGGATTCGATTGATTGGTCCCAGACCATTCCGCAGCCGGGCGATGAACGGTTGATTCCTTTCTCGTTTTATCACCGTCCCGACCCTTATCCCTTTTTGCCCCAGGTTCCTTGTTTTCTCACCTACACCAATGCGCAGACCCACGAGATCATCGAGAAGAATCTCGGAAAGAGTGCCATGTACAGTGGCGCGATCACGGGTGTGGGACCCCGTTATTGCCCCTCTATTGAAGACAAGATCAGTCGTTTCCGGGACAAGGATCGGCACCAGTTGTTTTTAGAGCCTGAGGGCTTGGATGTTGATGAGATCTACGTCAATGGAATTTCCACCTCCCTTCCGGTGGAGGTTCAGGAAGAGTTTGTCAGGACCATCCCCGGACTTGAGCGTGCGCGGTTCATCCGCTACGCCTATGCCGTCGAGTACGATGCCTTGGATGCCCGCCAACTGCGTGCGTCCCTTGAGTGCAAGGACGTGCCCGGTTTGTTTTTTGCCGGTCAAGTGAATGGAACATCCGGGTATGAAGAGGCTGCAGGGCAAGGCTTAGTGGCGGGAGTGAACGCCGCCCATGCCGCACTGGGTCGTGATCCTTTTGTGGTCAGTCGCCTGGACGGATATATCGGTGTGATGATCGATGACTTGATCTTGAAGGGTTCGGATGAGCCTTATCGGATGTTCACTTCACGTGCTGAGTACCGCCTGCTGCAGAGGGAAGATAATGCTGATCTGCGCCTGAGCCCCAAGGCGATTGAGATCGGTCTTCTGGATGGCCACTCGGCGCAGCGCTTCCAAGAAAAACGCACAGGCGTAGCGGCCCTTCAGGCTGATTTGGAGTCGTTTTATTTTTATCCGAACCCGGGGACCTTGGAAAGATTCGGGCACTTGGGGCTTTCTCCCATCAAGGACCGGGTCAGTGCAGAGGCGCTGATGAGGAGGCCCGAGGTTGGATTTTCAGAGCTGGGTAGTCTCGGGTATTCAAGCCCCATTTCCGATCCGGATATCCGTGAACAGGTGGAGATTCAGGTTCGATATCGTGGCTACATTGAGAATGACATGAAGCTATTGGAGGGTGTTCGCAATGCCGAGGGAATGTTGATCCCCGGCACTCTGGACTATGACTCCGTCGCCGGTCTCTCCAATGAGATCAAGGGCAGGCTGAAGGAGGTTCGTCCAGAGAACATCGGGCAAGCCTCGAGGATTCAGGGTATGACTCCGGCTGCGGTTGCGAATTTGATGATTTACCTTAAGAACAAGAGGCGCGCTCCGATCAGTGGAGGAAAGGCGCCCCATGACCCCTTCTCTGGCTGATTTTTTACGTGAGATTCACTCCAGCGACCTTCCGTTGGACGAAAAGCAGGCCGAGGCCGCTGCCCGGTTTGCTCATATTCTCCATGTTGAGAATGAAACGCAGAACCTAACCCGGATTCTGGGTGCCCGCGAGTTCGTGGACGGTCATTTGCGTGACGCCGTTGAGCTTTTGGGGTCACCCACTTTGGGCAGACGCATTCTTGACGTTGGCTCCGGTTCTGGCGTCCCCGGCCTTTTGGCGGCGGCCCTATGTGCGGATTCCGACCGCGTTTGGTTTTTGACCGACAGTGAAAAGAGCAAGGCCGACTACTTGGGGCGCGCAGCGCGCGAGCTGGGCTTGCAGCGCGTGGCGGTCCTGGGGAAGAGAACCGAAGAGGTGATTGATCTGGTGAAGCCCGACACCGTGATAGCCCGAGCGGTGGGCCCCGTGGACCGAATTGCTGCATGGATCTGGAATTGTTCCACGTGGAACAATCTCATTCTGTTCAAGAGCAAAGGCTGGGAACAAGAGTGGAAAGAGGCGCAGACCAGCAGGTATGGCAAAAAATTGACGGTTATTCATACTCATGAATATTCCTTCGAGGACAAAAAGAGGCTTCTGATTAGCCTAAAAAGAAAATCGGGCTGATTAATCTTTTTAGTTGATATTCAGGCTAATCAGGATAACCTGTCTCCAACAACAGATTTAGGCATTGCAGATTTGTTCTCCGCCGCAACCACACAACGCGACTGAACAATCTGAAAAGGGGGAAATAACGCGCCTGGCTGCGATTCCCCCTTTTTTATTTTTTTGACTTGGGGTATAAATCCCGGCCTGTAGCAAGCAAGCCGGAGGATCGAGTTTCATGGGAAAAATCATCGCGGTAGTGAATCAAAAAGGCGGAGTGGGAAAAACCACCACCACTGTAAATCTGGCGGCCTCTTTATCCTTGGCTGACCAAAAAGTCCTTTTGGTCGATTTTGATCCTCAGGGGAACGCTTCGTCGGCGGTGGGGTTGGCTCCCTCGCTCGGCGGAGACCAGGCGACGATCTACCAGGCCCTGTTGGGCGAGGTGGCGATTTCTCAGGTGATCGTGGAAACGGGAATCGATCACCTCTCTTTGGCGCCAGCGAACCCGCATTTGGCGGGGGCCGAGATCGAGCTCGTGGGTGCGTTCGCCCGCGAGGGAAAGCTTCGTGCGGCACTGTCCGAAATCAAGCACCGCTACGACTATGTCTTTATCGATTGTCCTCCCACGCTGGGGCTTCTTACGGTCAATGCGCTTACGGCCGCAGACTCGGTGATTGTTCCCCTGCAGGCCGAGTACTTCGCGCTCGAGGGCCTGGGACAGTTGATGACCACTATCGACCTCATCAAGCAGAGTGTGAATCCGTCACTCGCCATCGAGGGGATTGCGCTCACCATGTTCAATGGTCAGCTGAAGTTGAGTCACGAAATCGAAAACGAAGTCCGACAACACTTTGGAGACAAGGTTTTCAAAACAGTGATCCCCCGAAACATCAAGCTGAGCGAGTGCACCTCTTTCGGAAAGCCCATCGTTCTATATGACGTCAACTCGAAAGGCTGCGTGGCCTACCTCGATCTTGCGCGGGAGCTCCTTGAAAACTCTAAAAAAGCCAGACAACAACAGCAGGCCCCCGCACCGGGCCGTTCAGCCGAAATCGGAGGATAATCCATGAGCACGCTTCAATCGAACAAGTCCGTACTGGGAAAGGGTCTTGCGTCCTTGTTGCCACAGGCGCCCCAAGAAGGCTCGGGTGCGCAACTGAATACTGCGACCCTGGGTCGCCCCATGACCATCCCCGGAGAGCAGCCGGGCATGAATCGGGATCGGCATCCGGGTATCGCTGTTCTGGACATCAACGAAATCCGGGCGAATGAGTTCCAGCCACGTCGCGATTTCGATCAGGGCGCTCTCGAGGAGTTGGCGCAATCGATTCGGGAGAACGGGCTGATTCAGCCACTCGTGGTCCGCAAAACCGGAGAGGGCTATGAGCTCATCGCGGGAGAGCGCCGCCTTCGCGCCAGCAAGATCGCCGGCCTCAAGATGGTTCCGGTGGTGATTCGAAAAAGCACCGACCGTGAGTCGCTCGAGCTTGCCATTGTTGAAAACATCCAGCGTGAGGACCTGAACTGTGTGGACGAGGGTTTGGCCTATTTCCAGCTGATGCAGGAATTCCAGCTCTCTCAAGAAGAGCTCGCCAAGCGAATGGGAAAAGACCGGGCCACCATTGCAAATGCACTCCGGGTCCTGAAGCTGTCCGACACCATCCTGGTCGAGCTCAAAAAGGGAACCCTTTCGAGGGGGCACGCAAAAGCCCTTTTGTCGGTCGACGACGCCGCCGAGCGTGACCGTCTGGCAAAAGAAATTCTGGAAACAGGAATGAGTGTCCGCCAGGCCGAAAAGGTCGCTCAGGAGAAAAAAACGCAAAACGCTAAATCTGCTACGCCCACCGCAGCGTCTGCGGGCGCCCCAAAAATCGACGCGGAGCTGATGAAACTCACCCAGGACCTGACTCGTCGCTACATGTCCAAGGTCGAAATCAAGGGGACCAAAAAGTCGGGCCAAGTCGTAATTCGCTATTCATCCAAGGATGAGCTGGCGCGAATCTTCGGCCAATTGATGGGTGAATGACATGAATTACCGTCTGGACAGCTTCCCCGCACCCGAGGTCGTGTCGACCCAGATCACGGGAGTCCTCGAGTCGGCCGTTGAGTTCCGGGGCAACCTTGCCTACAGCGGATGTTTCCATGTGAACGGCGTGGTTCACGGAAAAATCAGCACCCCGGACATGTTGGTGGTGGGGGAGACGGGGCGGGTCACGGGAGAGATCACTGCGGGAGTGGTGATCATTTTCGGAAAGGTCGAGGCCATCATCCAGGCCAAGCACCGCGTCGAAATCCGGAAGCCAGCCGTTTTCAAGGGCGAGATGAGCACCCCGAGTCTGAAGGTGGAAGAGGGCGTCATCTTCGAGGGCACCAACAAAATGCTATAACGCCCTTGACCGGATTTCTGGCTGCGTGTTAGCACATGGGTCAACCCAAAAACCGACGCGCAATTCAAAAAGCTCAATCAAAAAGGGCGGATAGACATGAGCCAGATTCTCGAGCAATTGGAGATCAATCAAACTTTCTTCATTCAGTTCATCCTGTTCGGAGTTTTTTTCTTCGTTCTCTCCGAGCTTTACCTGAAGCCCTTTCAGCGCCTCATTGAAAAGCGCCAACAGAAGCTCACTGACGATCTCCAGGGTTCTGCCGAGCTTCTCAAGACCGTTGAATCAAAGCTGGCGGACTATGAAAAGTCGCTCGCAAGTGCGCGCTTGGAGGCGGCCAAGCAGTATGATTTGGCGCTCGCCGAGGTGCGGGCTCGCGAAGAGGCGGAAATTTCGAAAGTAAAAGACCAAGTGAAACAAGAATACCTCGAGGCGAGCAAGGCGCTGCAAGCCGAGCGCTCCAGGGTTGAGGCCGAGCTGAAGGCTCAGGTGGAAGCTCTGTCCGATTCGATGGTGAACAAAGTATTAGCGGGGAACTGAATTCATGTTGAAGCTCATCTTGCCGGCCATTCACCTTTTCGGCCTTGTTGGGTTCATCCTTTACAAGACCAGGAGTCCTTTCTTTCGGTTCATGAAAGACAGACAGCGCGAAATTTCGGATGGGCTCAATCGCTCGAAAACACAAGCCAGCGCCGCAGCCGAGAGAAAAAAAGAAATTGAAGCCAAGTTGGCAACGCTTGAGAGCGAGAAGGTCTTGATCGCCAAAGAGTGGGAAGAAAAGCGCCTGAAGCAAGCGCAGGTGATCCAGGAGTCGGCGGCTCGCGTGATTGCACAAACCCGCCGTGAGGCCGAGCAGAATCGAGTTGCTCTTGAGGCGTCGGTGGCGTCCGAGGCTTTGGCGGGTTTCAGGCGGGCGGTTTTGGTCCGAGCGATGGAAAAGATCCGCGGATCATTGAGTGCCGAAGTTCAGGCGCGCCTCCAGAAGCAGTTTCTGAACGAAATCTCCGGCGGAGGTGCTCGATGAAGGCAGTCAGGTTGTACGCGCAGGTTCTGGTGGATGTGGCGCTTGCTCCCCAGTCGGGAGTCGATCTCGGCAGGGTGATTCGCGAGTTGTCCGCTTTTTCGGCCTCCTTTAGTGAGTCGGAAATCGCACACAAGGTATTCGAGAACCCGGCGATCACCGAAGAGGAGCGCCAGAAGGGGCTGAAGGCGCTGACCTCGAAATTCGATTTGGGAGCCACTTCTGAACGGTTTTTGGCCATTCTCTTGCGCCGCGGGCGGTTGAATTTGCTGGCCGAAATCATCCGCGAGGTGGAGTGGATCGAAATCGAAAGACGCGGTGGAGTCATGGGTGAGGTGGTGAGCGCTGTGGCGCTCGAGCCGGCGACTCTGGCCGGAATTGCCGAAGCCCTCGGTAAGCGCCTGAACAAGCCCGTTCAGCTGAAGCAAAAGACCGATCCGGCCCTGATCGCCGGAATGCGTGTGACCGTCGGGGGGATTACCTACGATGGGTCGGTCAAAGGCAAGTTGGACAAGTGGTCCGAACTGAACTGAATAAAAAACTTTTTGAATTGAACTTTAGGAGAACAAAATGAGCCTGAAAGCAAATGAGATCGCAGAAGTCCTGAAAAGCCAGCTTGCCAACCTCGATAGCAAGCTCGATGTGTCAGAAACCGGTACCGTCCTCGCCGTCGGTGACGGCGTTGCCAAAATTTACGGCCTCGAAAAAGCCATGGCCGGTGAGTTGGTCGACTTCGGAAGCGGCGTGAGCGGAATGGTTCTCAACCTCGAGGAAATGGCTGTCGGCGTGGCAATCCTCGGTGACGAAACTCTCATTAAAGAGGGCGCGACTGTGAAGCGGACCGGGAAGATCGTTCAGGTTCCCGTCGGCAAGGAACTCCTTGGCCGCGTGGTGAACTCCCTCGGTCAGCCGGTCGATGGATTGGGAGAAATCAAAGCAAGCAAGTTCAGCCGCGTGGAAGTCAAAGCTCCCGGTATCATCGAGCGGAAGTCGGTCCATGAGCCGCTCCAAACCGGCCTGAAGGCGATCGACGCCATGATTCCGATCGGCCGCGGACAGCGCGAATTGATCATCGGTGACCGCCAGACTGGCAAGACCGCGATTGCGATCGACACCATCATCAACCAAAAAGGCAAAGACGTGTTCTGCATCTACGTTGCCATCGGACAGAAGCAGTCGACGGTTGCACAGGTGGTGGATCGCCTCAAGAAGGCCGGCGCTATGGACTACACCATTGTCGTCGCGGCGAACGCCTCCGAGCAGGCACCGCTTCAGTTCCTGGCCCCCTACACCGGCGTGACCATGGGTGAGTACTTCCGCGACAACGGGATGCACGCCCTGATCGTGTACGATGACCTGACCAAGCAGGCGCAGGCTTACCGTCAGCTTTCCCTTCTGCTCCGTCGTCCTCCGGGCCGCGAAGCTTATCCGGGAGACGTGTTCTATCTCCACTCCCGTCTGCTCGAGCGCGCAGCAAAGTTGTCTGACAAGCTCGGTGCCGGCAGCTTGACCGCCCTGCCCATCATTGAAACCCAGGCGGGTGACGTTTCGGGGTATATCCCCACTAACGTGATTTCGATCACCGACGGACAGATCTTCCTCGAGAGCGACTTGTTTTACAGCGGTGTCCGTCCGGCGGTGAACGTCGGTCTCTCTGTTTCGCGGGTGGGTGGTGCGGCCCAGATCAAGGCGATGAAGCAAGTGGCCGGAACTCTCCGGATCGATCTCGCCCAGTACCGCGAAAAAGCGGCATTCGCCCAGTTCGGTTCCGACCTCGACCCGGCCACCCAGCGCCAGCTGGCCCGCGGACAGCGACTGGTCGAAATCCTGAAGCAGGCGCAGTACCAGCCTCAGCAGGTGGAACAGCAGATCCTGATCATTTTCGCAGGCGTGAACGGATTCCTCGACAACACCCCGACCAACCGTCTGGGTGCATACGAGGCCCAGCTCAAGGACTACCTGGCGAAAAATCACGCTGACATCGCTGAAACCATCGCCACCAAGAAGGCGATCGATGACGCGACCAAGGCCCAGCTCATGGATGCCCTGAAGGCCTTCGAGAAGGTGTTCAGCTAATGCCAAGTATCAAGGACCTGAAAAGCAGAATCGGGTCGACCAAGAACACCCAGCAGACCACCAAGGCCATGAAGATGGTCTCGGCAGCGAAGCTCCGCCGTGCCACGGAAGCGATCATGAGTCAGCGTCCGTACGCGAAAGAGATCGCCAGGATGATGGGGGTGCTTGCGGCCCAAGGTGCCGGACCCGCTGAGCGCGCGGCTGCAAAGCCCGTGACGCTGGTGGTGGCCTTCAGCTCCGACCGCGGACTCTGCGGTGGCTACAATGGATCGGTGATCCGCGCCACCCTGAACTGTCTCGGACAGAGGGCGGCCGAAGGCAAAGCCGTGAAGTGCGTGTTCGTTGGCAAGAAGGCGTATGAGGGTGTGAAGATCCGCTCCAAGGTGGACCTCGCCCATTACGAGGAATTCGGCGCCAAGATCACTTTCCGCAAGGCCGGCGAGCTTTCGAAGAAAATCCTTCCCCTCTTCGAGTCCGGAGAGGTCGACGAGGTGATCTTCATTTACAACGAGTTCAAGAATGCGATCAGTCAGGTGATCCGCACCGATTCGGTTCTTCCCCTGGCGCTCGAGGCTGGCAGTGCGGATCCGAAATCGGATCTGCTCATCCTCGAGCCTTCCAAGCAGGAGCTGTTCGAATCTTTGTCCTCGAAGTATTTCGTGATCCAGATCTTCAAGGCACTGCTCGAAGCCCAGGCTTCGGAGCACGGCTCCCGGATGAGTGCCATGGAGAATGCGACGAAGAACGCCGGAGACATGATCCGGAAGCTCACCCTCCAGTACAACAAACAGCGCCAAGCGGCGATCACGAAGGAACTTCTCGAGATCATCGCCGGTAGCGAATCGGCCAAAACCCAAGCGTAACCTTTAAGGAGAAACGAAGATGTCAGCAAGCGCAGGACTTCAAAACACAGGAAAGATCAAGGCGATCATCGGACCCGTCGTGGACGTCGAGTTCCAAGCCGGAAAAATCCCCCCGATTTATCAAGCGGTACGGGTGACGAATAAAACCAACGGCGATCAGGAGTGGAACCTCGTTCTCGAAGTGGCCCAGCACTTGGGTGACAACACCGTTCGCTGTATTGCGATGGACGCTACAGACGGTCTGACCCGCGGTCAGCCCGCCCTCGACACCGGCGACCAGATCATGATGCCGGTCGGCCCTGAAACCCTCGGCCGGATTCTGAACGTCGTCGGTGAGCCAGTGGACGAAGCCGGAAAAGTCGGCGCCAAGAAACACTGGGGCATTCACCGCGCAGCTCCCGCATTCAAGGAACAGTCCACTGCGGTTCAGCCCTTCTACACCGGAATCAAGGTCGTGGACCTGATCGCACCTTATGCCAAAGGTGGTAAAATCGGTCTCTTCGGTGGTGCGGGCGTCGGCAAGACCGTTCTCATCATGGAGCTCATCAACAACATCGCCACCCAACACGGTGGTTATTCCGTATTTGCCGGCGTCGGCGAGCGGACTCGTGAAGGAAACGACCTGTTCATGGAAATGAGCGAGTCCGGGGTCATCAAGAAGACCTCGCTCGTGTACGGCCAGATGAACGAACCACCCGGAGCCCGTGCTCGCGTTGCGCTCTCTGCACTGACCATCGCAGAATACTTCCGTGACGAAGAAAACCGCGACGTTCTTCTGTTCGTCGACAACATCTTCCGTTTCACCCAGGCGGGTTCGGAAGTGTCGGCACTCCTCGGGCGGATTCCTTCGGCCGTGGGTTACCAGCCGACTCTCGCCACCGAGATGGGCGAACTCCAGGAGCGGATCACGTCCACCTCCAAGGGCTCCATCACCTCGATCCAGGCCGTGTACGTTCCCGCGGACGATTACACCGACCCGGCTCCTGCAACCACCTTCTCGCACTTGGATGCGACCACCAACTTGAGCCGTCAGATTGCCGAAATGGCGATCTTCCCGGCCGTGGATCCGCTTGCCTCTACTTCCCGCGTGCTCGATCCGCAGATCGTCGGCGAAGCTCACTATAAAGTGGCCCGCCAGGTCCAGGGGATCCTCCAGCGTTACAAGGAACTCCAGGACATCATCGCGATTCTCGGGATGGACGAATTGTCCGAAGAAGACAAGAAGACCGTCAGCCGTGCGCGCAAGATCCAGCGTTTCCTTTCCCAGCCGATGTTCGTTGCCGAACAGTTCACCGGCTTGAAAGGGAAGTTCGTGAAGATCGAAGACACGATCAAGGGCTTCCGTGAAATCGCCGAAGGGGTGCATGATCAGCTTCCCGAGCAGGCGTTCTACATGGTGGGAACGATCGAAGAAGCGGTCGAAAAGGCCAAGACCCTCGTCTGAGGAAGGGCGGAATCATGCAAACTTTCAGTTTGAGCATTTTCGCTCCCGAACGCCGACTCACCCAGGATGAGCAAGTCAAATCGCTCATCCTCACGACGGCAAAGGGTGAGGTGGAGATCCTGCCCGGTCATGCGGACATGATCTCCCGTCTCGAGACCGGACGCTTTGCTTTCCAAGCCGATGGAAAGTCACTAGTGACCGGAGTGATTTCGAGCGGATTCGTCAGCGTCGAGAACGGTAAGGTCAAAGTGATCGCTGAGACGCTCGAGCTTCCGCACGAGATCGACAAGTCGCGGGCGCGCAACGCCCAGATCAAGGCTGAGAAAATGCTGAGTGATGCTTCGCTCGACGAACACAGCTTCAAGAAGTATCAGCTCAAGCTCCAGAGATCGATCATCCGTCAATCCATTGGCGTCTGAATCACAAGGTAGATGAATCGAAAGGGCCGCGGGGGTTCCCCGGGGCCCTTTTTCTTTCTTATTGTCAGCCCTTGCGCTTTGTCCCATACTGGGAACATCGCGATCCGACAAAGGATGTCGGAAAAAATGAAATGAACGGAATCGTTTCCGAGAGCGCATCACGCAGTATCTCCGGAGTGTCGCAGTGGGTCTCCCTCGGGGGTGTGCTTTCCTGTCTCATGGGGGGCTTTGTTTTCGGTTACCACACGGATCCCGTTTCGCTTGCGGAAATCGAATCGGATTGGGCCGAAGCCACCAGCTGGATTCATACGATTACGGGCAAACTCTCTTCTCCCTCTCTGAATAGCCAAGGAATGCGAGGTCCTGTCTTGGCTAACCAGACCAGGGCCGCCGGAATTGAAGCCCCACAAGAAACCTTGACCTGGAGCCGGAGTTCGACCGAGGTCGATCCGGAAGCAACCGTCACCCTGGCAAAAGGTCTGAACGAACAACAGCGACATCAGCTCCAGCAGATTCTCATTCGAGCGGGGGTCGCTCCCCGCGCGGTCAGAAGTGCGCGGGCTCCGGTGCGACCCGATCCCAAAGTCTGGGATCCGGTCGAAAGCACGTCTGACGAGATGGCGTTGGCTTCAGAGCCGGGAACCGATCCCTGTAAGCTCGGCTTGAATCATGAGTTCCTTCATGCAGGGCGCGCGCATTGTCCGGAGCGTGCCACAGCGCTTTCACGCAACCACCGAGCCGAAGGTTGGGTGAAGGTGGAAGGATCAGGTCATTTGCCCTCCATCGTGCATCAGCCCGCCCCGAATGGGGGGGCGTCTTTGCTCCTCGACTCGAGTGAGCTGAATGATCTTGCTCTCCGGGCTGGAATCGGGATCGTCAAGGGTGCCGGTGTGATTGTCGGTCCTGCACAAACCGGATACCGGATCAGTTTTGCCGGGCGATCAGAGGAGCCTGAATGGTTCGAATCCGGAGGAAAACGATACTTCGCGATTTTGAATGCCGAACCCGGCGCCGGAGTGATCGAGCTGGCCAAGGAAAACGATCCGACCGAAATCGCAACGGTGTTCGTACCGGTGCTCGGAGACTTGATCACCTATGTCGATCTCGCGCCGCCGGTCAGAACCGATCTGTCGGTCAGAGTGGTCAAGACCGGAAGGCTCGAGGACCCCGACACCACCGGGTTGACAGTCGGTTGGTCGATGCACCAAGGGATCCGCGCCATCACACGGAATTCAGGATTCGCCGAACTGAAGGGGGTTCATATCGTGCCGGGATTCCCCGCATTCTTGGATATCCAAAGCCGGCGCGGGGAAGAGCCGGGATTCGTCCACCGCTACGAGATCCGGAACCCGGCAGACGGGCAGCTCCACCTCCTACCCCAAATCCCCGAACCGCAACTCTCCAAATGGCTCGGACAAGTGCGGACTGGCCTGAGTGACCAATCCGCGATGATTGTCGGGAGTATCCGGCCGAGCCGCATCAACCCGCAGGGCCCGCCCGTGACGGCATCGGTCGAGCCCTTGACTGAAAAATACGGACTCGAACCCCTGACCTATACATTGCTTTGGGATGGAAAAATCAGCTCCCAAGCCCCGCTCGACCCCAAATCCCCCCGATTCATGGTGGTTCAGATTCCGGAGGGTTTGAGCCAAGTCAGAATCGGGACCGATCAGACAACCCCGGCGATCCTCGGACTTCTTCCTGTTTCGCCCCGGGTGATCCATGTGATAACAGAATGATCATGGACCAGACGAACCCCTTCGAATCCGCACTTGCCCGCCTCGAAACGATCGTCAAGAATATCGAAGCAGGAAATCTGCCTCTCGAAGAATCTCTCACGGCTTTTCAAGAGGGTGTCGGTCTGATTCAACAGTGTCAGACCCTGCTGTCGCAAGCCGAGCAAAAGGTCGAGATGCTCGTTAAGGCCGGAGCATCCGGAGTCGAGACGAAGCCGCTTCGCGATCCGACATGAGCCGGGAGCCGCGTCGTCTGGATCAGGCGCTCGTGGAACTCGGCCTCGCCCCTACGCGAACGCGCGCACAAGAATGGATTGAGGCCGGTCGTGTGAGTGTCCGTGGAAAAGCAGCCCTGAAGCCTTCGCTGAAGGTGGCCGAAACCGAGTCCATTGAGGTGGATTTTCCGGAGACACAATGGGTCTCCCGGGGTGCGCATAAGCTGTTGGCAGCCCTGGATGCTTTCCGAATCGATCCCAGTGGCAGGATTGCCTTCGATATCGGGGCCTCCACCGGCGGCTTCACCGAAGTGCTGTTATCAAGAGGGGCGGAAAAGATCCACGCGGTCGATGTCGGACACGGACAGTTGGCTTCGAAATTAAGGCAAAATCCGAAAGTGAATCATGTTGAGGGATACCACGCCCGGAACTTGAACCCGGACGACTTCGACTCACTGGCGTCCTTGTTGGTCATGGACGTATCGTTCATTTCGGTTCGATTGGTGCTCCCGGCGGTCCTTCGCGCACTCACCCCGGGGGCGGACCTCATCGTGCTCTTCAAACCCCAATTCGAAGTGGGACGTGAGTTTCTCGGATCCGGAGGAGTCGTTCGTGATGCGGATGTTCGAGAACGGGCCTTGCGAGAGGTGCTCGAGTGGTCGAAAAGCCAGCCCTTGTTGCATCGCGGAACGCTGGAGTCCCCCATCATCGGAGGAGACGGAAATCACGAATACCTGATCCATTGGACAAAAAGTTGACAATATATTGACCGTACCGGGAGAGATGCCGGAGTGCTAAACTGAGGGGCACATGAATCTCCTCCGGAAAATCAAGGCAAGCCTCAAGATCCTGGTCATCGGAGCGGTTGCCGGGGTCATCGCACTCGGCGGAGGGATCTGGTACGTGTACCAGAGCATCCAGAAAGACATTCCTGAGATCCGGAAGGTCTCCGACTACCGTCCTCCCGGTGTCACTCAGATTCTCTCACTGGAGAGCAAGTCGACCAAAGTCATGGCGGAATTTTATAAAGAGCGCAGGTACCTGACGCCCTACGATCAGATCCCGCCTCAGCTCGTCTCGGCGTTCTTATCAGCAGAAGACGCAACTTTTTTTGAACACCAAGGAGTGAACTTCGTCGCGATCACTCGCGCAGCGATCGCCAACTTTCTTGCCGGCCAGGTGGTTCAAGGCGGCTCGACCATCACCCAGCAAATCGCCAAATCGCTTTACTTGAGCCCGGAGAGAAACCTCCTCCGGAAACTGAAAGAGTTCTTTATCGCATTCCAGCTCGAGAAGAATCTGAAGAAAGAGGAGATCCTCTATCTTTATCTGAACCAGATTTATCTCGGGAGCGGAGCGTACGGGGTTCAGGCGGCTGCGAGGACCTATTTTCACAAAGAACTGAAAGCCCTGACCCTTGCCGAAATGGCACTAATCGCAGGTCTGCCAACCGCACCTGGAAAATACTCCCCCCTGTTGAACCCGAAAAAGGCGAAGGAGCGGCAGCTCTACGTGCTCAAGCGAATGAAGGAGAATCGTCACATCTCCGAGACCGAACAGAGGAACGCCGCGGCCGAGCGGATCCGGATCTTTATCAATGATGGAACCGCGAAGACTATCGCCCCGCACTTCGTGGAGTACCTCAGGCGCCACATGATCCAGAAATACGGCGAGAAAATGCTTTATGAAGATGGCCTCACGGTCACCATTCCGTCTGCTGCGAAGTATTCGACCTATGCACAGGAGGCTCTCGAAGAGGGGCTGGAAGAGATCGATCAGAGGAAGGGGTACCGCGGCCCGGTGGCCCGGGTGGAGCAGAAAGATTGGGCGAACAAGCAGGCGGAATTGAGAAAGCAGATTACGAACGAGGCATTCCCGTTCCGCTTCCTGACACCCGAAGGAGCGCTCGATCTCGAGGCGGCCATTGCGGAGTTCGATCCCGGTCACGAAAAAGCCGTGAAGGGAAAGCGATTGCAGGCCCTGATCACCCAGATCGCGCCGGACAAGAAATCGGCAATCGCCTCCATCGGCCTCGATACGGTCGTGCTTCCGCTTGAAGGGATGAAGTGGGCTTATCCAGCAGGCCAAGCCAACCGCCCCCCCAAGGCCGTGACCGAGGTTCTTCAGCCGGGAGACCTCGTTTGGGTCAAGCCCCAAGTCTATGGATCGGGGATGTGGAAAGCCAACCTGACTCAAGAGCCCGAAATCGAGGGTGCTTTGTACTCTGTAGACGTGCAGACCGGACAGATTCTCGCGATGGTCGGGGGGTTCAACTACGCCAAGTCCGAGTTCAACCGGGCGGTACAAGCCAAGCGCCAGATGGGCTCGACTTTCAAGCCGATCATTTATTCCGCGGCAATCGAAAAGGGCTACACTCCGGTGAGCATCATTGTCGATGCACCGATTGTTTTCGAAGACAAAGACAACGGGACTTGGAAGCCAGAGAATTACGAAGAAAAGTTCTATGGGGACACGACTTTCCGTCAGGCCCTCATCAACTCCCGAAACATTCCAACGGTGAAGATTGTCCAGGACATCAAGGTTCAATCGGTGATCCGTCAGGCAAAGCGTCTGGGGATCGAGACCGAGTTCAATCCGGACCTGTCCATCTCATTGGGGTCCGCAGTCACGACGGTTCAGGACCTGGTCCATGCCTTCACGGCCTTTCCTTTGTTGGGCCGGCCCTTTCGCGCCAACGTCTTTCAAACGATCTCGGATCGTGACGGACGGACTCTCGAAACGGCAGCGGATCTCCCGGCAGAGAGGGGAGAGGTCAAGGAAACCACTGAAATGGACACCGCGCCCTTCGCGCCACTGGTGCCGGGTCTCCGGCTCGATCCACGGGTGGCCTATGTGATGACCCATCTGATGAAAGAGGTCGTCCAGTTCGGAACGGCGGCCAAGGCCAGTGCGCTCGGTCGTCCGATTGCCGGAAAAACCGGAACCACCCAGGATTTCCGCGACGGCTGGTTCATCGGGTTTTCGCCCCAGGTCGTGACCGGGGTTTGGGTGGGATATGACGACCAGCGTAGCATGGGCCGTGGCGAAAGCGGCGCCAATACAGCCCTGCCCATCTGGGTCCGCTACATGAATCAGATCCTGAAGGATTACCCGGTGGTAGACTTCGACGCTCCGCCGGGGATCACCTATGTCCAAGTCGACCCCAAGACCGGAAAGCAGCTATCCGGGGGCAGGGGGACGCGCGAAGCCTTCATTTCCGGCACCGAACCGGGCGCCCGTGACGCGGAGCCCGAGGTGGATCCGGATGAGCCCAAGCGCCCGAAAAAAGGCCCGATCAAGATCGAGCAGGTCGATGACGACGTGCTCCGCGAAGACCGCTAGCCCTGAAATGTGATAGAATTCAGTCAATCGGCGACAGGTTTCTGCCGATAAGGTCAAAGCGTGGAAGTGCGGTTACAAGAAAACTCGATCTACCGGTCCCTGGCGCTGCACTTGGTGCTCGCGCTCCTGATCTGGGTCGGGCTAAAAAACTCCAAGTGGAGTCCGGAACTGCAGGTGCCCGTTGAAATTACGATCGCACCCAAACCGGTCTCGCCTCAGGACCGTGCCAAGTCGATCGTTCGGTCCGAAGCAGAGCCAACCGAGGCCGAGCCCAAGCCGGACGCCTTTTTGAGCGATAGGAACCGCGCGACCCGACAGGAGACCGTGGCCCGGAACGAGGGTGGTGGTGGGGCGGTTTCAGCCATTTCCAAGCCTAAAAGGGTTCCGAAGCTTTCCGATTTGGGAATGAAGATGAGAGAAGAGGCTCCGAGGGAATACACCGAGGAGCGCCGGTGGGCGAATCCCCAGTTCGGTGAGGCCCTGAAGGGCGGTCAGTACATCCAGGGGGTGCGCGAAGGCGAGGTCACAGCACTCAACACCAAGGAATTCGTTTTTTACTCATACTTCGAACGGGTGCGGAAACAGCTCGACCAGGCCTGGCAGCCCCTCGTTCGGCAGAACATTCAGAAGATCCTGAAAAGCGGGAGAAAACTGGCCTCGAACTCCGACCACGTCACGCGAGCCCTGGTGACTTTGAATCAACAGGGGCAAATCCTCCGGATCCAAGTGCTTGAAGAATCGGGCTCACAAGACCTTGATCAGGCGGCGATCGATGCGCTCAACCGGGCAGGACCTTATCCGAACCCTCCACGCGGACTGGTGGACGGGAAGGGAGAAGTCCAGATCCGTTGGGACTTCATCCTGAAAACCTAACTGAAGGAATCAGCCGAGCATGCTTTGCATGCCACGCTTGAGCAGGGCGGTATTCCAGATCGAGCTGGCCTGACGGAAGCACCGGACGATCCGCTCTGCTGCGTCTTCCGGACTCAGCTTTTGTGAGTCCGCGAGGTGACCGGCCGCAATGATCAGGGCCGCAAACTCCGGTGAGGCCATCAGCTCCGGAAGATCGGAGGCGATGGGGGCTGAGTCGGTGAGGGTGGTGAGCACAGCCGTGTTGAACGCAGCCATCCAGTCCCGCATCGCGGGCCCTTCCTTGCGGGAGGTTTCGGGATTGGCCTGGGTCGGTTCGTGAAGCTGAAGTTGTAAATTCAAGTGTTGTTGCATCCGATAAATCAGGGTTGTGAAAACAGAGTCCGCACCTTACCGGAACAAAAAAAAAATGGGAAGAGCTTTCTGAAAAACGAAACCTGCGATAAGGTTTCAGCCATGCAAACCATCGGAAAAAAGGCTGAAATTCTTCAAAAAATCGAATGGGCGGATTTTCACACTTTTTCAATGCGGCATATCGGCCCACCGGAAAAAGAGCAAAAAGAAATGTTGAATGCTCTTGACTTGAATTCCCTTGACGAGCTGATTGCGCAAACGGTTCCGGCGTCCATCCGGACCGATGCCCCACTTGCGGTGACGGCGATTCCGAGCGAGGCGGCCGTTCTCCGGGAACTCAAAACAGTGGCAGAAAAAAACCGGGTGATGCGCTCACTGATCGGGCTCGGCTTTCATGACACCTTGGTTCCACCGGTGATCCAAAGGAATATTCTAGAGAATCCGGGATGGTATACCCAGTATACCCCCTATCAGGCCGAGATCGCCCAAGGCCGTCTTGAGGCCATTTTGAATTTTCAAACCCTGGTTACGGATCTCACCGGTCTCCCGGTGGCTAATGCCTCGTTGCTCGATGAGGCAACGGCTTGTGCCGAGGCTATGGCGATGAGTCGGGCGATCCATCCGGAGTCCGGACGCAATGTTTTCGCCGTTTCAAAGGATATGCACCCTCAGAATATCGAGGTCATCCGGACCCGGGCGGAGCCCCTTGGAATTGAAGTGGAACTCTTCGATGATTCATCCTTTCAGCCCTCTCAGCGCCATTTCGGGTGTTTGTTCCAATACCCGGATACCTCGGGGCGAGTCGATACGGACCTTCCTCAAAAGATCGCTCGCGCCAAAGGAGCCGGGCTCATGGTGACGGTGGCTGCCGATCCGATGGCCCTCTTATTATTGAAGAGCCCGGGAACGCTCGGGGCCGATATCGCGGTGGGCAGCATGCAACGCTTCGGGGTTCCGATGGGGTTTGGTGGTCCGAGTGCGGCCTACATGTCGTGCAAGGATGAGTTCAAGCGGAGTCTCCCGGGACGTATTGTGGGGCTTTCCAAAGACGCCCGGGGCAAGCCCGCGATCCGACTCGCCCTCCAGACCCGCGAACAGCACATCCGTCGTGAGAAGGCGACCAGCAACATCTGCACCTCTCAGGTTCTGCTTGCGGTGATGTCTTCTATGTATGCGGTTTACCATGGGCCCGAAGGCTTGCTTCGCATCGCCAAGCGGATCCATGGCGGAGCGGTTCTCTTATCCCGCGCACTCCGGAGCGCGGGTATTGCACTCCAGTCGGGAACTTTCTTCGACACGATCACTTTCGATGCCGGTGCCCGCGCGGGTGCGATTCTAAAGCAAGGCCTGGATGAGGGATTCAATTTCCGTAAAGAGGGAGACCGGATCACCATCGCGCTTGATGAAGCCGTCGATGCAAGAGAACTCGAGCAATTGGTCCGGATTCTTTCGGATGGAAAAGAGACCCTTGCATCACTCGGTGCGGACGCGCTCATTCCTCAGATTCCTGAAGCACTGGTTCGCGAGGACCGGGTGCTCACCCATCCGGTGTTCAACAGCTACCACTCCGAGCACGAAATGCTCCGGTACATGTCGAAGCTGGAAAAAAAGGATCTCTCCCTCAACTTCTCGATGATCCCGCTCGGGTCTTGTACGATGAAGCTGAATGCCACGGTCGAGATGATTCCTGTGACCTGGCCTGAATTCGGGAGGCTTCATCCAGCCGCACCCGCATCGCAAACCGAGGGTTACCTTGAATTGTTCCGCGATCTCGAGTCCATGCTCGCGGAAGTGACCGGATTCGATGCGGTCTCCTTGCAGCCGAATGCGGGCTCCCAGGGTGAATACACCGGACTGCTGGCCATCCGGGCTTACCACGAAAGCCGGGGGGACTCTCACCGCAACGTATGCCTGATTCCGAAGTCCGCCCATGGAACCAATCCGGCTTCTGCGGCAATGGCCGGATTCAAGGTCGTGGTCGTCGAGTGCGACAGCGAGGGCAATGTCGACCTCGCGGACTTGAAGCGACTCGCCGAGCAGCACGCCCCCCAGCTTGCGGCACTCATGGTCACCTATCCCTCCACTCATGGCGTCTTTGAAGAGAACATCCGCGAGATCTGCGAGGTGATTCATGCTCGAGGCGGCCAGGTTTACATGGATGGCGCCAATATGAACGCTCAAATCGGGGTGTGCAAGCCCGGGCACTTCGGCCCGGATGTGTGCCACCTCAATTTGCACAAGACCTTCTGCATCCCTCACGGGGGCGGTGGTCCCGGCATGGGGCCGATCGCGGTAAAGAGTCAGCTGGCGCCCTTTCTGCCGGGTCACAGTCTTCTCCGATACTCGGGAGCGAGAACCGGGGGATCGCGCGCGCTCGGTGCGGTCTCTGCAGCGCCTTGGGGAAGTGCGAGCATCCTGCCGATTTCTTGGGTTTACATGAAACTCATGGGCGGCGGGGGTTTGCGTCGGGCGACCGAGGTTGCGATCTTGAATGCGAATTACATGGCCAAGCGACTGGAGCCGCACTACCCGGTGCTGTACCGGGGGCGCTCGGGTCGGGTTGCGCATGAGTGCATCCTCGATCTTCGCCCGCTCAAGGCCGAAACCGGCGTTGAGGTCGAAGATGTGGCCAAGCGTCTGATGGATTACGGATTCCATGCGCCCACCATTTCTTTTCCTGTTGCAGGAACTCTCATGATCGAACCGACCGAGAGTGAATCCAAGGCGGAGATGGATCGTTTCATCGATGCGATGATCGCGATTCGCGCGGAGATCGAGGCCATCCGGACCGGCAAGGCGGATCGTAAAATCAATCTCCTCAAGAACGCGCCCCATACGGCCGAGATGGTCACGGCAACAGAGTGGATGTTCCCCTACTCACGTGAAGAGGCGGCGTATCCGCTTCCTGCCATCCGACAGAAAAAGTTCTGGCCGTCCGTGGCTCGAATCGACAACGTGTACGGTGATCGGAACCTTGTGTGTTCTTGTGCGCCGATCGAGTCCTACTCCTCTTAAGAATCGGCTAACCAAGCCTGCCAAGCGGGGGATCCGGCCTTGTGCCAGAGGTCGGTCCCCGGAACCAGGCATGAGTTCTTCGATGCGGGTCCCGGATCTTCCTCGTAAAACACCACGCGGAGGGTGCCAGGATCTCCGGCCAGTGCAAGAATCTGTGCTGCACACATGGCGCAGGGACGCAGGCTCACGTGAAGGGTCGATCCTTGCGGCGGAGGCACGTTGTGCTGGCCGAACCAGGCCTCGACGAGGTTCACTTCGGCATGTGCGCTGCGGTCTCGAGCGGTGCGATTCCAGGAGCCAATGAGAACCCGCCCCTCGGGGTCCACGAGGGCCGCAGTGACTGCAGGATATCCCTCCGCCTGATGACGGAGTTGAGCGAGCAGCTCCCGTATGGGCAAGTCCTTCGGGGCGAAGGTGTGGCCTTCAGTGTCGGGGACAAGTGCCGTGAGTGTTTGCACGGTACCATGAAATCCGGCAAAACGTGCTTCCCACTCGATCGGGCTCAGGACCTCGAATCGTTTGGCGGCCACCTTGATCATGCCCTCACAGGCGGGGCTCAGCGGGCCATCCGTGAAGATCCGGTTTCGAAGCAGGCTGCGTGCCTGATCCGGATATTCCCTCCAGATCCCGCGAACGAGAGTGGTGACCGCGGACCGATGGGGCGAACGAGGGGCACACTCGGAAAGGTAAAGCACTCCTTGATGGACAAGGGCGGCCCTCATTCCGAGGCGACTCGCTCAAAGGCTGCGGATGTATTCCTGATAGGCATCGGCATCGAGCAAGCCGTCGAACTGAGCCTTGGCATCGGAAGCCTCCACGACCAGCATCCACTCGGAGTGGGGTTGGGTGTTGATCCGGCCGGGATCGGAAACGAGGTCCGAGTGGATCTCGACCACCTTTCCTGAAACGGGCGCATACAGGTCGGAAACCGCCTTGATGCTCTCGACCACACCGAAGGTCTCGTGTGCCTTCAGTTCGCGTCCTACCTTCGGGAGTTCCAGAAACACAATGTCCCCGAGACTGCTCTGGGCATGGTCGGTGATTCCGACCCGGATCCGGCTCTCCGAAAGGAGCTCCGCCCATTCATGTTCTTTGGTATAGCGGTATTGTTTCGGGTAACTCATACATTCCTCCTGGATTTGGATATGAAAGGTGTCGGGCTGACCGTGTACTCGAGGAAGTCTTCGCGGACCTTCACCCAGAGCTTCGTTCCTGTGGCCTCGTGTGTTTTTTGAATGAGTGCGATGGCAATGGACTGTTTCAAGGTCGGACTCTGTGTTCCCGAAGTCACCGTTCCGATCCGAGTGGTCCGGTCGGCATCGTACACCTCGGCTCCCTGGCGGGCGATGCCCCGCCCCTCGGAGCGGAGACCGACCAAGGCCCTCGCCGGTCCCTGCGACTTCATGGTCTCGATGGCCGTTCGTCCGATAAAATCACCGGCCTTCTTCAGTTTGGTGATCCAGCCGAGACCGGTTTCGAGCGGGCCCGTAGAATCATCGAGCTCATGACCGTAAAGAGCGTACTTCATCTCGAGCCTCAGAGTGTCGCGTGCGCCGAGTCCGCAAGGCAGGATCCCGAACGGAGCCCCGGCCTCGAGGAGTGCGCGCCAGACTCGAGGCGCATCCGTGTTGGATAGATAAATCTCGAATCCGTCCTCGCCCGTATAGCCCGTTCGGGCAACGAGGGCCCGGGCGCCAGCGACTTCACCGTCGGCACACCAGTAGTTCAGGATTTTATCGAGGGGAAGCGGGCAGATCTTTTCAAGCACCTCATTCGAGCGCGGACCTTGGAGCGCAATCTGGGAAAACTCAGCGGAGCGATTCTTCAGGCTCACAGGCTCTCCGGTCCACGCATGATGGAGCCGTGAAAGGTGCTCAAAGTCCTTATCTGTGTTCGAAGCATTCACTACCAGAAAGAAGCGCCGCTCTCCGGTGCGATAGATCACGAGGTCGTCGATGATTCCGCCGCCCTCGTTACAAAACGCCGAGTACTGCGCCTGCCAGAGGGCGAGAGTGGACGGGTCATTGATGGTTGCCCGGCTCAAAAAAGCCAAGGCACCGGGACCCTCGAGCTCGATCTCCCCCATGTGGCTGACATCGAAGACACCGCAAGCAGTGCGGACCGCCTGGTGTTCCGCCATCACTCCGGAATATTGAACGGGGAGCTCCCAACCGCCGAACGGCACCATCCGGCCCTTCAAATTCAGGTGTTCTTCGTAAAGTGCAGTCCGTTTCAGCATGGCCCCACTCTAGCGTTTCCGGATCGATGATGTAAATGTGTTTTCCAGCAGGACCTGGATGGTCATCGGCCCAACACCTCCCGGAACGGGAGTCAGTGCCGAAGGAGCGTCGCCCAAGGATTCCGTATCGACATCACCTGTGATCCTGCCATCCGGAAGTCGATGAATGCCGACATCCACCACCACGGCCCCGGGCTTGATCCAATCCCGCTTGAGCAGGCCCCGCGAACCTGCTGCGACAAAAACAAAGTCCGCCAGCCTGCAGAGAGCTGCGGGATCGGGAGTCTGACGGTGGATCTGAATGACGCTGGCGTTTCGGGACAACAAGAGCGCCGCCAGCGGCTTTCCGACGATCAAACTCCGCCCGATCACGCAGGCGGTTTTTCCGGCAAGGTCGAGGCCATAATGTTCGAGAAGGAGCAGAATCCCTCCGGGCGTGCAGGGAAGGAAGCGCGGATTTCCGGTCAGGAGGAGCCCCATGTTTTCGGGGTGGAGGCAGTCCACATCCTTTTCAGGATGAACCCACAGGCAGACCTCCTTTTCATCGAATCCGAACGGGAGCGGGCGCTGGATCAAGATCCCATCCACGGATGGGTCTTCGTTCAGGGCGGCCACTCGAAGCCGAACCTCTTCGGGAGTGGTGCTCTCGGGAAACCGCAGCGTCTCACGCTCGAAACCGACCAGGCCGGCCATCTTTTCCTTCCGGCTCACATAGATCTGGCTGGCCGGGTGGTCACCCACGAGAATCACGCAAAGCTTCGGAGCCCTGTGCCCCGATGCCACCCGAGCGGCGACACGATCTCGAAGTGCTTGCCTGCGCACCTCCAGGACGGGCTTGGCACGCAAAGAAATCATAGGCCCTCCCTGAACCGTTTCAATACTTCGTCGAAACGATTGCGATAGGCCTGTTTGACTCCGTTCCAGGAAAGGATCCCGGGGTCGAATTGAAGACCCTCTTGAGAGCAGCGCTCCTGAAGCCGGAGGATGAATCCGTCGAGATCGGATGCGCGGAAGGCAGAGTCCTGGACGACAGAATAAAGGAAGTCTCTCGGGCGGGCGTTTTTCTCGACCAGGCCATGCAGGGCCCGCGAAGAAAGGCAGGTGAATTGCAACCTGACCTTGTGCTCGATGTGCTCCCTGTGGATTCCGAGGTCCGCCAGGGTTGATGCAAGACGGTCGAGCGAATAAACCAGGAGTCCGAAATGATCCGGGAGAACGAGGCGTTCCGCACTCGAGTGAGAGATGTCCCGCTCGTGCCAAAGAAGAGAGTTCTGGTGACCGATTTCCACATGAGAGCGGATCACCCTGGCAAGACCACAGAGATTTTCAGTCGAAATCGGATTGCGCTTATGGGGCATGACCGAGGATCCCTTTTGTCCCGGACGGAAGCCTTCGTGCAATTCAGCAAGGTCGGAATGGTGCAAATGCCGGATCTCGATCGAAATTCGTTCAATGGCGGAGGCGATGAGCGCACCAATCGACAAAACAAGGGCGATCCGATCGCGCGGAACCACCTGAGTGGAGACCGGCTCTACCGGAAGCCCGAGCCGGGCCAGTGCCCGCGCCTCGAATGCGGGATCGAGAAAGGTGTGGTTCCCCACGGCACCGGACATCTGACCGGTCAGCTCAGAATCGATCAGGTGCCTGACATCGCGGAGCCGACGGGTGAACTCGGCCCGGCTGGATAGGAACTTCTGCCCGAATATCATGGGCTCGGCGCTCATGCCATGAGAGCGCCCGACGCAGAGCAGGTCCCGGGTCTCCTCGATTCTTGCATCGAGTGTTTCGAGCACACTCCCGAGTGAGCGCTCCACGATCAATAATGAGTCGCGGAGTTGAAGCGCCAGAGCGGAGTCGAGCACATCTGATGAAGTCACACCGTGATGGAAGAAGCGCCCCGACTCGGGCGACACCTGTTCGGTGATGCTGGCACAAAAAGCGATCAGGTCGTGCCGCGTCTGCAATTCGAGCTCGTGAATCCGCTCGACGTCGACCTTGACTCCGTCGAAGGCCGCCCGGGTCCCCCGAGGTGCCATTCCGGACGCTTCAAGTTCGGCAAGGAGGGCGAGCTCCACCTCGAGGACACGCCGCCAGCGGGCCTCCTCAGTCCAAATCCTTGAAATCGCTTCTACTTCATACCTCGGTATCATAGGGGAATTCCTTCGAACTATAACAACAAATGAACCGGGCTTGAAGGTGAATTGCTTGCCACCAGGCAAATCCTGCCGGGCGGGAAAATTGACACCGGATTTACGCTTTGCAAGGTGTTCGCTTTGCCCCTTACAATGTGAAGAGGACCGGTTTTCAGGAAGAAAACGGCGAGGGAGTCAGGAACAGGATGTCCAAACCACTTTGGCCCGCGGTATCCGGAGCGATCGCAAGAGATTTCGAAGTCGAGGTCATCTCGAACAATCTTGCCAACGTCAATACGAACGGATTCAAAAAAGACGGCGTCGACTTCAAGGAATACCTCGTTACCAATGAGAAAACCGAAGATTTGACCGCTGATGTTCCTCGTTCTCCGGTTAAAGACAAGGATCTTTACCCGCTCGATGGCCGGGACCAATCCTTCGTGGTGGTCAATGGCACCCACACCAGTTTCAAGACGGGCGGTCTCAAGGTGACGGACAATCCGCTCGATGTCGCGATCAACGGTCCGGGATTTCTCGAGGTTTCGACCCCCGCAGGGATTCGCTACACGCGGGCGGGCGCACTCAAACTCGGTGCCGACGGGCGACTGCTCACCTCCGAGGGACACCCGGTCTTGGCTCAAGGCGAACGGAACGCCGATCCCGCCGCACGATTCATCAATTTGCAGGGCAGGGATGGATCTCTCCACATCAATGACCGGGGTGAGCTCTACATGAATGATGAACTGGTTGCCACTCTCGGTGTGGTCGAGTTCGGTGACCTGAAAACCGTTCGCAAAACGGGTGGTTTGTACTTCGAGAACAAGAACCCTCAAGGAAATCCACCTCAGGCGGCAACGGGGACGCAGATCCGTCAGGGAATGCTTGAAACCTCCAATGTGAATCCGGTCGAAGAGATCGCCAACTTGATCCGGGCCAACCGGATGTTCGAGCAGGATCTGAAAGCGATGAAGACGGTCAGCGAAATGATGTCCAAGGAAGTCAGCGACATCGCAAAAATGCAATGAGGGAGACTGAATGATCAAGGCACTCACCACTTCTGCCACGGGACTTGAAGCGCAACAGGCGAACATCGACCGGATCGCGAACGATCTCGCAAACGTGAACACGGATGGATACAAGCGCGAGACCACGGAATTCCAGGACTTGATGTACGAAACCATCAAGGATCCCGGTGGGCGCCAGGGTGCGACCACCGTATCGCCGACGGGCATCCAGAAAGGTCTCGGAGTGAAGGTCGGCTCTGCCCACAAGTTGTTCGAACAGGGCTCGGTGAAGATGACCAGCAATCCCTATGACATCATGATCGAGGGCAAGGGGTTCATTCCCGTGAGCCTCCCGAACTCCGGAGAGGTGGTTTACACGCGGACGGGGAATTTCAAGCTGGATTCGCAGGGACGAATCAGCCTCAGCAATGGAGCCCTTCTGGAGCCCGCAATCACCGTGCCGGGAGAGGCCAATGGAATCGTGATCACTCCGAACGGAGAGGTCAAGGCGCTGACGGCTCAAGGAGAGCAGACCATCGGGCAGATCCAGCTCGCTAATTTCATCAATCCGCAAGGTCTACGCTCCATCGGAAACAACTTTTACAAAGCGACTCCGGCCAGTGGCGCGGTTCAGACCTTGGTACCGGGTGAGGGCGGAACCGGAACCGTCATGCAAGGGGCGCTTGAGGCCTCTAATGTCAATGTTGCAAACAGCATGATCGAAATGATCGGTGCCCAGCGCGCGTATGAGATGAACACGCGAGTGATGGGGGTCGCCGACAAAATGCTTGAAGCGACAACAAATATCGTGAGATGATTTGAATGAGGGGACCAGGACGGTCTCCGGGATCCGAGGATCCTGATCATCACCAAGGAGGGTGATATCGATGTTCCGAATGACGGCTCTGGCCTTCTTCGCACTGATCCAAGTGGCGCAAGCCCTGCCCGCTGGCGATGAATCGAGCCATGCGACTCGCATGACCGAGATGGTAAAGAAGCTTCTCGAAGAGCGCATTCCGGGCTCCGAGATCCGTCTTCCCTCGCTCGACAAGCTGGCCAGTCAGTCCGCAATCACCTCTTTTTCCGAAATCCGCAGCGCGCGGATCATCGAAGATCGCCCCAACGGCTCCGTTCTGATCGAGCTGTCGGGTTTGAATCTCGAGTCCCGTAGCAAGACCGAAATGATCCAGACCCCGTACCAGGCATGGATCAAGGTGCCAGTGGCCGTTCGCAGAATTTATCCCAATACCCGCCTGAAAAACGAAGACTTCAAAACACTCGAGGTGAATGTGGCCTCCGGTGCTGCGAGAGAATATCGCGGGGTGATGATGCCTGCCGAGACCGAATTCAGCGGATTGCAGTCCAGGCAAACCATCCTTGAGAACCAATATGCGGTCTCGACCGCGGTACAAAAACAGCCCGATCTCCGCAAGGGCGATACGGTCAAGCTCCTCTTGACTTCGGGAACACTCGAGCTGGTGACCCAGGCCACGGTCGAAGAACCCGCATCGGTCGGAGACCGCATCCGGGTACTGACGGTGAAAGGCAAGCGAGAGATGGTTGGAAAAGTGAATGAGGACCGGAACGTCGAGGTGAGCCTATGAGGCGGATGGCGTTGATCGCGATCTCCTTTTCTCTCTCGGCTTGCAGCGGTTTCGCACTCAAATCAGAAGAGCCGACCGACTACAACGCTCTCACAAACGGAATGGATGATGGGAACGGAAGGGCGCTCGGTGGGGCCTGGCGCTCCCGAGCCCCCGAGATTCCTGAGGCCAGCTACCAGCATCCCTACAGCGGAGGCGCTGTGCGGACTCCGGCCCAAACACTGAGTGATGAGCGTTCAGGTGCCCGTACGGAGGGCGCCGAGGAGCGCATGGATCCGTCTGATGATGCAGTGAGGGCCAGGATTGAGGCGGGGCGGGGTTATGCGCGCCAAAGCCGCTCTTTCACCCTGGGTGATCGGGCCACTCGGAACGACTTCTACGACAGTTCTCCCGGTGACGGATCATTGTGGGCCAATGGCAACGATGCGAATCACTTTTTTACAAAGGGGAAAGTGCGTTCCCCCGGTGACATCGTTTCAGTGAAGCTCGACGAGCTCTTCATCCGTCAGGTTGCCGAGGAAGTGAAAAAAACACTTACGCCTGCTGAACAAGCTGTCGAAATGGCCCTGCATCTGAAAAACAACGAACTCGCAAAGGATGACCAGGACCTGAAGGCTTACCGCAACGTTGCATCGGATGATTTGCACTCGGATGAGGCGCTTGCGGTCAAGAGTCGGATGGAGAAGGCGGTTCGATGGTCCCAGGTCGACCTTTCGAAGGCTCTGGCCTTGAATCCGAGCGAGGAACTCCGTGCCGAGATCATTGATCGCTTCCAAAACGGGAATTTCAAGATCCGCGCGGTGAAGCGCGTGCTTTACCGAGGGCACACTAAGTTGCTTTCGTTGGTTGCGGTGGCTCCTGCCGCTGACCTGGATGACAAAGACACGATCCAATCGGGGAAACTCTATGAATACAACATCCGCGTTGCGCGCTAAATACTTCGGACTGACCCTCATTGCAGTGGCCATGCTGCTGACTCCGGGTGTTTCCTTGGGCTCGATCACAGTCGGTGCGAGGATCAAGGACATTGCCTCGGTAAAGGGCGTTCGCGAGAACATCCTGATCGGATACGGGCTCGTGGTCGGCCTGCGTGGTACCGGTGATTCCAGTACCGATGTGACGGCGAGATCCCTCGGTCGCCTCTTCGGCAAGCTCGGGCTCGACATTGAGAAAAATGCGGCCGTGAAATCGAAAAATGCGGCCGCGGTGATCGTCACGGCCAAGTTGCCCCCCTTTGCCCGTTCCGGCGCCCAAATTGATGTCACGGTTTCTTCGATCGGTGACGCCGGCTCTTTGGAGGGCGGCACCCTCCTGGTGACTCCGCTCCGTGCCGGTGATCAACAGGTTTATGCAGTCGCGCAGGGGCAGGTGACTCTCGGTTCCCTCACCGACTCCGGCAAAGGCGTGTTTCCCACGGTCGGAAGGATTGTTTCGGGGGCCATGATTGAAAAGGATGTCGACACCAATTTCGCCGAAAAGAAAAGCTTCCGAATGTCATTGAACAACCCTGACTTCACGACTGCCGCCCGATTGGTGGCCTTGGTCAATGCCGAGCTCGGAGGAAAATTCGCCAGCGCGCGTGACAGTGCCACCGTCGACGTTGTGGTCCCTTTCAATTATGAGGGCAAGACGGTCGATCTCATGGCTCGCGTCGAGAACATCCGTGTCGTGACGGATTCGAAAGCCAAAGTCGTCTTGAACGAACGGACCGGAACGGTCGTGATGGGGGACAAGGTCAGTCTCGCCCCGGTTGCGATTTCTCACGGAGATCTTTCGATTCAAGTCAAGGGTCAGGCAAAGGAGCGACTCCTCGAGCTGAAGCCGGGTGCGCGTGCAGATGCTGAACGCGGTCTCGTAAATGGAAACGCAACCGTATCCGACCTCGTCAAGTTGCTCAATACCCTCGGGGTAGCGCCGAAAGACATGACCGCGATCTTTCAAACCATGAAGGCCACGGGAGCCTTGCAGGCTGATTTGGAACTGATTTGAAGAATTGATTCGAAGAAAGGAGAGGGACGAAGCGACTGTCCAAGGATGGATGGAGAATGAACCGATGATCCAGGAAACAGAGATGAAGCAACCGCTTGCTAGGATGGCAGGCAAACTCAAATCTTTTCAATTCATCGGCATGACGCCGGGGCATGAAGCCCCTGTCCCGAACCTCGATTCGATCATAGGATCCGGGGGGGCTCAATCATGAGTCTTCCCCGGATCCCCCCCTCTTCCGTAGCCCGGAATCAAAAAGTTGACGCTGAACGGATCAGCCCCGAGATGCAGAAGGCCGCCGAGGGCCTGGAAGCCATTTTCACCCAGGAAATGATGAAGGCCATGAGGGGAACTGTCGAAAAGTCGGAATTTTCACTCAGGAATTCAGCTTCAGACATTTACCAGGGAATGCTCGACCAGGAGTACGCCGAAATCGCGGCCCGGCAAAATTCCCTCGGATTGTCCGAGCAAATCGTCGATTATTGGTTGCGCTCGCAGGGGAACGCACATTACAATGAAAATGCGGGCCGCAATCCCGGTTCCGTGAGTACAGGAGGTACACATGAGGGTCAATCCAGCGAACAGTCCGGCCATTCAGAGCGCTGAGGCGCAGTCTGCCAAGAAGACAGAGAAGCTGAAATCGAACGCTTATGAGAGTCGCGCGGATCGTGCGTCCACCACCTCGAAGAACGAATCCGCCAGTGCCGAAATCTCCACCCGCGCACGCGACATGGCAAAATCCAAGCAGATCGCCGCTGAGTCCTCTGACGTGCGTGAAGCAAAGATCGCTGAACTCCGCGAGAAGATCGCGAACAAGAAATACAATGTCGGCGCAGATGCAATTGCCGACCGCCTGGTCGACGATCATATCGGACTGGCTGGCGCCTGATTCTACGAACCACTGAACCTCCGAGCAGGATGCGGGTGAGGAAGAATGGAAAACGGGACCCATAAAAATCAAGATCACGGAGCGAGTCTTCACGAGACTTTGCAAGATCTCATCGGGTTGCATCGCCAGCTCTATGAGGTGGTGAAGTCCGAGAACGAGGCAATCACCCAGGCGGATGTGAAGGCCACTTACGAGGCCGCCTCGGCCAAGGAGGCCCTGATCCATTGGATTCATCAGGCCGAGCTGTCGAGGCAGGCAGTGGTCCGGACCTGGTGTGAGGCCGAAAGCATCGCAGCCTCGGACGCCACACTCCGGAATCTCATTCTCCGTGAGCAGGGTCGCAATCCGGGCCTTGCTGATCGGCTCCAGTCCGACCTGAGCGCCCTTTTGGTCCTGGTCGAGCGGATCAAAAAGCAGAACGAATTGAACGGGAGTCTGGTCAACGAGTCCCTGAAGCATATCCAGAACATGAAACAGAACATCTTCGGGGAAACCAACCCGAAGGCGGCGACCTACAATCAAAGCGGCCAGCGGAACGCGGGGAGTACGAATGCCCACGGTCCGAGGTTGATCTCCAAGGAAGTCTGATCGATGGCATTGGTGAATGTCCTGCAAACCGGAAAGTCCGGAATGAGCACCGCGAAAGCCGGAATCGCGACTGCAGGGCACAATATTTCCAATGCAGGCACTGAAGGGTACTCCCGTCAACGCGTTCAATCCGAGGCGGAAGTCGGCAAACAGATTGCCGGTCAAGGCGGGCACTTTGTCGGAGAAGGGTCCCGGATTTCAAAAATCGAGCGGATCAATGACGAGTACCTCGAGCGCCAGCTGCGTGAAGGTGGGCGAGACATGGCTTTTCACGAAGAGCGCCAAGTGTTCCTCAATCAGGTCGAGGACATCTTCAACGAGATGGGCGGAGACGGCCTCAACCGGCTCATTGCCCGGTTTTATAATGATTTCCGTAAGCTTTCGAATGAGCCGACCAGTGAAGCGATCCGCCAAGCCGTGAGGGAATCCTCTCAGGCCATGGTGAGTGATTTTCGGCGTTTGCGCGCCGAAGTGGAGTCCGTGCGCTCCCACATCGACCATCGTATCGAAGGAAACCTGAAAGAACTTAACTCTTTTGCGCAAGAACTCGCAGATCTGAACCGCAGGGTCCGCCAGTCCGAAGTGACGGGCACCGACGCCGCCAATGACCTTCGGGATCGCCGGGATCTCATCCTGAAAAAAATCAGCGAACTCGTCGACGTGACTTCACACAAGGATAACGAAGGAAACGTCAATGTCGACATCAAGGGCGTCGGACCCCTGGTGACCGGAACGGTCATTGAAAAATATGCCGTCGGCCGACACGGATCCGGGCATGCTCCCGGTGCGATCGATAACTCATTCCAGATTTCAAGATCTGCATTCGCCAATCAGGCGATCACCGATCAGTTCAAGGGCGGAAAGATCGGCGCACAGATCGAGGTGCGCGATAAGTCCGTGAACCAGGTCCTGGCGCGTCTCGATGAATTGGCCCATTCGGTTGCCAAGTCCGTGAACGAGCTTCACTCCAAGGGTTTCACCCAGGATGGCCGGACCGGAATCAAGTTCTTCGAAGACGTGCGTGGCGTGACCGGGGCGGCCCAGTCGCTCAGGTTGTCCACGGATGTCAGCGCATCGGTCGGCAATATCGCAGCCGCGCTCCAGCCGGGCGCCCCGAGCGACAACCGCAATGCGCTCGCTATTGCTAATCTGCAGAATCTCCGCCTGATGAACTCGGGCCACACGACGGTCGATGATTTTTACAATTCGATTGTTTCCGATGTCGGAACTGCGGCATCACGGAACCGCGATGCACTCGGACAGCAGCAGAGCATCCTGACCCAGTTGAACAAGGTTCGCGATCAGGTATCAGGAGTCTCGATTGACGAGGAAACCACAAATTTGATGCAGTTTCAGCACGCGTTCGACGCGTCAGCGCGGGTGATCAAGGTCGCTGACGAAATGATGGACACAGTCCTGAGGCTGAGGGGTTAGATAAATGAGGGTATCGGATAACACCAATTTCGGAGTGGTCCGCGACAGCATCACCCGGGCGAAATCCCGGATGGAGAACCTTCAGACTGAGACGGCAACCATGAAAAAACTCAACCGCCCTTCGGACGACCCGGTCGGGGCGGCGAAGGTGCTTGAAGTGAGGACGGACAAAGTGAACAACGAGCAGTTCCAGGTGAATGCCAGACTGGCCAATGCATTTCTCGACAACACCGACCATGCCCTGGAAGACATCTCCGAGATCGTGATGCGGGCGAAAGAGATCGCTATCGGACAATCGAGCAATGCCAGCTCCACCCCGGAATCACGCTACGGCGTTGCTGAAGAAGTGAGTCAGCTTTTCCAGCGGGCCGTTGCCACCGGTAACCGCAGGATCGGCGATCGGTACATTTTCGGCGGATTCAAGACCACGCAATCCCCGGTCGATGCCGACGGAAACTATCTTGGCGACGAAGGCGAGATGATGGTGGAGATCGGTCGGGAGGTGTTCATCGGAGCCAACCTTCCCGGCCACGAGGTCTTCAACACCAACCCGTCCGGTTCGGCCGATATGCGCAGGATTCGCCAAGAAAAGGGAGAGGAGCCCCAGGGAGGGGTGGCCCGTCGCCTCGCCTCCGACGGATCGGAAGGCCCCCAAAACGTGAACCTCTTCCAGCAGCTGAAGGCCTTGCGAACCGGACTCCTCACCGGCGACATGGAGACGATTCGGGGATCCCTCGATGCGTTCGATGATCTTCTCAGCAAGGTGATTTCACTCCGTTCCAAAATCGGTTCACGTGTGCAAAGTATCGCCGGCAACATGAGTGCGCTCGAGCGACACAACATCACCAACGCACAGCTGACCTCGAACATCGAGGATGCCGACATGACCCGGGTGGTGAGTGATTTGGCCAAAGAAGAGACCGTTTTCAAGAGCAGTCTGGCAAGCTCGAAACACCTGATTCAGCCCACACTTCTTGACTTTTTGCGATAATTTCTCTTGTTTATCCCAGCGGCTTGGGCTATGACCCCCTGTGAGTAATTGGATTACTTAGTAGTTCAGTACATGGAGGTTTTATGCTCGTTCTGACCCGAAAACTCGGCGAAACCATCGCAATCGATGATCACATCAAGATCACCGTGGTTCAGATCAAGGGCAAGCAGGTGCGCCTCGGCATTCAAGCACCCAAAGAAACCAAGATTCACCGCGAAGAGGTGTATACCTCAATCCAAGATCAAAACAAGGTGGCCGGAACCGCACCTGCCGACCTGAATGCCGTTTCCAAAGCTCTGAAGGGTTGACGCGACCGGTCGGATATTGCGTCATTTTTTTGGCCCTAGGCAAATAACGCTCTTGCTCAATGCCCCCACGTAAAGCTAAGCTTCAGTTGGGAAAAAGTTTTTTCCCGGGAGGTTTTTATGGTCGTACAAACAGGACGTTTTGGCCAAATCGAGATTTCAACCGACGAGATCATCACGATCCCGAGCGGCATCCTAGGCTTTCCTGAAGAACAGGATTACTGCCTGGTTGATTCCGGCGATGATACGCTCATCCTTTGGCTCCAGTCTTTGACCAACCCCCATCTGGCCTTTCCAGTGCTCGAGCCGCGCATCTATAAGAACGATTATGTCGTGCGCCTGTCCGCATCCGAATTGCGTGAGCTCCGCCTCGACTCCATCAAAGAAGCCAGCGTCTTCACCATTCTGACCATTCCGGGGAATCTCACCGAGATGACCGCGAATCTGAAAGCACCTGTGGTGATCAACACGCGCTCTCGAATTGCCAAGCAAGTGGTGCTTCAGGAGAACGATCAGCCCATCAAGCACCCCATGTTCCAGGAGCTTCGGACACACCTGATGGGGATGAGTCGCGCCCAAGCCCCTGCGGCGGACAGTGGCAAGTCGGTGCTTCCTGTGAACAGTCTTCCGATCACTACAAGGGTCGAGCTGATTTGATCAGTTCGAGGTAAGCGATCGCTTCGCGGTTCACTGGATCGCGTTCCAGTACGCTCTCCCATTCCAGTTCGGCATCGAGCACATTTGACTGGCTGTAGTGAAGCAGGCCGAGTTGGATTCTCACGCTCAATTCTCCCGGGCGTTCATTCTTGAGTTGCTGCAGGTCCTGAATGGCGCGAGTGACAAAACCTTTTTTGGCAAAAGCCTTGGCGCGACGGACACGGAACTCGGAAGGTGTCGGATCGAGTCCGATGGCCTTCGTGTACTCTTCCACCGCTTCGTCAAAGCGCCTGTGCCGGAAATAGAGATCGCCGAGCTCAAAGTGCTTCAGGGCGAACTTCCGGTCGATCTGAAGATCGTCACCCGCTTGCTTCAGGAAAACACTCTGATTCGCCTGATCGAAAACACGCTTGGCTTCATCATACCGGCCAATGTCGTTCAGGATGACAGAGAGGCAGATGGCGGCGTCGGTATGGCGTGGTTCTACTCGCAGGGCGGCTTTCAGGTCCTCGATCGAATCGACGAGCTTGCCTTGGTGGGACTTCAGAAGACCCCGTAGGTACAAAAAGTCAGCGTTATCGGGTTCCGAGAGAAGCCCGTCACGGATTCTCTCGGCCGCCTCGGTAAAGCGGCGCTCCTGGATCAGACCCTCAATGTCCTTCACTCTGGAACCCTTTCAAGCAGGGACCGGGCTTCGTCTGCAAAAGCCGAGCCCGGATACAGCTCCAGAAGCTTTTCCAATCGAGCGCGGGCGGCCGGATGTTTCTCGCGCTTCAAATAAAATTTCGCGGTATCGAGTTCCTTCTCGGCCAACTTGTCATAGGCCAACTGGCGGAGCTCCCGCGCTCGCCCGGCGTATTCGCCGCGTGGATAGCGGGCGAGGTAGGTTCCGAGCCATTGAATCGCGTTCTCTGCGCTCTTCAGATCGCGGGCGATGGTCCCCGGGATGTCGCTATAATGGGACTCGCCAGCACGGAATAGTGCATAAGGGGCTTTTGCGTGTTTGGGATAGAGCTCATAGAACCCCTCGTATGCAACCGCCGCCTCCGGGAACGAATCCTGAAGGAAGTAGACATCACCGATCCGTAGCTGAGCAAGTGCGCCGTAGTTGGAGTAAGAGAACTTACTCCGGACCACCCTGAGCTTGTCGAGGGCGAGCAGGTAGCGATTCCCCTCGATGTCCACCTCTGCATCCTCGTACATTTCCTTCGGATCAGACTCGTCTACCGGTTTCCCGACGCAAGAGCCGAGGAGAGAGACGAGAACCAGGCCCAGGAAAGCGCGCTTCAAGAATGTGTTCATGATCGACTCCTATAGAGGCAAAAGGCTGGACAATGGAATCCAGGCGGTTTGATTCGGACGGTAACGGATCTTCTGCCAGAGCTCGTTCTGGTTCACGGTGGCGGGATCACCGATCACGCGAACTTTCACGCCGATCTCGATCGAGCCGATCTCTGGAAAATTCATTCCGGGACCGCTTCTGAGCTGTTGCTTGGCAATCATCACGGCCGGAGGGTTGGCGCTTCCCGCCTGATAGACGCCATAAAAGGCAAATCCGAGAACCAAAGCGAGAGCCCCGAACCATCCCGAAGGCTTCAATAGCGTTTTGGTGAGGTTGCGCGTTTTGAGGTAGGCCCGAATCCAGAGAAGGGAAACACTGAGTGTGATCAAGCCGATCACGCCGAGAATCTCTTCTCCGCGGATCCGATCGGCAAAGCCCTCAAGAGGGGTCGAGCACCCGTCGACGGTGCCTTCGCTTCCATTTCGGATCAGGGTCTGGCGGAGAGCCTCGCGCGCCACCCGCAGGCTGTTCTGGATCTCGGGATCGTGCGGTTTTTCCCGGTTGGCTTTTTCGAGGTAAGCTACGGCAAGCCCCGCTTGTTCCATGCGCCCGTGAAGGACTCCGAGATTGTAAAAATAGGTCGCGTCATAGGTGGGGTTCTTCTTCAGAACCTCCACGGCCTCCTTGAGTTGACCGGAAGCGGCAAGCTGAGCAACCTCATTCATTCCCGGTAAATGTAACGAACGCCCCTCTTCCGTTGCAACAAAAATAAGTATTTGATATTCAAAAACAAGATGCTGAGTTTCCAGAAATTCAAAGAGCACGCCAAGCGCATCCTGAGCATTCCATCGCATGCCGAGACCGGAAATGAGGAGCTCGCGCGTTATCTCCAATCGATGATGCACGACTACGGTTTCAAGACCCACTTGCAGCCCGTGAACCACTCCGTGGATGGACTGTCCAAGCGCCAATGCAACATCATCGGTTTCACTTCAGACCATCTGGTGGATCGAACGACGCGCAGGGGGGTTCTCTTCATCAATCCGATCGATGTCACGACGGGCAATCTTCCTCATTTGTGGACGGTCACCCAGGGCAATCCACAGGCGCCCGTTCTCGATGAGTTCGGAATCGTGGGCGCGGGCGCAGTCCAGGGCAAGCTCGACTTCCTGTGCCGGGTGTTTGCGGCAGTCGATTTGGTGGATAAGCGCCACAAGAGCCCCCTTTACCTGGTCGGAGCCTGTGCGTCTCACTTCGGGATGATGGGTTCGCGGTTTTTGATTGAGTCTTTGGCGGTCAATCCAAAGGAAGTTTACTCGTTTGCTCCGACGGGGCTGAAGGCGGTGAAGCAGGCCCCGGGCCAGGTTTCGTTCACGATCGATCTCGAGGCGGCCATCAAGGAGCGGGACTCTCGTGGATACAATCGGTCGATCAATATCACCGCCTACGGACTGAGTGTCGACTTTGCCACACCGGAAAACGCCATCAACGCTTTCGATCTCTTGATGGATTTGATGCTTGAGGCGGCTGAGCGGGGTTTCGATTTTCAGTGGTCCGCACTCGAAGCGAAGGGTGCATCGGGAACCCATCCTGATCTCGCCCGTGCACAGATTTCCCTGACTGCGTTCCAGTTCGAAGACTTCAAGCAATTTTTGAAGCAGAAGATCGGTGGCGAAGAGGTTTCAAGGTTTTTCAGGGTCGATTTTCTGGGCATTTCCGAGGGCGGGACACGCTTCATTCCCGGGGAGATGATCGAGGTCATTCTCGAGCTGGACTATGAGTGGAAGAAGTTCATCGAGGAGCTGAATCGAACCCCTAATCGGGCTTTCCAGCCGTCGCTGAATGTGGGTTCGCTCACCCGCGTACGAATGAAATCGAGCGGAAAGCTGGCAGTGAGCTTCGAGCTTCGCTTTTTGCCGGATCATCCGGCCACGCAGGTTGAAGAAATCTGGAGGCAGACCCTGAAGCGGGTCTCCGAAAAATATTCAACGTTCCACTTCAGCCTCCTGCGAGACTACCTGGTACAGGGGGTGTTTTCAGACGGGGCCCAGGATACGGTGAATTCGAACTATTTGAGTGATGCGGGTTGGTTTCACAAATCCAAATTTCCAATCACGATTCAGGGGGTCGGATCCGTTCAGAGTCTTCCGAAGGGTCCCAATGAGTCGATTTCCTGGGGTGAGCTCGAGAAAGCCATTGATGTCTACCGTGATCTTATGACCACGCTCAGCAAGGGGTGATGCCCATTGATCGAACTGCGCAGTCTTCTGAATCTGCCTCAGGTTGACGTCGGGATGTCGCACTGGATGTTGCGCGACCCCTCCCGGCCAGACGCGATACTCGCTCGGGCGGGTTCGAGCTATGCCGAAATCGATCCGGCGGTTCGGGGCGCGGGAGAGGTGTTCAGTGGCGGTGTGGAGAGGGTCAGGTCGGCATGGGCCCGGATCACCTCTTCAAAAGAGGAGCTTCTTGATCTGCTGGCTCTCGAACAAGGAAGAACCCGGGTGGATGTGGCGCGAGAATGGTCTGCTCTCGAGCGCTTGGTATCCGTTTGGATCAATGAAGGATGGTTTCGTGAGGGCACCCTACAGGGCTGGGAGCCCCGTGGCTGTGCTGTGGTGCTCCTGTCGTCTTCGTGGCCCCTGTTTCATTCGGTTAAGTTCATGCTCGCTGCATGGATCGGAGGAAATCCGGTGATTCTGAAGCCATCGGAGCAGGCCTCTCTGACCGTTCACCGGATGGTGGAGCGGGTCAGGGAAGGCGGCGCTGATGTGGACCGGGTTCAGTGCCTCCTGGGGGACCGTGAAATCGGACGGCGCTTGGCGTGCCACGAAAGTGTGGAGACGGTGGTCTTTATCGGGACTTTCGAAAACGGAATGAGGGTTCGCCAGGACACTTTGTCGAGACCGGCCAAGGAGATTCTGCTTCACCTCGGAAATAAAAATGTAACAGTTTTTGGTCGGGACCCCGGTGATGAAGCCTTCACCGATCTCGTGGATGATGCGTTTTCAGGAGCTGGGCAGGATTGCAAAAGCGTTTCTTTGTTGTTCTTGCCCGAGACCGAAGCCGGACCGATGGTTGAGCGAATCCACGGCTTGGCGCGCGCCTTTCCTGTCGGTGATCCGCGGGACGGGGCGTGGATGGGGCCCATGCAAGACCCCGCACGCCTGGACCGGTATCTGAAGTTCATCGGCATTTCCGAGCGAGAGGGAGCCTCGGTGATCATGAGGGGGAAGCCTCTTCCCGGGGCCGGGAAATCCTGGTGTGCGGCGCCGACCCTCGCCCTGTATGGAGGGGTCACCCCCGAGGATCTGAAGAGGAGCGTTGCGCTTCAGACCGAGATCCTGTCTCCGCTCCTGTCTCTGATTCCTTATCGGGATTCCGCGCACCTGGTCGCGCTTCTGGGTGTTCTCAATCATGCCCACACCTGCAATCTGAGAGGTGAGGGGCTTCCCGATCCGGGGCGGGTTCCGTTCTCGCGGGTGCTGAAGAATCAATCGATCCTGGGTGCAGATTCCGCTGTTTCGGTCCATTACCGGAAGCGGAATGGAAACCATGCGCTCATGGGACTCGAGGCTCCGGGGCAGTTCATGAGAAAGGTTTTAAAGTAAGAACCCCCCGACCGGTTTCCCGATCGAGGGGTTGATCAAGTTGTGCGAGCTAGATGCGAGCTTAGTTGTCGAACTTGGTCACGTTGAAGGCCTGGGGCTTGCCGTTTTGGCCGGTGCCCAGGTCGAACGCAACTTCTTGGCCTTCAGAGAGGGTCTTGAATCCTTCCCCTTGGATCTGCTTGAAGTGAACAAAGATGTCTTCATTGACCGCTTCGGACAGGACAAAGCCATAGCCTTTTGCGTCGTTGAACCATTTCACGGTGCCTTTGATCTGAGTTGCCATAAATCCCCTTTCACTGCTGTGGAAGCAACATGTTGTTGGTACTTCTAGGGATAACGACAACCCAGATCAAGGTCAACCGGAAAATTCAATTACTGAAGTGGGGACTGCTGAACAGAGTCGTGTTCATCGGAACAGACGGGATGGTTCCGAAGGTCGAAGGGCCACCGTAGGTGCTGTACACCTGAAGTCCGCCACTCGGGGTCAGTGCCGCTGGAGCGCCGGCCACACGTGCACCATGGGATTGGAACTGGGCGCGCTGCCCATCGATCCATCTGCGCTGGAGCATCTGGATGCTACCGAGCTTCACCTGGTAAGCCTGGCGGGCCTGGCCGCACTTGACCATGTCTTCGGGCTTCGTGATCCTGGAGCAAGCGACTTGGGCTTCACGCGCAAGCTTCATCAAGTCTTGCTGTCCCTGGTTGAGGGCATTCCGGACTTCAAAGTGTGCCGGATTCAAAGCCGAGATGAACTCGAGGCGCATGGCACCGCCTTTCTCGTGATCCTTGGCAAGCTGGAGGAGCGATTCCTTCTGCTCTTTTTCGATGCCGGGGAGTCTTGCCATGCTCCGGTAGGTGCGGGCCATGAAGTCGGCGTGACGGCCCTCTTGTTTCAGCCCCTTTGATTCCACGGATGCTTTGGCCAAATCATGGTTTTTCGAGAGAGTCTCGGTGTAGGCTTCACCGATCGAATGGAGCAGCACCCCCTTCTGTTCGGCTTCGAGGCCAAGCTTATCGGCAAGGGCGGCATAGGACTCCAGGTCTGCGAGAACACTTTCGAGTGCGGTCAGGGTCTGAGCATTCTTGATTGAGGAGCGAGTAGCGGTAATAGCCGACTCCAAGAGGGATGCCATCAGAGGCTTCACCCAGGGGAAATCCAATGAGGCGAGCTCATCGAGACGGCGCTGGATGGATCGGGAGTCTGAATTACAAGAGGCGCAGTCTTTATCCTCGAGCTGCTTCGCCAGAGCCAGGTGGCTCCGCGAGCGGGCGATCGAATTCAGGGCAACGACTTCGTTGGTGGAGGTCAACACACCACCCACGGCCACCTCTCCGGTGCTCAAAATGCTGCGCGAGAGATCCGAGCGGGACTCAAGATCGATTTTGGCATCTGAGGAAGAGCTGATGCAGGCGCCAAGGTCCGAGTGTTTTCCGTCAGAGGAGGTATAGCGGAGTCGAACCCCCACCCGACTTGCGTGACGATTCAGATCTTCCAGAGAATTCAAACTCGAGGGTGGCGATTCAGCGGAGATTTTTTTAACGTCAGTCAGACGCAGGCCGGACGCACACTCCTGCGGAAGCCTTCCGGTCACTCGAATCCTCTCTCCGTCGAAGCGAACACCGATCCCTGCCTCATCGTAGTCAGACGGGTCAAGCTCGTGATGAACGGGGCTGGGAACGGGGGTGGCTGTTGGGGCGGGCGTGGGGCTGGGGTCATCGGTTTCAAGGATTCCACCCCAAGCGGTTCCAGTCTGAATCATCAGCGATACGAGGACTGCAAAACGGGAAGCATTCAACATCTTCAGATTCTCCATCTCTCGGACAAAGGAAAAGCAAGAGCGGGGCCAATCTCAAAATGGGTATAGGGCCCCCCGCAGCGGGACGCTGTGCATCAAGCTCCGGAACTGTCTAGGCTTTGTACACACAACGAAACCCGTTGACCCCCTGTGGAGATCCCCTTAATCTCCCCCTATTATGAAAGAGGATTATGTACTGAAAGGCACGACGACCACCCTCCAGATCCAACTGGAAAAGGAGGTCGCTGAGACCTTGAAGCAGATGGTGGACTTCACCCGTTTCGGTGAGTCTGAAATCATCAATGTGGCAGTGAAGCGGTTCATCGCAGTTCACTCCGATTTCCTTCCGCGTAAGAAGTGAAACGCCCGTTTCTGTTGATTTCGGCTGTCGGGGTGATCAGTCTTGCAGTTTGGTGGAGCCGTTCCGGCTCGAGCCTTCCTGTCTCGACTCAAGAATTACCTTCAGGCTCCTTCGAAACGCAGGGGTTGCCGAGTGCCTCGGTGCCTCCCTTACCTGCTTCTCCTGCCCGGGGGGAGGCGTCCCAAGGCAAGTCGCCCATCCTTCAGGGAGAGCCCGGTACGGAAGATCTCAAAAGAGTGATTGGTGCTGTTCGGGGTGCACTTCCGAAAAAATCCGAAGTGAAGCCTGCCGATGACGAGGCGGCCCACCACGCGGGACCTGAGTTGATTCGTGCAGGGCAGGCGCTGGGAGACCTGGCAGAATACCTTGAGCGCAGGCCCGAAGAATTCAAGGCCGCCTCGGTTTTCTATGCAAATTGTGCTGCGGACGAAGCCTTGATGCCGGCCAGTCGCGCCGTTTGCTATGCGGCCTTGAGTAAAAAGAAAGATGAATGGGCCCCGGGAGTGGCGGAGCGCATCTCCCGGGTCGGCCCTGAAATCATCGATATTGCAAAAAATCTTTCAGAATGACTTTGGAGCGATCGAGCGCGGTCAGCTGGTCGAGGAGTCGATCAGTTCAGCGATATCCTTGACCTGGATCTTGTCCGCCATGTCTTTCGTCTTCATGCCGTCGCTGATCATGGTGATACAGAAGGGGCACGAGGTGGCCACGGTTTTTGCTCCGGTCTCGATAGCCTGTTCGGAGCGGGCCACGTTGATTCGGGTGCCATGATGCTCTTCCATCCACATCCTGCCGCCCCCGGCGCCACAACATAGGCCCTGATCGTGATGCTGTCGCATTTCAACCAGGTTTACCTTGGGAATCGCTCCGAGAACCGCACGCGGCTGCTCGTAAACATTGTTCCAGCGACCGAGGTAGCAACTGTCGTGGAAGGTCACCGTCTCGTCCAAGGCCTTTTGTGGCTTCAGCTTACCGCTCGAGATCATCTGAGCGATGAATTGGGAGTGGTGGACCACCTCGTAGTTTCCGCCGAGGTCCTTGTACTCGTTCTTCAGCGTATTGAAGCAGTGCGGGCAGGCGGTCACGATCTTCTTGACCTCGTAACGATTCAGCGTTTCGACGTTGGTCTTGGCAAGCGTTTGGAAAAGATACTCGTTTCCGATCCTTCGGGCGGCATCACCTGTGCAGGTTTCTTCGGTTCCGAGAATGGCGAATTTCACCTGGCCTTTTTTCAGAAGGCTCACGAAAGACTGGAGAACTTTCTTGTTCCGGTCGTCATAAGCACCGGCACAGCCCACCCACAGCAAGACGTCGATGTCAGCTGCAGAGCCGGCTTCGGCGAGAGTCTTGACTTCGAGACCTTCGGCCCAGTTCGCGCGCTCGGACGGACTGAAGGCCCACGGGGATCCGTTCGTTTCCATGTTCTTGAACACAGCTTGGACTTCCGCAGGAAAGCGGGACTCCATCATGACCAGATTCCTGCGGATGTCGTAGATCTTGTCGGTGTGTTCGATGAAGACCGGGCAGGCGATTTCGCAGGCACGGCATGAGGTACAGGCCCAAATCACATCCTCGGTGACCTTGTCGTCGATCACATGGGTGATCTGATCGGCTTTACCCTCCAGGATGGCCGGCTTGTTGGTGTGCAGATTTTTCTTCAGGTCGACAATCAGATTTTTCGGAGAAAGGGGCTTTTCCGTATTCCAGGCGGGACAAAGCGACTGACATCGCCCGCACTCGGTACAGGAGTATAGATCGAGAGCGTCCTTCCAGCTCATCTGATTGACGTTGGCCACGCCGTATTGGGTGAGGTTCTCGTCTTCAAAGTTGATCGTCGACATTCCCTTTTCGCGCTCGAGCTTGCGGAGGAAGGTGTTCGGTCCGGCAGCGACGATATGAAGGTGCTTGGAGCCCGGGATGTAGACAGCGAATCCGAGCACCAGCAGCATGTGCAGCCATTTGAAGGCCGTATACAGGTTGTGATGAGCGGCCTCATCCAGGTTGAGCCCGGCCATCGAGGCGGCCAGGTGCTTCGAGATGAAGAATGAGCTTTCGTAATCCGGATGGGACCCGAGAACATGAAAGGCGTTCATCAAGAAGATGGACACCATCAAGCCACCGGTGAAGAGCAGGACGTTGTTCGCGTCCTTGGACTGGCCGAGGTGTTTGGGACGAATCACCAGGCGACGGTAGGCTGCGAACAGGACACCGAACAGCACGAATGCGGTGAAGAAGTCCTGGCTCATGATGAAAAGAGAGTAGGGCCCCGCTCCGATGAACTCGAAGGAGGCCCCACTGTGCAAGGTCATGAGGAACTGCTCGACCGTTCCCAGGGAGATCACCAGGAAACCCCAGAATATCGCAGTATGCGCAATTCCGATCCAGGTGTCTTTCAGAACGGCCTTCTGGCCCAACACGTTCACGATCGCGGTTTGTACCCGCTTTCCGATGTCCTTCACCTCGGGAGCCTTGCCTGTCTGCGCCTTCATCAGGCGGTAGAGCGTGGCGAAGCGGCGCCCGGAGAGGGTGAAAGCGGTACCAGCGACGATCAAAAACGCGAAGGTTTGCCAGGTCATTCCGTATTACTCCTTGATTTTCTTGAACTCGGTCGTAAGGGCCGGGACCACTTGGAACAGATCGCCCACGATGCCGTAATCGGCGATCTGGAAGATCGGTGCTTGGGGATCCGTGTTGATGGCCACGATCACTTTCGAACTGCGCATTCCGGCGAGATGCTGGATCGCGCCGCTGATGCCACAGGCGATGTAACAAGAAGGAGAAACCACTTTACCGGTTTGTCCCACCTGGTCGCGATGCGGGCGGTAGCCTGCATCCACGGCAGCACGCGAGGCACCTACTGCGGCACCGACGGTGTCAGCAAGATCTTCGAGGATCTTGAAGTTGTCGGCATTCTTCAGTGAGCGTCCGCCTGAGACAACGATTGCAGCTTCGGTCACGTCAGGACGGGCAGAGTTACCTTTCACCACTTCGAGGATCTTGGTCTTGAGTCCCGAAAGATCCACGCTGACCGATCCCGCGTCCGCGGTTTTCGAGGTGTCGGGTTTCGGCAGCCCGATCGAGTTCGGGCGGATGGTCGCCATTTGCATTCCGCTACCCGCAAACTCGACCTCCGCCGAGGCCTTCCCGGAATACACCGGACGCTTCAGTCCGAGCTTGCCGCCTGCAAAAGAGAGCGAGGTGCAGTCCGTCGCCAGTGCGGCATCAGCCATCACGGAAACGAAAGGCATGAACTCTTTTGCCATGGGTGTATGGGCCGCGAGGACGATTTCGGGACTCACGGCTTTGATTGCCGCCACGAGCGCACGGGAGTAAGACTCCGCGGTGTAGAGCTTGAGGGCCGCATCTTGAACCAAATGAACCTTGTTCGCTCCGTATTGGGCGGATTCATTGGCCAAGCCGGCGACGGAGTCGCCCACGATCACGGCATGGGTTTCGTTCCCTGCCGCCGCGGATGCCGCTACGAGTTCGTAGCTTGCTTTCTTTGCCTTACCTTCACGCTGTTCGATAAATACAAGTACTTTTGCCATGATCAGATCACCTTCGCTTCGTTGTGGAGTGCTTGTGCCAGTTGGTGCGCCTGGGTGGCGGCATCGCCATCGATTTTTTTGCCGGCCTGTTTGGGGGGCGGCAACTGAAGATTCTTCATCTTGATTTTCTGGTCCGATGCGGAGACGCCGATGTCAGCGAGCTTTACGGCCTTCACTTCTTTTTTCTTGGCTTTCATGATGTTCGGGAGAGTCGCATAGCGCGGCTCGTTCAGGCCCTTGCTTCCGGCAATCACCGCGGGAGCCGAGACTTCCACCATCTCGAAAGACCCACCCTCGATTTCGCGCTTGCACTTGAGCGTGGTGCCTGCGTATTCGATTCCACAAACTACCGTGACGGCCGGAATGCCGAGGTGTGCGGCCACCAGCTGCGGAACTTGCGAGGCGCCGTCATCCAGAGCCTCTTTTCCGAAGAATACGAGGTCCACCTTGGTTTCCTTTTTCAGTGCGCCCGAAAGCGCCTTCGCGGTCATCGCGCTGTCGGCGGTTTCAGGGAGTTCCACGTGAATGGCGTTGTCCGCTCCCATGGCGAGAGCGGTGCGGAGGGTTTCAATCACGCGATCCGGACCGGCAGAGACAGCGGTTACGGTCGCACCTGGAGTTTTTTCTTTCAGGCGAAGCGCTTCTTCGACCCCGAATTCGTCGTAAGACGACATGATCCATTTGATGCCGGCGGTGTCGATACCGCTTCCGTCGCCATTGATCTTGATTTTGGTTTCCGTATCGGGAACCTGTTTGATGCACACATAGAGATTCATGGTGTTGTCCTTTCAGGAGCGGAAAATACAATTTCGCTTTAGCCAGATTATAGAGAAATTAGGCTTGTATTTCCATCGATTTGCGTGGAATTCCCGAGCAAATCTTCCTGATCGACTCCACCAGCTCCTTGACACGCTCCCCCGAAATCCCTGAGTCGCCCGATTCGGAAGAGAAGCGGATGCGCTCCGCGACTTCGAACAAGCGGTCGAGTGTCTGGCAGTCCTCCGTGCGGAAACCGTGCTGCTCCGTCAAGATCCTGGCAAGCTCACGCTTCGGAAGGGCTCGGGAGCTCAGCCCGAAACCCTCATCTAAGGATTTATATACCTCATCCTTCAATTGCTCGAGGACCTTGCTGGTCTCTTGCGGGGTGGAAGCCTTGCTAGCAGCCTCAGAAAGATCCGACCAGAGGCGCTCCGCAGTCTGTTTGCGTTTCAGGATCTCGAGCCTTGCGAGCGATCGTTTCTTGGTCTGATCCCAAACCACCATCCCCGCGAAAGCGAAAAACATGAGCAAGCCAGCCCAGGCAACCAGTCGCCACCAGGGTTGCCCACCGAAGCCTTCCGAGGGTTTGTCGCGATCACGGATCGCGCCATAGCCCGGGCTACCGCCGGTGGCGGGCGCGGATTCGGTGGGGTTTGCGCCTGCTGTTCCCGGTGGCGGCATGGCGGGTGCTTGTGCCGGGTCTCCCGGCGCCACTTGAATGGGAATCGGCAAAGTCTTTCTCCGGACATAGCTCCTGCTCTCGGGGCTGAAGAACTCAAACTCGACGGGTGGAATTTCCATTCCGCCGGCTGACTCGGGTATCGCCACGACCTCGAACACCTTCTCGGAAAGTCCTTGGCCCAGTGATTTTGACTTACCCTGGGACTCATAAAGGCGAAGTCCTTTGGGCCAGTTCACCTTGGGGAACTCCACCAGACTCGTATTGCCCTTGCCCTTCACCGAAACCTTGAAGTTCAGCGGTGCATGGGCCTGGATCCGGTTTGAATCGAGCTGGGCAGAAACTTCGAAATCTCCGACACCACCCGTAAACAGGGCGCTCTTTCCCTCATCCGGAAGGGGCATGACGTCGATCAGGATCGGGTCACTCCGGGAACTTCCGCTTCTCGGGGTCACTTGGGTGAAAAACTGGAACACCGGGTCCTCCAGCATTTCATCATTTGCAGGATTTTTGGGAATGTAATCCACCTTCACGGCGAATCCATCGACCTTCAGCTTGCCCTCTTTGATGGGGTAGATCGCATAGCGGGCCAAGAGGGCGCGCTCCATCGGGACCCCCGAGTAGCTCACCGCCTCGAAGTCGGGGCGGTTCGACAGGATGGGCATTTCGAGATCTTCCCTGATGAAGCCCTGAAATGAGGGGTACTGAAGCACGTCCCGAACCTGTGCCCGCGTCCGGCGGTACAGGTAGAAACTCACAATCACTTGCTCACCCTTGTAGACCCGAGAGGTGCTCACCTCGCCCCGAACGAAAAAGTTTTTGGCATCCCCCTTCAGCCCGGCCCCCTCACCCGCAACCTGCTTCCGGTTCAATTGTTCTTGCACCACCTGGACGGTGATGTCAGATGCCTTCTCTCCCCCGTTGGAAATGTTCCGGATTCTGAGCGCGCCGACCTTGAGCGGGCGGAGAATGAACGTCACGCTTTCTTCTGACCGGTTCTCGAACTTTCCGTTGATATAGACAGACGAGAACTGGGAGTTCTGAAACTGGTTCACGATTTCGAAATCGGGAGCGTCGAACTTGGGATTGAGGGGACGCTCACTCTCGCCGGTACGGATGATCTTGAGCGAGACCGACTCATCCTGTGGGACTTCCTGGCGGTCCACCGTAGCCTGGATACCAGCAAATGCAGTCGCAGCCTGAATGCACAAGAGGGCCAGCGCGGATCTTGCCGCCTTACCAATCCTTTTCATTTTCCATCTCCCTGCCTCGCTGTTCCTTGAGGCGATTCTGATGCAGTTGCTTCTCCCTGTCGGAGAGATCGTTCATGATGCTCTCGGCGACATCCTTCGAAAGGGTGCCGCTCCGGAATTGACGTTTTTTTCCGTCCTCCGGCCCTTGCTTTTGTTGGTCCTCGCCACGGGGTTTCTGCTGAGGTTCCTGGCCATCGTCTTTCGGCTTGGAGTTCTGGTCACCGGAGTCCTGTTTGGGCTTCTGTTCCTGATCTTGTTTTTGCTGCTCTTGTTTTTGTTTTTGCTGTTGCTGGTTTTGTTTTTGCTGTTGCTGGTTTTGTTGAGACGAGCGGGTCAAGGCTTCGCGGGCCCGTTTTTCCATCTCCCCGTCACGGATGATTTTGGCGAGCTCGATGGCTTTGGTGAGACGATCGAGCGATTCGCGCGCCTTTCCTGACTGGCTCAGCGTGACCCCTTCGTTGTAAAGCGCCCGGGCTGCTGATTCGTAATCTCCCTCGGCCAAGGCCTGCTTCGAGACTTCTTCGAAAAGCGGGATGGCCTCTTCCGCTTTTCCAGCACCCGAAAGCGCAGTGGCTTGATTGTACTTCAGGGTACCCGATTCGGGTTCGCGCTTCGATGACTGTCCGTAGAGCTCCGAGGACGCAGCGAAATCCCGATCCTCATACAGCTTTTGAGCCTTGCGCGACTCAAGGTAGCTCTTCCAGGTGAGGGCCGAACCTTCTGCTGGAAGCAGCACGATCAACAGGAGCAAAGACGGGATCCGTTTCCGGGCCGGTAAATAGCCGGTGAACAAATGCATCAACAGAAGCGCGACCGCCACAGCGAGAAAATAATGGTAGCGTTCGATGCGGGTGACCTGTTTCTGCTGCAATGTGGAACTCCGACTGAGACCCCTGAGTCCTCTCACGAGCTCATACGATGCATCGTCGGGGTTCACGAGATCGATGAGGGTCCCGCCCCCCTCGGAGGCGATTTGGGCCAGGAGATCCTTGTTGACGCGACTGAGTACGACCTTTTGGTCCCGGTCTTTTTTATAGGTCTGGAGCACTCCGGCCTGGTTCCTCACCGGCACCGGTGCACCCTCTTTGGTTCCGACCGCAACCACGAAGAATCCGGATCCGAAATCCTTGATTCTGGATGCAGCAGCGGTCGCACCCTCGCCGAAATCCTCTCCATCCGTGATGAGCACGAAAGCCTTGGAGGACTTCCGGGTGTCTTCGGCGCTCCGCTCGAAGGCCTTGATGCCCGCATCGATCGCTTTCGCAATCTCCGTCCCCTGGCTGGCGATCATGGAGGGCTCGAGGGTCTCGACCATCTCGGTCACATACCCGAAATCCGTGGTGAGCGGGACCGCAAGAACCGCCTTCCCGGCGAATCCCACGACGCCAACCCGGTCGTCCGCGAGGCCGTCCAGGGTCTTCTTGATGAAGGTACGTGCGCGGTCCAGCCTGCTCGGCGGAGTGTCTTCGGCCAGGATGCTGTTTGATAGGTCGAGCAAAAAGACGATGTCCATCCCCTTGCTGTCGATCAACTCCTCCCTTTCGCCCCACTGCGGTCGCATCAGCGCCACTCCGGCAAACAGGAAAGCGAGTGCGAGCAGGACCTGGCGACGAAGGAAGGTGCTCCAGGAGAATTCCGGAATCATCCTCGACCACATGCTCCGGTCGATCCAAGAGGAGAGCCTTTTTTGCTGACCCTTGATCTGCAGGTGGGCGAGCGCGAGCATCACCAGGGCAAGCAACAGAACCAGCCATGCTCGGGAGTTTCCGAAGATCATGCCCACTGCCTCCACCAGAATGCCGCGAGAATCCTCTCGGTCAACAAACAAAAGAGAGCGGCATAAACCCAAGGAGGGAACTCCTCATGGTAGTTGAGTTTGTCCTTCGTGGTGATTTCGGTTTTTTCCAGACGGTCAATGTCCTTGAATACTTCTACGAGTGCCTGCTCGTCCTGAACCCGGTAGAACTTCCCTTGGGTTTTTTCCGAGATCTGTGCGAGGAGTGTCGGATTCAGCCGGTTTTCCACCCAGACATGCTGGAAGGTTTTCCCGAGGGGCGTAACCACGGGTAAGGGTTGCTTGACCCGACCCTCTGTGCCGATCGCGATCGAATACACCTTCACGGAATACCCCTGGGCCAGCTCGCCCGCCGTGATCGGATCGATCCGTCCCACGTTATTGTCTCCATCGGTCAGGAGGATCACAATACGGCTTTTGGCGGAGGACTTTTTGAGGCGGTTGATGGCAAGTGCCAGACCGTCTCCGATCGCAGTTCCATCCCGGAGTCCGTTACCGCCCGGCTCCACGGTCCGGAGCTGGGACACCAGCAGCCCGTAATCCAAGGTCGGTGGAGCAAGAGTGATGGGCTCGCCACTGAACATCACGAATCCGATCCGATCGTTCGTTCTTCCCTCGATGAATTGCTTGAAGGTCTCTTTGGCGATTTCCATTCGCGTGGCATCACCCATGTCCTGAATGAGCATGCTGAGCGACACATCCAGCACCATGACAATATCCACCCCGTTGGCCTTACGCTCCTGGGTTTTCGAAATGCTCTGGGGCCGGGCGAGGGCGATGATCAGTAAAACGAGGGCGAGGCACTTGAGGGTTGTTTGAAAAAAAGCCGGGCCGGGAACTCTCGATCGAGCGGGGGTGAAGCCGTACAGCTGCATCCGGACCGGCGGCATGGACTGCTTCCGCATCCAGATCCTGAAAAACACCGGGATCAGGACCAATAGTGCCAATATCCAAGGATAGGCGAACCTCATGATCGCGCCGCCTCCCCGGAGGGATTTGGTCTCCAGCGCCCGATGATCTGCAATGCGCCCGAACGGACACTCGAAAAATCAACCTCGTTCAGGTGGGCGAAATTCTCTTCTCGTGTGAACTTCACGAGGTCGAGGGTCGTGAACAGGGTCTCGACTTCACGGAGGGACTCACGGTCGAGACCGGCCCCTCCCAGAAGTGACAACATCTCACGGGTGGTCGATTCGGATGCCTCCACTCCGAAACGGGCGGAGAAAAAGTCCTTCAAAATCTCGGAGCAGCCGAAGCAAACCGGCTTCATGTTTCGAGTCGAATAGGGGTTTTCCTTGAAGAGAAGCTCGATTCTCCTGATGGCCACCTCGTCGGGGGTTTCTTTCGGGGCGGATGGAACCGGTGGGGCCACCGGTACGGTCCTCCGGTTCCGGAGCCTCTTGTACAAAAGAAATCCGATTGCCCCCAGCGTGAGGATCGCCAGGAGAAGTAAGATCCGATGAAACCAAGAAAGGCGGATTTCCACAACCGAGAGGAGTTCCGGGGTCCGTGATGGATCCACCGCCGGGCCGCTCACACTGATGCGGTACGGGCCCGTGACAGCAACGGGGCCATGCCCCTCCCGAATGATGCTGAATTTCGGTAGCTCGAGGTCACCGGTCTGAATCGGAGCGACCATGAATCGGACCGCCCCCTGTACACGTTCGGGATGGGGATCGAGCAGCCATTGCGGGCTCTCCTTTCCACTCTCTTCGGAAATTTGGATGGAATCACCGGCCTCGAGCAGTCCTGGGGGGACTCGCGCCTCGAGCGTGATCCGATCGCCGATCTGGTATTGGCTGCCGTTTGCGTTTCGGCTCACCTCCGCCACCGGTGCTTCGGGCAAGGAAGGGGCCGCCTCGGGAGCGCCAAAAGCGATCCGGTGGGGAGCGAGAAGCAGCAGTGCTGTACCCAGGAGCGCTTTAGCGTTTCTGCTTGCGGCGCCTGAGAAATTGAAGCAATCGTTCGGCATGATCCTCTCGGGTTTGGATGGAGAGCGTTTCCACTCCCGCCTGTTTGAAAAGTGTTTTGGTTCTTTGGTCGAAAGACTGGTTCGACAACCTGAGCCCTTCATTCGTCACCTTCGAGCGGGTGTCGAGGTCGAACACGTGACCCGTTTCGGGATCGAGGATCGGAAACCGCCCGGTGGTCTCGATACGGATTTCGGCCTCGTCTTCGATCCTGATCGCGACCACATCATGCTTCCGCGCCAATTGGCGCACAGGAATCTCCAATCCTTCTGCCTTGAAATCACTCAAGACAAACACGATCCCGGAATGCTTCATGAGTCGACGGGTCTCCTCGAGGGCTTTCCTGAGGGCGGTTCCCCCCGGCCGGGTCGGATGAGTCAATAAATCACGGATGATCCGAAGGACGTGATTCCGCCCTTTCTTCAGCTCGATGATTTTCTCGACCCTGTCGGTCACCAACAGTACGCCTACCTTGTCGCCTGTGTTGGATGCGGCATAGGCGATCATGGCTGCGAGTTCGGCCAAGGCCTCACGCTTGGTGTTTTTCCTGGATCCGAAATCAAGCGAGGCGGAGAGATCTGCAATGATGAACACATTGAGCTCGCGCTCCTCTTCGTACAGCTTCACAAGTGGCTCGCGACTTCTCGCGCTGACCTTCCAGTCAAGGTGCCGGATGTCGTCTCCGGGCATGTACTGCCGGTGCTCGGAAAACTGGACTCCCTGGCCCTTGAAGTGGGACTTGTACCCGCCGGTCATGATGTCGTCCATCATCCGCTTCGTGGCGATCTCGATGCGTTTGACCTTCTTCAGGAGCGTCTCGTTCATGGAACTTCGATTCGATCCAGGATCCGGCGGACGATCTGGTCGGAGCTGACGTTCTCTGCTTCCGCTTCGTAGGTCAGAAGGATGCGGTGACGGAGGATGTCGTAAGCGACCGATTTCACATCTTCCGGAGTCGCGTATCCCCGGTGGTTGATGAAGGCGTTGGCTCGCGCGCCGCGAGTGAGGGCGAGGGTCGCGCGTGGAGATCCCCCCGAGCTGATGAAGGGTTTCAGTTCGGCCAGGCCGTGCTTCTCGGGGAAGCGCGAGGCGAAGATGATATTGAGGATGTAGTCCTTCACCTTCTCGTCCATATAGATGTCGTTGCAGAGCCGGCGAGCCTCGAGAATCGTCTCGGGATCGCAAACCCGGCCGGCCACCGGCAGGTCATTCGCCGTCATCCGGTTCATCATGATTTTCTCTTCGGCAAGGGTCGGATAGCTCACCTTGACTTTGAACAGGAATCGATCGAGTTGGGCCTCGGGAAGGGGATAGGTCCCCTCTTGCTCGATCGGGTTTTGAGTGGCGAGAACAATGAACGGATCCTCGAGTGGAAAGGTGGTCTCACCGATCGTCACCTGGTGTTCCCCCATCGCCTCGAGTAGCGCACTCTGCACCTTGGCCGGGGCGCGGTTGATTTCGTCAGCCAGGACGATGTTCGTGAAGATCGGGCCCTTCTTCGGAAAAAACTCGTGGGTCTTCTGGTTGAAGATCATCGTCCCGATCAGGTCGGACGGGAGCAGGTCGGGGGTGAACTGGATCCGGTTGAACCGGGCGTTGATCGATTGGGCGAGGGTCTTTACAGTCAGGGTTTTAGCCAGACCCGGAAGTCCTTCCAGAAGCACGTGTCCGTCACAGAGGAGCGACAGCACCAGCTTTTCTACCAGAGCGGATTGTCCGACGACGACCTTTCCGACCTCCCCGAAAAGCGTGTCGACGAAACGACTCTTGTCGCGGATCACTTCTGTAAGCTGTTGAATATTCATTTGTTGTGACATGCGAAGATTGTCCTCCTGTTCGGAGGACGGTGCAAGTGTCAGAGGACGCGTCGCAAAACCGGCTCAGAGACTGAACTCGTCCGGAGGCGAGCTCGGGCGGCGCAGGACGGCACCAGAGGGCCCTGATGCGGAACCCTGGTCTTCGGTGAGGTTCGCAAAAAGGGTGTACTGGCCGAGCCATGCGAGCTTGACGGTCCCCGGCTCACCGTGGCGGTTTTTGGCGATGATGATCTCCGCGACCCCTTTTTCGTCGGAGTCTTTGTTGTAGTAGTCATCGCGGTAGATGAAGCACACCAAGTCGGCATCCTGCTCGATGGCGCCGGACTCCCGGAGATCCGAAAGCATGGGGCGCTTGTCAGTGCGCGACTCGACCTGACGGCTCAGCTGGGAGAGGGCGATGATGGGAACCCCCACTTCTTTGGAAAGTTCTTTCAGCCCCCGCGAAATCGCAGAGATCTCCTGTTCCCGGTTTCC
>CANHQK010000002.1 GCA_947462765.1 Bdellovibrionales bacterium
GAGCGAGCGGGAGGTTGTAGACGTTTCCGCCGGTGTTGGTATTGGAGGTCGGGGAGGTGCCCGAACCGTCGGACAGGCCGCTTTGACCGAGGGTGCGATCCCGGGTGGAATTGGAGCCGCAGGCGCTCAGGAGCACCATCAGACCGATCACTGAAAAAAATGAAAACAATGAAAACGATTTCATATTCCTCTCCCTCTTCTACTCTCACCCTTGAAGAAAGCACGGAGTGTGCCAGGGGGCGTGAGCCCCTGCCTGCTTGATTCTGTTGGTGAATTCAATGTTTTTGCTTGGATGCGGATGTCGAGGCTTTTCGAGGGTGTCCATTCCTTTTACAGTGTGGACATGGGGTCCCTGAATCGTGAGGAACAAAAAAAAGTCATTCTTGAGCTTTATGCGCGCTTCCACCATGCCTCGTATCTGGAATGGGATCCGCTCTCGGTGATTCGGGAGTTTCGTGGAAAGCCCGATCAGGAGTACGTCGCACTGGTGTCGGCTCTCTTCGCTTTCGGTGGGGTCAAGCAGATCATCGCATCAGTCCGCAATGCGATCGGACGCATCGGACTGGTTGAGAGGCCCGGAATCATCGGGCGCGAAACCGAGTCATTGACGGACTGTTTAAGCGGGTTCAGGCACCGGATCTACGTGGATCAAGACCTGGTGCACCTGACCCTTCTCTACCAGGAATCGTGTCAGCGATATGGGAGTCTCAAAGAGCACTTCTTGATTCATCATGACCCGGCTGATCCCACCATTGAGAGCGGATTGACCGGTCTCATCCGTGATTATCGACAATGGTCGGCTGCCCAGGTGCATCGTCCGGGAGCGCACTTCGGGCACATGCTCAATTCACCCGAGGGTGGAAGCACGTGCAAGCGCTGGCTCATGTTTTTGAAATGGATGGTGAGGCCGGATGATGGCATCGATCTCGGGCTTTGGTCCGATACGCCCTTGCTCCGTACGGATCAATTGCTGATCCCCCTCGATACTCACCTGTTCAAGATCTCGAGAAAGCTCGGGTTGACTCGGAAGAAGACGGCCAACTGGGTGGCAGCCCTCGAAGTCACCCGTAAACTGAAGGCGCTAGATCCTGAGGATCCCACCCGGTTTGATTTTGCGCTGTGCCGTTTTGGTATGCTGGAATACCGCGGTCTGACCGGTTATGCTCAAACGCGATGAATCGGATGGTGTTTCTGCTCATTGCCGGTTTCGGAACCACTCTGGGTTGCGCTTCGGGGCCGCGGATCATTGATCCTTTCCGCGAGGTTCCGGGGTTTTCCATTTCTGCGTCTCGCACGCTTGATTTGAGTTTCGACGCCGGACCCGGATTTCGAATCCGTCACTCGACCTCTTCCCGTGGTGGGAAACGAATATGGTTAGTCGCGCCTTCAGGGAAGGTGGTCTATCCGATAGGAGAGGGAGGTTTGAAAGTCCTCGATCTCAATCTGATGAGAGGTTATGCAGGCAAACGATTTCCCTTTCCGGGCCATGTTCCCTTGTCTCTCGAGCCGGATTACCTGACCTACTTGGAGCAGGAAGCCTTTAAAACCGCACTGCCGGATCCGGCAGACTACATGGTCATCCGGCTCGACGAGCTGATTCCCTTTCCGGCGGACTTGCTGGATCGTGCGCTGCAGCTGGATGCCCGCGAATCCACCTATCGCATCGCAACGAAATGGTTGTACAAGGAGCGCTCCAATAATTCGACACTCGGAATCACGGAGCAGGAGCGTGAGGCCTTCCTGATCCGAATGATTCATGACTATTACGCCTACAGCACCCTCGAGGTCCGCAAGAGGGCGCCCCAGGCTCTGATCTTGAGTCAGGCTCATCGGATCGAGGACTTTGAAATCGTACCGATTCGCGAGTTCACTTCCCAATTCTGTGACATCATCCAGGTCCGGTACCCCAAAGGAGAGCGATTGAACGAGAGCGCCATCAAGCGACTTGCTGAGCGGCTCCGCAAGCCGATCTGGTTCCGGGACGTCCCCGTCGGGGTCGCCTTGGATCGGATTTCTCCATTGGTCGCCAGTCCCTGGGTCATCGGTTGGGATTGGGACCGGAGTCGTCCGTGGAAGCCGGATGAGACTGAGTTTGTGGCGAAACTCGAGCAGGGTTTCGACCGTTGGCTCGATCATCTGTACGGTTCCGATATTCCCTCGAAGAACTGATCCCCGATCCGGATTGATTCTGTGCCGGCCTTGTGCGGTAATGGTGGCATGAACATCGTCAATCTGATGGGTATCGTTTTTGCCGCTTTCATCATGGTATTCTCGATGGTTTTCGGAAATCCCAACCCCGGAAAAATGCTCGATGCACACGGAGCGCTCATTGTAATCGGTGGGACGCTTGCCTGTGTCGGTGTTGCGTTCTCGCTTCCCAGGGCGTTTTCCATGTTGATGATTTTCATCAAGGGACTCTTCAAGACGACGGTTCCGAAAGACCTCAACAAAAGGATCATCGAGGAGTTGATGAAGCTCGCCGAGGCTTATCGAAGCGGCAATCCTGAGCTCGAGAACATGGTGAAGAACAGTTCCGATCCATTCTTGCGTGAGGCGATGCAAGCCATGATGGACGAGGTGCTCGAGCCGAACAAGCTGATCCGGGTCCTTCATGCCCGGGTGAATACCTTGTATGAGCGCTACTCCGACGACGCGAAAATGTTCGCTGCATGTGGAAAATATCCCCCGGCAATGGGTCTCATGGGAGCGGTGACCGGAATGATCATGCTTCTCGGATCACTCGGTCAGCCCGGAGCTGAGAAAACCGTCGGCCCCAACATGTCAGTCGCTCTTGTGGCCACACTGTACGGGATCGCTCTTGCCAATCTTTTCATCATTCCGATCGGTGAACACCTTCAGGAAATTGCCAAGAAGATGAAGCTCAAAAACACCATCATTGTTGAGGGGGTCAAGTTCATCCAGCAACGACAGAATCCCGTTGTTCTTGCAGAGGAGCTCAATTCATATCTCCTTCCCTCTGAGCGTCTCGACTGGAAGGCTATTGGAAAATGAAGGGTCCGCACGATTCCCACGAAACCGGTGATGATGAGATCCATGTCCGCCATGCTCACGAGGAGGGCCATGGCGATGGAGGGCACGGGGAGCCCTGGCTCGTTTCCTATGCAGACATGATGACCCTGTTGTTCGGGTTTTTTGTGATCATGTACGCATTCGCTGTGGCGAAGAACGAGGACGACCCGAACATGATCAAGATCCGCAGGGAGCTTGCGGCCTATTTCGGAGGAAAATACATTGATCCATCCGAAAAGATGAACGAGAGCATCAAAAAGTTTCTCGACGTCAATCCGGATCTCAAGAAGTCCATCGAGGTCACATCCACACCGGACGGTCTCAAGATCATGATCACCAGCCAGCTCCTTTTCCAGTCGGGAAAAGCGGATCTCGGGGACGAGGCTCGGACTCTGATCGGAAAGATCGTTCAAAGGGTCGCAGATGAGGGAAAACACTTTCAGATCCGGGTGGAAGGCTACACCGATGACAATCCCGTCGTAAAAAGCGAGGAATTCGAGTCCAATTGGGATCTGAGTTCGGCAAGGGCGATTTCGGTTCTGCGGGTTTTCGAGGAAGCGGGTTTCCGGCCGGACCAGCTCCAAGCAACCGGATTCGGCGAAGGTCGCCCGCTCTTGCCGAATCGTGACGCAAAAGGGGTTCCGATCACTGAGAATCAATCAAAGAACCGTAGAGTCGTGATCCGGGTTCTGCCTGATTTCGTGAGTCCAGCGGCAAGTCCTGCGCCAAAAAAGTGACGAATTGAGTTCGAGTCAAGTTTTTACAATGGTCCGACGATACCACCTCTGAGGAGCTGTGAGCTCCCATGAGGATTCATTTTGGATTCAAGGCAGCGGGTTTGCATCATTGTGTTAGGAATGGCTTTCGCAGGAGCAGGGTGCTCCAGCGTGGCTTCCCTGACTTTGCAGAGCAATCCGGGCGGTGCCGAGATCTGGGTGGCTCCTCTCGACGGGACCACTCCGAAAAAGCTCGGAATCACGCCGCTTTCGACGGGCTCCGATGAGGCCCAGAAGCTCGCGGGAACTACCGGGCCCATCATGGTGGAATTCCGCAAAGACGGATACCTGGCGTCGAAGTCCATGATCACGGATTTGGTTCCGGCCGATATTGCGATCACCGCACAATTGCAACGATCGTCAGGGCTCGAGAACATCGAAGCCCTGAATGGAGTGGTGGATCGGCTGTTTGAGGCCCAGCGTCTGGTTCGGGCAGGGCGCCTGGACGATGCTCTCAAGCTCGCGGGACAGGTGGAGCGCGACGCTCCTGAGCTTTCGGCAGTGTATGAAATCCAAGGGGGGATCTACTACCTCCAGAAAAAGCCCCGTGAAGCACTCGATGCCTATCAGGTCTCGATCCGCTACAACCCGAAAAATGCGGAAGCGATCCGCATGCGGAACTACCTGATGGCCAATCTCGGTATCACCCCGCAAGATGCCACCACCCTCGCGCCGGGTGGAGCCAAAACCCCTTCGTCATCAGGGGGTAACCGATGAAGCGACGCCTTTCTTCATGGGGTTTCCTGGCGTTGTCTCTTTTTGCCTTGAGTACCCGGGCATCAGACGAAGCCCCCCGGGTGGATCCGGAGTGGGAGCGGGTCCAACTCGAGTCCACGGTGAACGACCGTGCCAAGAGTGTGGTAGCGGCCTTCACTTCAGGGCAGCAGTTCATTGTTCAAACCACCATCACGCTGAAGCCGATAGCCAATCTTCCCGTCAAAGCGATGGCCAAAATTGAAACCGAAGGTAATGTGAAGACGGCCGAGCAGGAAGTCTCACTGAGCAAGCTCGACATGAGTGCCCCGGTCTTTGAAAAACTCATGGCCGGTCATGGGGCTCCCGGAGATGCCGAAAATGGCATTTTTGCGAGGATCCAGAAAGTCACGATCCGGGCCTCGGTTCCGGGATTTGTCATGGCCAATGGCAAAGACGGTCTCGAAAAGCAACTGACCGCCGTTGGAAAACTCACCCCAAAGACTCCGGTTTCGGTCACGGTCGAAGAATGGACCGCTCCCCGTAATCGAGAGGAGGACTCCTGGACCTGGAAACAGTGGCTCCGTGAGTTCAGAGGCGCGATCGGAGTGGTCGCTGGCAACCTGGTGGTCGCCTTGTTCCTCGTTCTCATCGGATGGCGCATCCTCGCAGCTTATCGCAGTCTGGAGTCGAAAAAGATCGCACTGATGGAAGCGGCGAATGCGCTTGAGACCGAAAAGAACAAGCCAGCCATCACCGAGATCGAGGAAACGGGGCATGTCGAGATCGAGGCCGAAAGCAAGAATCCTTACGAGTCCGAGAAGCTGGTTGAAATCGAGGGTGCTGATACAGGTTACGAGCGATTCAAGAAGTTGATGGCAACCGATCCGGAAATGGCTTCTGGCATGGTCCGCCAGTGGATCACCAGTGCCGAGAAAAACGGCCCGTTTGAAGCCCTGCTGTCATTGCCGCAATTTGTCGATCCGAAGGCTCTGATGAATTTATTCTCATACCTCACACTGATGGAGCGCAAAGCCTGGAAGTCCATTCTGGGAGAGCGGGTGAGTGGACCTACCGCTGTCGAGGCTAAATTGGCCGATGCATTCATCTCCCGACAGATCGTCGATGCGATCATGATTCCGACTCCCGTTTCGGATGTCGAGTTCAAAGGTTTGCTCCAGACGCTCACTTTCAAGGATTGCTTCTCCCTGATCTCGAGTGAAATCGAACTCGCTCCGGCCCTGATCAATTTCCTGCCTACCGCGATTGTCAGCCGGGTATACGCACTATTGCCACAGGAACAGGCTGATCAAATCACCTTGCTCAGTGTGAAAATGAAGGAGTCCGAAATCCAAGCCAAGGTCGAGACCTTGAAGCAGAAGGTCAGGGACCTCGCCTCGGGTAAGACTGTGATCTCAGGCACTCCTTTCGTCGAGAATATCGCCGAGCTGTTGAGAACGGTGTCAGGCGAAAAAGAAAAGAGTATCTGGAATGCCTTGATCGAGGCACGTGAGGTATCGGTGATCCGAGGGGCCGCATTGAAGGTATTCCCGGCTCACCTGATACTTAAGCTCAAACCGGGAGTTCTAAAGCAAGCGATCGACCGTTTCAATACGGTCAAAAAAGCGGAATTCATTTATTTGCAGTCTGAGCAGGACCGTAAGTTCTATCTCGAGATTTGTGGTAAAGAGGGCTCCAAGGTTCGTGACATGATCGAGTACGAGTTGAATCAGATTCCTTCCAATGAGATACGTAAACAGAAAGTCATGAAACAGGCCGGTCTTTTGCAGCGGGAATACCAGGATATCATCCGTGGTCTCGTTGTGACCGATGATGCGGTCAGGGAAGCTGCGGACGAAATCGTCAAGGAATGGATCGGACAGGTCGTTCCAGAGGAATCCTTTGCTCAGGCTGCTTAATCTCTTTCTGGCGCTTTCTTCCTTTTTCTGGACCGTACCGGCCTCTTTCTCGTCAGATGATTTCCGTGACCGCCAGTTGCATTTCAGGAGTGCGCTTTTGACCACCAATGTGTTCGGAGGGTCGATTTCAAGGAGTTACAGTGTGGCCAATACGGTCGATCTCGAATACGAGACCTTCAATCATTCGAAGGCCTCCACTGTTTTCCGTGGAACGATCGCACACAGTCTCGAATTGGGTAGAACGGTTTATGCGTTCATGGGACTCGGGCGCAGATTCTATTTCGGCTCGACCGGGATCTCGGTGAAGACTGCGGGAAATGGTTTCGAAGTCGATCATATCCCGAAGAGACGTTACTATTATGGTGCCGACCTCGGTTATTCATCCGGAGTCATTTCGGTACTCAAGGGGACGCCTCTCCAAACCGTGACTTCCATGATTGATTTCGGGGGTGTGGTAGGGATGCTCTACCAGCTTTCGCGTTCAAACGCCATTGAGGCCCAGTTCGGGATGAGCTTCGGATACGGTTTTTCCGGTGTTGCTGCGGCGGCTCAGACCACCCGGATGTTGATTGGATTTGCACATAGCTTTTGATTTGGCGATAATCTCGGCATGTCCAAAACGTCGCGCCTGATCCTGGCATCGTTAGTCCTTTTTTTTGGAATCGCTGCGGTATTGATGAAAGACCGTCTGATCTGGTCCTCCCGGCGGGAGTCATTTGAGACCCAACGAGAAGCCCAGCGTGAGGCTGATCGGAGCATTCTTTTCGCCCGTGACAATCGGGACTCCACTTCGCTTTACGGGGCTTTGATCCGTGTGTCCTTGAACCCCGGTGAAGATATCCGGAAGCGGGTTCTTGAGTTGGTCGGTTCGAGTGACGTCCGGGTGCGTGCCGGTGTTGCGTTTTTCTTGTCTGGTCAGAAAGGCAGTGCCGAGATCGATGCCTTGAAAAAGCTCATGAAGGATCCTGAGTCGATGGTCCGGACCCATATTGCAAGAGGCTTCAACCATCACGCGGGTCCTGACCGTGCCCCCCTGATCCGTGAATTCCTCTCGGTCGCAGTCATGGAAGACGCTGATCGGGTTCAGGCATTTTCGGCCTTGTTCCGTTCCCAGACCGCTCGTGCCGAGCAGGATGTATCGCTGCAGACCATTGTCGATTTCGCAAAACAGGAGAAAAACCCCGACCTGGCCCAGTGGGCTTTGCTCGAACTCTGCAATCTCGCACCCCAAGACTCCCGGGTGATCGATTTGCTGCGGAAGGCGATCCAGAAGAAGCAAAAAGTGGTGACCCCCATCGCGATCAGGACTCTGGCCGTGAGGCGGGATGCCTGGCTACAGGAAACCATTGAAAAATGGATTTTCGATTCCGATCCAGAAATCAAGCGTTCAGGGGTCGATTCCTTGTTGTTCCTCTGCCCCGTCAATCGATGGACTCTGATCGAGAAGGGATTCAGGGAGGCCAAGGATCTGCGCGAAAAGAAAGAGGTTTGGTTGGCGCAAGCCGAGCGGATGCCGGGCAAGGAAGCCGCGGAGTTCTATCAAAAATTACTCGATGGATTGAAGGACAAAAGTCCACCTGAATTCAGTGAGATCCGCGCCTCATGGGCCCGGATGCAGGAGTCGAAGGTCAAGGATCCATGCGCAAAAGTGAAGTAGATCCGTCCTGAAATACAGATTGGAGTCCTTCTGATTTTTCAGACCAGTATACCCGCACCGGCTTCGGGTTCGATGGGAGTCGAATGGGCCCTTCGACCAAAGACGCCGGTCCCACCGCTGCGGGCTCTCTAAAAACCGAGACTTGCGACTGGCTGAGAGACACCATTGCCATCATTTTTTTGTGTGAGACCCAAGTGAAGGCCTCGATCGAGTCCGCATCGGTCATCGGGATGGAAAAAGAGCGGCTCCATTTCGGTACAAGGGTCCGGTCTTTCCCTCCGTGTAGGGAGCCAATTCCCATGATTTTGACCGTTTTTTCTTCGGGAAACCAGAGGGCGACCTCCTCCCCGGCGCGATCCACCTGGATCAGGCTCGCGCCAGAGAGCTCCGGACCTGCGTACACCCGGATCGGTGAGAGATTTCCACCGTATCTCGAGATGAAGACCCTCAAGTCTTTCGAGCCGTCCTCTTGACGATTCAATATCCAGACTTCCTTACGGGTCGGAGAGAGCGCGATGCTCTCGACCGCGTTCAATCCAGTATTCGGCCCGGAGATGAAATCGTATTTGTCAGTCCCTGTATGCGAAACGAGGCTCACCAGATTCTGAAAGCCGGCTGCGCTGAATTTTTCGTAAGGGGAGGTGGTGGATTGGCTGGCTGGAGCGCGATTGAAAACGGCCTGGGCGCAAGTCCGATCCAATCCGCGCGCGGAGACGCCGGCCCCGAGAGATGCCCCACGCTTGGCGCAGTCTACCGCTTCCTCACTCGAGGCCCACGGGCTAAGAGCCAGGAAGAACCCCAACCACCCTGCGCGGGAAATAGAAGAAAACACCTTCACCTCGCTAGTTTCTCACGGGACCGGAAGCTCATGAATGTGTCCCCCATGACCCGGAGTGGATCCGAATGATCGCCTTTCGTCCCAGACGTTCATCGGCGCCCTTGCCGGTGGCTTTGAATTCAACTGAATCGAAGGATCCGGAGCGTTTCAGTGCCCGCACCAGGGCCTCGGCCCGGGTCTGGGTCAATTTTCGATGAAACCGCAGATTGGAGCTGTCTCGTGCGGATCCGCCCGGAATCACCGAGTGGATCTCGATCTCGACCCGACGGATGGTTTTCGGTGAATGATTGGACAGATTGCGTTCAGCTTTTTTGAAAAAGGCTGAATTCAACCTGAGGGATTCCCCGTCGAATCCATCGGTGGCATCGAGTGTCACCACGGTCGCAGGGCCGCTTTTCCCGGCTGGACTCCTGCTACTGGAGAGGCTTGCTTGGACCCCTGACACCATTCGGTCGATCACCTGACGGGTGTGAAAAGCGGACCAATCCCCGATTGTCCTAGCTTGAAACATCAGTGCCATGAAAGCCACAACCAAAATTCCCTTTTTGAAAGAGAACGACTCCGGCGCCAGGTCGCGCACCGAGCTCGAGTCGATTTCAATGGATTTGTCGAGTAGTGGTGTGGAGGGTGCGGGGGCGGGGTCGTGAACGGGGGGTGTGGCTTTTTTACGTTTTGATCCGCTTCCCGGGCTCGGGAGTTGTCGCTCAAGAGTTTGGATCAGTTGGATGATCTCGAGATTCTGCCGCTCGATCTGTTCGATCTTGTTTTGGATCAACTTACGCGATCTCGGGGTGAGTTTCGGATTTTCCAACTCGGATTCGAGCTCCACCAGAAGCGCCGACTTGGCCATGACCAACTGTTCGAGGGGTTTCAGCTTTCTTAATTGCTCGACTTCCCGAGGGTAGGGGCTTCTCTTCGGTTTCTGGGAACGTGTCTCGGTCTTCATCATTCCACCTCGCTTTGCATGGATTCTTGTCTGAGAATGCTTTGGAGTCGCTCCGAAAGCGCGGGATCGACTTCCGAGAGAAGCGCAGTGATCCGATCCTCAATCTCGGCCTCCCGGGACCGGATCATGGAAAAAGTTTCAACGGCTTCTTCGACTAACTCGGCTGAGATCGCTGTCGGAGTCTCATGGGTAGCTGTATCGAAGAGTGTCCCTGAGGAGTCGAGAGCCAGACGGACTCGGTTGGAGAATCCTCGTCCGGTGACCCGAACCGAATCGGCCGGAAGCTTCTTCAGTCGCTCCATGGCGAGAATGAATGAACGTCGCTTCTCCGGAGAAAGGCCTTTAGCCAAACCCAGAGTTTCTTCCGGATTCCAGAAAAGTGAGATCAGAGCCCACTCTTCGGGTTCGAAGCGCCGGAGCAGATCCGATTTAACAGAGGGTTCACACTGTCGGAGAAAATCAAAGGGATCCTCAAAATCAGAGTGGGACTCTTCCCATGTCAGTTCCATGGCGGTGATGGACTGGATCATCCATTTGGCCGTTTCGATGGAGTCCGCTGAAGGATCGGCTGCCGACCGGATCGTGCGCCACTGTTCTGACGGGATCCAATCCATCATGAGTTCGGCCACATCAGCTCCTAATAGGCTTGAAATTGAAGCCATTTTTCTCATTCCTTCGGAGGAGCGCGTGCACTGTAGCGTCAGATTTCGACACATTCCTGGCTTGTCGTGAAGGAGTTCGATGATCTTCGTTTTCATTTTTTCGGATGGATTCATCAGGGTTCTTTCACCTCTACTGTCGCCTTGTCGGACTAAATGCCGGCAAAACTTTAGACATCTCTGAGTTGCGGGGGTGTCAATTTATACCCATTTAAGTGCAGACAGAATTGAATGATAATCAAGAGTTAGGGGACAACGACCTTGGGCCTTGGTTCTATGTTGCGTAATTTAGTGAAAGCGACTGCTGCACTTTGTCTGGGTGTGGTGTTGTCTTCGTGTACGCAAAGTCTCGACTCCATCCTTGCAGGGGACTTCGGTCTGAAACTCGAGATGGTTCGAGGGAATGATCAAGTGGCTCCGGATGTCGGTGTGCAGTTCATCGATCCCATCACCGTGCGCATGATGGCGCCGGACGGGACACCGCTACAAGGCATTGAAATTCAATTCACTCTGGATCCCCCCGAGTCTTCGGCCACGATTCTCACTCCTTCGGCATTCACCGATCCGAATGGATTTGCGGTGGCCTCTGTGCTTTCGCCTCGTGAATACAACAAACAGTTCAAGCTCATTGCCCGCGCTGCAGGATCTTCGCTGACCCGGGTGTTCGATCTGGCTTCACCCGATTCTTCCGGGACTCTCAAGTTCTCTTTGAACACGACCAATGGCATGACCGAAGTCGCCGGAAGGCCCTTTGGTTTCATCATCCGGGCCCTCACCCCGAAGAACGAGCTGGAGCCGGGTTATGAAGGCAATGTGACCCTCGTGTGGAACCAGCTGGCCCAGCCGTCATGGGGCGGTAAAGCACCCAACCTTCCCGTCGGGAACATCGATTGTCAGTTTGTCGGAGGAGTCTGTTACACCCCGATCATTTACACGGCAAATGACACCCTCTACGAAACCAAGTTGTGGGTCGGGATGCCTCCCGGTGTTCCGGGACCGGCGGCAGTCGCTGCAAAATTATTGACCGTTCTTCCTGGGACTCCGGATCATCTCGCTCTGGCAAACAAAAAAGGCGGACCGAAGGGTCTGAATGGCACTCTGGAGAGTTCTCCCGGCGCAGTTGGCGGAGATGATGCGACCTCTTACGTTTCGATCAAAACTAACGCCGATCAGCCGGATATCGAACTTTATCCGGCGATTGTGGACGAAGCCGGAAATTATTTCGAGGATGCTTCGATCACCAACCTCGAGATCACGAGTACCTCCAGCTTCCTGCAGTCCCCTTATGTCACGAAGCTCAGTGAATCTTTTTTGCTGAAAACTCAAAAAAGCGGAAACGGCCTGATGACCCCCCAGGACGGTTCGGGGAACTACCAGGCGAGCGATGTGTCGGTCATGATCAACCCGGGTGCACCGGCGAAGATCGCGATCGAGACCACTCACAATGGAATCGAATCTCCGGGAGTGCCCTTCGCCATCAATCTCCAGGTTCAGGATCAAAAAGGGAATGTGATTGACCGCTCATTCGACACGGGACGCGGAGACTACACCGGTATTTTTCCCGTGACGGTGAGTTTCAGCAACGCTTACCGGAATACCCTGAATCCGATTGCTAAGGCCTTCGGTCAGGAAGAATGTCGCGCGGGAACCATCCTGAGGGGCTGGAGCCCGACGAATACCGGAATTCCCGGACTCGGCTTGCCCTGGGCTCACACCTGGGAGGTGGCGAACAAGCCGGAGTCCGTGAAATGCGGGACGTTCACACATCCCGTCCAGTTCCTGTTCGGAAATGCGATCAACATGGAATTGTTTCCCTACATTCTCGATGCCGAGCAACCCGGTCGGAAGCCGATCCTGACCGTCAGTTCTGCAGGCTTTGGTGACATCCCCGCCGTGACGGGGTCCATCGAGCTGACGGTCCCACAGGGGCCTCCGGTCATGTGGGCAGGATACAGAGCCTTGAATGCCACCAACCCGAACGGACTCCTGTGTATGCCCTCATCGATGTACAACAATGGAGGGAGCACCACCAGTTGCAACATCGGTCCGCCTTTCAAAGTTCCGAACACCAGTGACTGCCAGGATCCGGTCTCAGGCCAGTACCCCAACGGGTGCAGCGTGCTTCCTGCTGGTGGAACGCCACAATCATTTTACATTGGCGCTCTGGACTACGGTGGAAACTTCCTGAATTGGGAGCACATCCCCGACAGCTCAATTGCATACGGTTCTGTACCGTCAGGCAATTCGGACCTGGTCCACGTCCAAGAGATGGTGAACGGGAGTCCCGTGACCAAGTTCACTCACATTCCGACCCGTCTGGGTTTGCACCGTGCCATCATCGATCCCCTTCTTCCGGTTTACCCCACTCCAGACCCCAGACCACAATTTGTCACAAACGATTGGGTGCCCACCTTTACGCAAGGAGTCCGGGCAGTCACGGGGCCGGCCGAAGTGAGCACCTACAAGTTGCACTTTGTGCAACGTGAGGGTCTGACTCAGATGATCGATGCGACCGAGCCCTTCGGGATCATTCTCGAAGCCTACGATCGTTTCGGAAACCGCACCTTGGCGCCGGACGAGACTTCCTTGAATTTCAGTGTGAGTGGAGTGGGGCCATCGCCTAAGGGTACGGCCCCGGTGATGCCGGCCAACGGTGTCTATGAGTCAGGTTCTTATTTCGGTTTTTCCAAGGTGTTCTATGTTCCGGGTGTTCGCTTTGCGCGGGCGGGTGATAACTTTGCCGTACAGGTCACGGACGGAGCGGGTCGAATTTCAGAGCGGAAGTTCGCGTATGTGGTACCGGGTGTTTTTTCGACCGTGACGCTTCGGGCCGGGCCTCTTAGTTCATCGCAAAACCTTGCCAATTTCGATTTCTCGATCAACACGGATGCGCCCGTGCAGTACTACGCCTCGGGAGCGGATACGGAGTTGAACCTGACCTCTGCTCAGCCCTCATTCACGTATCAATTCACTTCTGACAACACCGCAACCGCCGAGCTCGTCGATGCCGGCTCGTCCGTGGTGTTTGCACCGATTAAAGTCGGTACCGGGGTTTTGAAGGTGGTCGGAACCTGGTCCCAGAACGATGTGGTGTACAACGCCGAGGTTTCAACCGGAACCATCACGATTGTTCCCGGGAATCTCAGAAAATTCGTGTTGACCTCGACGAACAACGGAGTGGAGACCGCCGGTGTGCCGTTTGGATTTCAAATCGAGGTCAAGGACCTGAAAGATAACCTGGTCAGCGACTACAATCGCACCTTGAATCTGAATTGGACCATTCCGGCCATTGTGTCCTGGGATGGCAATCGTGCCGTTCTGCCCAATGGCTTGGTCCCTTGCACATTTGTCAGTGGAGTCTGTCAGACCCCGAACACTTACCGTCTCATGGCAGAGTCTCAAGGGACCTACATTTACATGAGCGGGAATGACCCTGCCGTCCAGCCGGTGATTAGCCAAACCATCGAGGTGTTGCGTGGCGGCCCCGCCAAGCTTCGCTTTGCCACCGGCTTCGGGGGGCCTGCTGCCGGAGCGCGCTCGTTCAGTTACACGACCGACATCTGGGGTAATCTGGTGGCCCGTTCCGAGGAGACGGCTACTGCAGATGAGCCCAGTCGCCAGTTCTTCGGAGCCATTGTGGATGAAGGCGGGAACTACCTCTCCGACGCAACCGGGTTGAGTTGGACCGGGTCCGCCACCTATATTTCTGATTATTTGACGTCAAATCCAGACGGCACGGCCACTCATATTCCGACGAAAACCGGTTCTGCCGGAACCCTGAGTATGAGTAAGGCGGGATTAGAAGGTCATACCATCCTGTACTATGTTTTTCCGGGAGCACCCAATCGCCTGGTGGTGAACACCGAGCATAATAATATCGAAGCAGCAGGGGTACCTTTCACGATTCAAGTCTCAGCCGTGGACCAAAAGGGAAATATCCTCGCGGGAGGCTCCAGCGGGGGAGGAGCATTCACGGGGGCATTCACGACCCAGCTCGAAATGAACAACGAGATTCCACCCTATCCTGTCAGTGGGGGCTGTGCGTTTATTCAAGAACGGGGGAATCTCTACGCGGCACCTTGCAATCAGCCGGTCATCAGTCCGGTGGGTTTCATCAACGGGACTCCTAGTTCTCCTGATACTGCGGTGATTTACGCTGCCAATGATCTCAATGCTCTTTACAACCAGGACCCATCCTATGTTCCGACCATCACGGTCACCACACAGGCTGCGAATGGCTTTCCGTCCTTGAGCGGAACCTCACCGCCCATCCTGGTGACCCGTGGGGCGCCTCACCATATCATGCTCAAATCCGATCCGGGACCCATGAGTACTTTCAGGTGTGAGGGCGACCAAGTCAGTGCGATCGAGCCCTGCACCGCCCTCAAAGTCGTGGCCGGGGTCGCTCCGACCGAGCACTATGCCGTGCTTCAGGATCGGGGCGGGAACTATATTTCCGATCTTCCAAACGCGGTGTTCACGCCCTCCGGCGCCTGGGCTGGCTCCGGGCAGTGGACCCCGGTCACAGGATCACCGGGTAGGCGAGTGCGCTTCACTCCCATCTTGGCAGGGAATGGAACCATCACGGTTTCGGGAGCCGGGATTTCAAGTTTTTATAATGGTGAGACAGCTCCAGCGCCTCTCAAGAGTTTCTCGATCACCCTGAGTGACGGAGTCAATGCGCAAAATATTTTGGATGTCACGAGGCCCCTGACCTTAACGATTCAAGCGCGCGACGTGACGAACAATAATCTGATCGGATACAATGATCCGAATCATCCTCTGCAGATTGTGATCAAGCGGAACGGAGTGGTCCAACCCCCGAGTACCTCACCGCTTGGAACGAACCCGGTTGTCCCGGCCAACGGCAATTACGATTTTGACTCCGGGATGGTCACGATCAACAACCTTCGGATCCCGAATGCTTCGGATACGATTTCCATTCAGGTGATCGACGGAAATAATTCCGAGATCGTGAGCAACATCCTCGTGCCCACCTTGAAGCTCGGAGCGCCAGCTTCGATCGCCATCCGGGATGCTGCCGGAGGACTCGGTAATGCGCTCGTTGATTCGACCAACCCAGCCGGCGCTTTGAACCCCAATTACTCGGTTGATTTGCCGGTAACCTTCCACCTTGCGGTTTACGATGCGGAACGGAACTACTTCCCGACCACTGAACTAGGAGTGTGGAGCGGGACCCTCGGGGCGCTCGAACTCTCAACTTTCTCTCCGACGCTCGGAAGTCCTTCCGCTTCCATGCAGTACTTTCCGTACCGTTCGGGGAGCGGATTTCTCGAGGTCAGCTATGGGGGAATCACCGCTCGCACCGGAACGATCACCATGCGTCCCGGGGAGTTTCGCGAGATCATTGCCGACCTGAACGGGCTTCCTTCGCCACTGATCGCCGGAACCACCTACCCCTTGAAAATGCAGTTGGTCGATCGTTATTACAACGTGCTCGACGCTCTTTCTTCCGGAAACCAGACTTTGAACTTGCAGTTTAGCGCCATGGGGGCTTTTCAGACCGTATACGGTTACGGAGCCACCATTCCCCCGGATGGCAATTATGCGTTTATCAACGGGACCGTCGCACTCGGGGGAGTGGTAGGGGTCTTTCCGACCTTCACTTTCTTCGGGGCGGGTAATCCCATGATGGTTCCGGTCGTCTTGGGTGGCGGAAATCAGCGGGGAATGATTGCATTGACGGTCCGCAATGCTCCCGCGGATCACTTTTTTATCCGTCCGGCCAATACTGCGGTGAATGCCGGAAGCAACATGAGCTTCACGGTCGCCGTCAATGATTTCTACGGGAACCCTGTCACCTATGATGCCGGTTCGAATGTGGCGTCGAACGGTCTCGTGACCGTCGGTTTTTCGAGTTCCTTGACCGGACAGAGTATCGTCAGCACCTCGCTTTCGGGTGCCACCGCTCTGCCAAGCTCATCCAGCGTGACCGGGCGCCTAAGCGGGGGAACTGCACAGGTCACCGTCAGATCGAACCAGTCCGGGCAGTTGGCTCTCGGAATCTCAGGGAACGGGTTTACTCTCGCTCAGACCCGGAGTGATAACCTGAACGGAGTCACCGTTTTACCCTTGTCCACCATCGCCGGAATCAAGTTTTCGAACGGATTCACGCCGGCATCCGTCTATCAGGCGAGTGCCAGCAGTCCGATGTCCCTTTTCCGGGCCGAGCTGAATGACATCTACGGCAACGTGATCACGAGCAACAGCTCGGCGTCGATCACGCTTCAGCTCATCCAGGGAACAAACGGGGCCTTTCTCGGAACTCGAACCCAGGGGGTGAATCAAGGGATCGCTTCATTCAACGATATCCGGCACACCAAAGCGGAAGAGATCCTGATCCGGGCCACTGAGAGCGCTTCAGGATTCTCAACCTCGGACAGTGCCATCACCGTCACTGCGGGACCTGTAGTCCAGGCCCTGACCGTGCTTCCCGGGCAAACCTTCAACGAAGGGGTGAGCAGTCTCGCTCTCGCCGTGACCGGTACAGCACTCAATCAGAATGCGGGAGTGCCCTTTGATTTCAATATTCGCGCAGTGGATTCGTGCTTCAATGTCGCCGCTAATTACGGTGCGGATGTCAGACCCCTAATCAATGATTCGCGAGTCGAAACTTACCTGACTCGCCCCGAGATGACCTCGGTTCCGGTCGCAACCGTGACTCAGTTCGTTTCGGGATCCCGGGATTTCAGGATCACTCCGCTCAGCATGAGTTCTTCTGCCCGGATCACCCCGGCGACCGGCCTCTCGAATATTCCCTCGGCAACTTTCGTGGTCTCTCCGGGAAATTTGAACCGGCTGGTGGTGGTCGGACCCACACCGAGCCCGAGTCCCGGCCCGCTGGCCGTCGAGGCGGGGACTTGCCTCGGGCCTTTCAATGTTTTTTCCCAGGATGACTTCGGTAACAATCTGCCTCTTCCATCGGCCCATGTAGTGAACTTGAGCTCGAGTCTCGGGCAATTCTACGCGAGTAGCGACACCACTTGTACGGGAACCACCCTCAATTCCGTGACACTGCCATCCGGTGGGTTCGCCGCATCCTTCCGGTTCCGCTCGACGGTGTCGGGGTCCACCACGCTCACCCTGACCGATACCGGAACCGATCCCGTGACACTCCTTTCGGGCACATACGCATTGACGATCAACCCTTCGACTCCCGTGAAGCTCGGGTTCTTGGGACCCTTCCCGAGCGGGTCGGTTACTGCAGGGAGCGCTCTTTCTCCCGCGATTCAAGTTGCCGTGCAGGATACCTTCAACAATACGGTTCCCACCGCAACGGGCTTTGTCTGGATCGATCGGGATACTGGCCCCGGAGACAGTTTCTTGATGGGGAATACCTACATGCCGCTGGTGAACGGAGTGGCGACCTTCAGCGGGGTGAGTCTGTTCCGAGTGGGAGCCCACACTTTGCGCGCCTCGGGATCCGGCGGAACGGTGAGTGGACTCACGATGGCCCGATCCAGTACCAGTCCTGCATCCACCGCTCCGAATACCATCACGGTCACGGTCGGACCCCCTTCCAAATTGCGGGTGCTCCGGAACATCCAGACCGAGTACTCTGCGACGCCCGGGCAGTATGTCGCCCAGTCAGCCGGGGTGATCCTCCAGGATGCGATTGACTCTTCCTATAGTTCGAATCCGACCGGGAACTTCATTCAATTCGCCATCACTGACAATTTCGACAACGTGATCACGACCGACAACTCGACCCAGGTCACGCTTCAGTTGTCGTCGAATCCGACTGGAGCGGTTCTTCAGGGCACGACGATCAGGCCGACGGTGAACGGTGTCGCGACCTTCAACGATATCCGCCTCGATCGGGCGGCCACTGCGACCTACCGGATTGTCGGAACCACCGCATCAGGTTATACGGCTCAAACTTCGAGCTTTTTTGTTTATCCCGCTCCGGCCGTCAAGCTCGGGTTTTCGTCGTTCCCGAACGGGAATGCACAAGTGGTCGGTACTTGCGGGTCGGCCATCACGATTTCGACTCAGGATACCTTCAATAATAACTCTCCTACCGCCATGCCGCGGACTCTGAATCTTTCCGCCTCCGGGATCGGTGGGACTTTTTATTCCACCTCTTCGTGTTCGAACGGCACTGAGCTAACCTCCGTTTCGTTGCCGTACGGGACCTCTTCTGCAACGGTTTATTTCAAAGCCAATTATTCCAATTCGACCTCCACTCCGGTAGTCAACATCGGAGTGACCGATACTTCGGCCTCTCCTTTTACAGCGATCACTCAAGGGCTCACCATCACGCAAGACTCACCTGTGAAGCTGGTCTGGACCACTCAGCCCCAGTCGGTATTGGCCGGATCCGCCATCACCACCCAGGTTGCGATCATGGATCAGTACGACAACATCGTGAACTCCTCGGGTGCCTCGATCACCATTGACTTCAGCTCGAATCCCGCGGGAGCCACGTTGGGAGGTCTCCGGACGATCAACGCCTCAGGTGGCGTCGCAACTTTTTACAGTACGATCACGAAGTCGAACACAGGTCTCGGATCTTATCGTTTCGTGGCGAGTTCGAGCGGGTTACCCAACCAGCTTTCGAATGCTTTTGATGTGGGCTATCAGGGCGCCAGCAAGTTGGTGTTCTTCCAACAGCCCACGAACGCAGTGGCGGGTGTGAATATCAACCCTGCGATCGTGGTCCAGGTCCAGGATAACTTCGACAATATCGTCGCCAACAACTCCTCGACCGTTACGCTCCGGATTCCGACCGGCACCTACCAGACCTTCGGAGCATCGGCCAGTACCGTGACGGCTTCCGCATCAGCCGGTGTTGCGACCTTCTCCGGGGTCAATATCCGGAGGATCGGAACTTATACCCTCCAGGCGTCGATTGATAGCACAGGAGTAACTGGAACCAGTTCTTCATTCCAGATCTCTCCCGACACTCCGACCAAGCTCGTGATCACCGGAGGGGCGTCGATCACCGCAGGCGCTTGTGCCGGTTTATATGATGTGACGGTGCAGGACCAGTATTCGAACCCGAGCCCCGTGGCTTCAGTTCTCAATGTGGGGCTGACTGGAGGCGGAGCCGGTGCATTCTTCGGTGGCAACGATCTCTCCTGCTCAAGTCCCTTGAGTTCGGTCTCGATCGGGGCAGGGGCTTCGGTTGCATCCTTCCGTTATCGATCCACACTTGCGAATGTCACCAATACCTATGTGGGTACCGGTTCCGGCCTGACCCAGGGAAGTCTTGCGGTGGCCGTGGTTCCCGATGCCGCCTCTCAGCTTTCGATTTCGACGCAAATGAATTCGAATGCCGACTTTGCAGCGGGAACGAATCTGAACTCCACGAGTGGGATATTGGTAAGGATCGAAGACCAATTCGGAAACCTGCGCACGGGTGACACTACTTCGATTTCGGCAGCCATTGAAACAGGGTTCAATCCGGGAAGCTCGACCTTGTCCGGCACGACTCCGAGAGCAGCTGTTGCCGGGGTGGCCACCTTCAACAATCTGACCTTGAATAAAGTCGGTAGCGGATACAGGTTGCGCTTCAGTGGGGTGGGATCCGGGATCGTCTCGAATGCCTTCAATATCATTCCTGCTGGTGCTTCGAGATTGTCGTTTGTCCAGCAACCGAGCAATGCGGTTTCAGTGGTATCAATGAGCCCTTCAGTGACCGTTGAAGTCACGGATGCTTTCGGGAACCGCATCACGAGCGGGACCGGCTCGAATTCGACGGTCTCGCTCGCGTTTGCCACCGGAGGCAATCCGGGTTGGACTAGCACTTCTGCGACCGGTGGTTCGGGAACCGGTGGAGGCACCTTAAGCGGTGGTGCTTCGGTGAGTGCCGTGAATGGCTTGGCGACTTTTTCTGCAGTGAGTGTGAACCGGACCGGGACTGGCTATAAACTGACTGCAAGTTCGGGTTCGAGCTATACGGCTGCTGATAGCTCGACCTTCAATATCAGCGCTGCCGCGCCCACAAAACTTGCTTTCATCGCGCCCACGACTTCGATCGTAGCCGGGGTTTGTACTGCCTACGTCGTACAGTCGCAGGACGCCCAAAATAACATGTCGGCTCCGGGGTCTGCGACCACCGTCGGTCTCAGCGCCACAAACGGCACCTTCTGGTCAGATGCGGGTTGTACCAGTTCGATTTCGAGTGTTTCCTTGAGTCCTGGCGCTGCTACGGCTACCTTCTATTTCAGACGGAACCTGGTCGGAACCGATTCCATTTCGATCACCAGTACTTCCGGTACTTCGCTCACCGGAAGCTCTTCCGGCTCGATCTCTGTCACTCCAGCCGGGTACAGTCTTGCGGATAGCACGGTGTCAGTTTCTGCATCCACACTTGCTTCGGGGGCCTCGGCCGATGGGGGAACCCCGATCACCGTCACACTGACTCCGAGAGACGCCTTCGGGAACTTGAATCCGACCGGAATCGCAGGGCCCTCGGATATCGCATTTACGACCGCGGCGAATACCACCGGAACCGGCACTTTTGGCGCAATCTCTGGAAGCGGGGGAGGCGCTTATACGGCCACCTACACCGGAGTGCTGGTCGGGGGAGCCACGATCGGAGCGACCATCAAGAGCGCCACAGTGACCTCGACTCAAGCGGTGACGATCACGCACGGGAACGCCTTCACGCTTTCCTTCGCGGCGAGTGCGCTGGGGGCTGTCGAGCCTTCGACTTCGGGGGATGCCGACACCGCACTCTCGACCCAGCCGAGGGTGGTTGTGCTCGACAAAGCCGGGAACCGAGTTCTCGGTGGAGCGACGATGCCTGCGAATGTGACCCTTTCACTCGCTTCAAACAGCACCTGTTCCACAGCCGTGGCCAATACCTTGAACAGTACGCCCGCAGTCTCGAATGGAACGGCGAGTGTGTCCACCGGGCTTGCGACAGCGAGCGGCTTGATCATCCGCCACGCAGCGAGCGGGCTTTATCTCAGGGCCGCGAGCGGGGGCCTCACCGGTTGCTCATCGAGTCCGATCACCATTGCTCCGGGTGCATTCAGTCTCTCGCAAAGCTCCATTGCCACTCCTGCTAACGTGGCCTCAGGATCGAACGTTTCAGTGGATCTGGTCACCCGAGATGCCTACGGCAACCTGAACCCGAGCGGAATCAGTACGGTCGCCTTGAATTATACCTCGAGTAATGGCGGGACGGGCTCGTTCGGAGCCGTTCAAGCCAATACGCCCTCTGCCGGGACCAACCGCTCCGCATTTACAGGCAACCTGGTGGGAGTCATTACGCCATCGGCCACCATTAACGGGAGTGCGATCACTTCAACACTTCCGACCTTCAATGTGACTCCGGGACCGTATTCCACTTCCACCAGCGTGCTCTCGCTTTCTTCTTCCACGGTGTCTTCGGGATCCACCGTGACCGTGACTCTGACGCCACGGGATGCAGCTGGAAACTATAGTCCGACCGGCATATCGACGATGTCTCAGGTGGGATTCACTTCGACCGGACCCGGTACAGGAAATTTTGCCGCAGCAACCGCCGGGACGGATGGCAACGGTCGGGCGATCATCACCTCGACTTTCACCGGGGTGCTTTCCGGTGCAACGACCATCGGCGCGACTTTTGCCACCACCAATGTGTTCACTTCGACCCAGGGACTGACGGTGACATTCGGTGGTGCGAACCGCTTGGCCTTCACCACCCAGCCTTCTGCAACCGGAGTGGCGGGGGCGGTTCTCGCCCAGCAACCGGTGGTGACAGTGCGGGATGCAGCGGGTAACACCGTCACCAATAGCTCAGTTGCGGTCGCTCTCGAGCTCCATAGCAGTGCGACTTGCAACTCACAGATTACCGCTACTCCAGACACCACCTTGCCCATGAGTGTCAGTGGAACCCCTGTGGCGAGTCCTTCGGTCAATGCCTCATCCGGTGTCGCGACCTTCGCCAATCTGGCCGTCAATCAGGCCTCTTCCACACTTTATCTGAAAGCCAGCTCAGGAAGCCTCGGGACCTCGTGTACCTCGCTGATGAATATTTCCCCGGGTCCGTTCAGCCTCTCGAAGAGTTTGATCACAGCCTCGGGAAGCACGGTCCAGTCGACTCAGAACCTGACCTTCACCTTGACTGCTCGGGATGCTTTCGGAAACGCGAGTCCGAGTGGAATCACGGCTGTGGCGTTCGGTGTGACGTCCTCGAACGGCGGAACTGGAACGGTAGGAGCCACCACGGGTACCTACCAGGCAACCTTTACGGGGGGCACTGTGGGAACCCTGGTTCCAACCGCGACCATCAATGGCAGTGCCGTAACATCAACTCCGAACCCGGCCAGTTTTACCGTGACTCCGGGCCCGCTCAGTACTCTGAGCTTTTCGACCCAGCCCTCGGCTTCTGCGGTGAACGGTGCGAACTTCGCCCAACAACCGCAGGTGACGGCACGGGATGCGAACTCGAACTTGCTCGGCAGTGGAACCCAGATCGTGCTTTCGCTGAATAGCGGCACCCCGACTTTGGCCTGCACGGCGACCACGGTCAACACCAATGCCTTAGGAGTAGCGGCTTTCGCAGGGTGTAAGCTCACGGGAACGGTCGGCAGTTACCAACTCAAGGCTGCGAATTCCGGAAATACCATCAGCGTGGTTTCGAACGCTATCTCGCTCACGCCTGCCGCCGCCACTCAGTTGGTGGTGAGCACCACTCCCAGTTACACCGGGAATACCGATACCGCTCTGACCAACCAGCCCGTCATCACCGCTCGGGATGGATCCAATAACATCGATACCAATTACGCCGGCGTGCTGACACTGAGCGGGCACACCGACACCACTTGCGGGGCCGGAACCGCGGTCGCCTCCTCAGTGGAGGGAACGCTTCCAAACTCGTCCGGCACCTTCAATGTCTCGGGGCTGAAGATCAAGAACACCTCGGTCCGCTCGGTTCGGGTCACGGATGGAACGCTTTCGGTCTGCATGGCGACCTTCACCATCAGTCCAGGCGCACTCAATTCGCTCGCCTTCACCCAGCAGCCATCAGCTAATGCCAATTCTGCTGCGAACTTCGCTCAACAGCCGAGGGTCTCTGCCTATGACGCCAACATGAACCTTCTCGGCAATGGGACCCCGATCACACTGACCGTGACCGGTGGCGGACCCTCGATTTCCTGCTCGAGTGCGGTCAATACGGTATCCGGCGTATCGACCTTCTCGGGGTGCGCGCTGACCGGAGCCACCGGGTCCTATACTTTGACTGCGACTTCCGGTACTAGGACAGCCACTTCGAACGCCATTACCCTCGCTTCCGGTGTCGCCACTCAGCTTGTAGTGACGACGACCCCAAGCACCACGGGCAACACCGATACTGCTCTGGTCACCCAGCCGGTGGTGACGGCGCGGGATTCGGCCAACAACCCCGCTGCGGCATATGCGAGCACGATTTCGTTCAAAGGGTATTCGGATACCGGGTGTTCGACCGAGGTGGCCTCTTCGGTGACCGGAACGCCCTCGAATGCCTCGGGTGTGGTGACCTTTTCGGGGCTCAGGGTACTGAAAACCTCGGTGCGCTCGATCAAGGCCACGGATGGAACCTTGAGCTCGGCTTGTTTGTCGACCTTCACCATCAGTCCGGGTGCGCTGAACTCACTGGCTTTCACCACACAGCCTTCCTCCTCCGCAGTGAGTGGTAGTGCTTTCGGAACCTCTCCGTCCGTAACTGCATACGATGCCAACTCGAACGTTCTGGGCAGTGGGACTTCGATCACGCTTTCGCTGACTTCGGGTACTCCGACCTTGTCCTGTACTTCCATGAGTGTCTCGACGAACTCAAGCGGAGTCTCCGCTTTTGCGGGCTGTTCCTTGAGTGGATCGACCGGAAGTTACACCCTAACCGCGACTTCCGGATCGCGGACCGTTGTATCGAGCGCAATTTCGCTCGGAGCCGGATCAGTTTCACAGCTTGTGATGACCACTCAGCCGAGTGCCACCAGTAACACCGATGCTGCATTTTCGACTCAGCCGGTGGTCACCGCGAGGGATGCATGGGGCAATACCGCTACCTCTTATGGCAGTTCCGTGACCCTGAGAGGGTATTCAGATGCATCTTGTGGCACTGAAGTGGCTTCCTCCATTTCCGGTGGCGTGGTCACGGCTGCATCGGGTATGGCAACCTATTCGACCTCCCGGGCACTGAAGACCACGGTGGTGGCGGTCCGTGCCGACGACGGCACTCGGAACACCGCCTGTGTCAGCGGTTTAACCGTGAATCCGGGGGCGGTGAACACCGTGACCTTCACCACGGCTCCTTCTTCCAGCGCCAGTAGCGGCCAAGCTTTTGCCCAACAGCCGGCGATCACACTCCGGGATACGAACAGCAATATTCTCGGCAGTGGAACCGGAGTCACTCTCTCGGTGTCTCCAGCGACTGCGACTTTGGCCTGTACCACGAATCCGATCAACACCACCTCCGGCGTTTCCACTTTCTCAGGGTGTATGCTCACTGGAACCGCGGGGACCTATACCCTCACGGCGACCTCCAGTGGTAAGACAGCGACCGCGAACGTTTCCCTCAGTTTTGGAAGTCTGAGCCAGTTGGCCATTACAACGACTCCGACCAAGACCGGGAACACGGATACTGCGCTTTCAACCCAGCCGGTGGTTCGCGCCCAGGATGCCTCGGGCAACACGGTGACTTCTTATTCCGGAACGGTGGGGTTCAAGGGCTATTCAGATGGGACCTGTACGACCGAGGTGGCGGGTTCTGTGGTCGGTACGCCTAGCAATAGCTCGGGAACGATCAGTTTCACTGGTGTGCGGATCTTGAAAACCTCCGTGGTGGCCATCCGCGCGGTCGATGGAACCGTGCAGTCGGCCTGCATGAACGGATTCACTCTGTCGCCGGGTGCATTGAGTACGCTTGCATTCACCACGCAACCGTCAAGCTCAGTTTCAGCCGGAGTCGCCTTTGCAACCCAGCCACAGGTTTCGGGGTATGATGCGAATGGCAACCTCGTGGGAAGTTCGACCTCGATCACGCTTTCATCGAACGATGGCGGCATGACCCTGAGTTGCACCGCGAATCCGGTGACCACCTCGAGCGGAGTCTCGAGCTTCTCGGGATGTTCGCTATCCGGGGCCGCAGGGACCTACACGCTGAAGGCTCAGTCCGGAGCGGTGCAGGTCAATTCGGCGAATCTGACTGTGGGCGGCGGAGTCCAGAAGAAGCTCGCCTATGTTTCGCCTGCGAGTCCGGTGACAGCGGGTCAGTGCACGAGCTTTACGGTGAAGGTGCAAGATCAGTGGAACAACGACACGATATCCGGGGCAGCTTATACCCTGAACCTCTCCGACGGTTCGGCAGGCGGCTCGTTCCACAATACTGCGGGATGCGGTGCTGCTGCGATTTCATCGGTCTCGCTGGCTTCGTCGACCTCTCAGCAAACCTTCTGGTACAAGAACAGCACGGCAGGGACCCCGACCTTGACGGTCTCAGCGACCGGGCTCACTTCCGCCACTCACAATCTTACTGTCGGATCCGCCTCCGCTTCGAAGCTCGCTTTCACTACGGGGCCCGCCAGTCGTACAGCGGGGCAGGCGCAACCCACTCTGGTCGTTCAAGTGCAGGATGCCTTCGGGAACGCAGTGTCGGTCACGGATTCGGTCACTCTGAGCTTGTCTGCAAACCCGGGAGGGGATTCTTTTAGCTCGGTTACCCAGTCGACCAACGCCCAGGGGGCCGCAAGCTTTACGGGAGTTTCGCTCACCAAATCCGGAACCGGGTACCAGATCACAGCCTCGAGTTCCGGGGGATTCACCTCGGCAGTTTCTTCGAGCTTCAACATCACGGCAGCAAGCGCTTCGAAGCTTGCTTTTGCCGTCCAGCCCGGGAATGCGACGGCTGGAGTGAGTCTCTCGTCCTTCTCGATCCAATTGAGAGACCCTTATGACAACACTGTCGCGAGTAACGGAGTCAGTGTTTCGCTCGCGTTGAGTTCTGGAACGATTTCATCGGGGGCGAGTGCCAATACGACTGCAGGACTCGCGACGTTTTCGAGCACGACGATCCAAGCCGCCGGTACTTATGCCCTGACGGCTTCGAGCTCAGGGCTGACTGCTGTGACCTCCTCGAGTCTGACGATCAGTCCCGCAGCGGCAAATGCGGGTCAATCCTCCATCAGTGCGACGGGCCCGGTGCTTGCCAATGGCTCGAACACTTCTTCCGTGACGATTGTTCTCAAAGATTCTTTCGGGAATCCGATTTCCGGGGTGACTCCGGTATTGAACGTATCGGGCAATGGCAACAGTGTGTCGTGTCCCGGGGCCACGAATGCTTCGGGTTCGACTTCTTGCACAGTCAGTTCGAGCGAGGAGGGACAGAAGTCACTCTCACTCGACTCGCCGGCGATTTCTCCTTCCAATACCGGGGTGCAGTTTTATGCGGTGGGTCCGAAGGTGCCCGATGTGTGCGATCGGTACACGGGGAGCCAATGTGACTATGGTTCAGTGACTGCGACCACTACCAGCACCTTCACCTTCGAGAATATTTCTGCGAATACTGCCGTTCTGGGTGCCAGCCGCTTTTCAATTGTCGGTGCGGATGCAAGCAGGTTTGACATCCAATCCGACGGGTGTTCCGGACAGAGTGTCTCTGCATCCGGATCTTGTACGGTTCAGATCAATTTCATCCATCAGGCGGGTCAGAGTGCCGAGCTCAATGCCGAATTGAGATTCCTCCTCCCTTCTAGCGGATTCCTCTCCATACCGCTCAGGGCGACCAACGCCCCTTGATCTTGATGATCGGAGAAGGCTAAACTGGGCACATGAAGCGTAAATGGGCGTGGTGGTTGTTAATCTTGGCTCCTGTGGCGGTTTGGGGTGTGTGGAAGAGCGTCCGTAAGGTGAAGCTGGCCATGACCGTTGAAACGGATCTTTTTACACAGGGTCAGATTGAGCTCAATCAGGGGCAGTTCTCCTCGGCCATCGAGGTCTTTGAAACGTTTTTGGCTCGTGATCCCAATCATGTGCCCGCGTTGCAGTTCAAATTGACAGCTGAAATCAAGGCAGGGAAAACTGAATCGGCCCTGGTCACGGCAGAGCGGATTCTGAAGCTAGATCCTTCGTCGAGCAATAAAGCGATCGTCGCGGAGCTGTTCCGTCAGAGTGGCAAGGAGGCGGAGGCACGGCGCATCTTGAACTTGCCCGATCCTGCACCGAGCGTGAGCCCTTCTCCGACTGTTGCTTCGTCTTGAATCGATGAAGAATGGTGCCTAGGACTGGATTCGAACCAGCACGCTTTTGGCGCTCGCCCCTGAAACGAGTGCGTCTACCAATTCCGCCACCTAGGCACAGTGACTCAAATAAATGAATACACTCAGGGTGATTTGATCAGGAAGTGGTGGGTAGGGACGGAATCGAACCGCCGACACATGCCTTTTCAGGGCATTGCTCTACCGACTGAGCTACCTACCCAATGCCGGATTCCGGATCAAAACGGAACCTTAGAGTTATGCCAGTTCTGTTGAATAGGCAAGGGTCGAATCATTCGGTGGATGAATTTTTGAGAGGATGCATCCTTCCGACCCGGCGCAAGAGGGGGGATCGAACTGTGGAGCTGAGACTGTCATCCCGAGCACCAGTGCCCAGGGAAGCGCCCTCCTTGGCCTCGACAAAGGGGTCAAGGGACTCCGGGATCTCGATGACAGGCTTCTTGAACAGATTCTCCTCGTTCAGTTCCTCGCTCCCGGGAATGGGAGCAGCCGACGACCAGGAAGTGCTCAGTCCGAGCAGGAGGGCAATGATCCGGCTGAAGCGGTCAAAACGTTTGGATTTCATGATTCACTCCACTTTCCTTGTTTTGGATTCGTTGACTCTTTCGGTAGGAAATTGGGAAATCTTGACCTGTTTCGGGCAAAAACTTCCATAATGCATGAAGTTGCGAGGGTCTGAACTTTGACACCGTCAAAAATCCAGCCAGAAAAGGCATCTTTCTGACTTTTTTTGGGGTTGTCGGTTGACAATCAGGGGGGCGAAACCATCTAATCCTGCAGAATCGAAACTTTTGGTTTAACCCAATGAAACCTGAGGAGGTCAATGCCATGCAAGTACGTCCGCTGCACGATCGTGTGCTCGTTAAGAGATTCATCGAAGAAGAGAAGTCCAAAGGCGGGATCATCATTCCCGACACTGCAAAAGAGAAGCCAATCCAAGGCGAGATCATCGCCGTTGGAACCGGTCGCGTGACCGATGACGGGAAAGTCCGTCCCCTCGAAGTCAAAAAAGGCGACAAGGTCCTGTTCGGGAAGTACTCCGGAACCGAGATCAAAATCGAAGGCGAAGAATTCCTGATGATGCGCGAGGAAGACATCCTCGGAATCATCCAATAAACATCCCCCAACATAGGAGACTCACATGTCAGCTAAAGAACTGAAATTCTCTCAAGAAGCGCGTAACTCCATCCTGAACGGCGTGAACATCCTCGCCGACGCAGTGAAGGTGACCCTCGGACCGAAAGGCCGTAACGTCGTAATCGAAAAATCTTTCGGTGCACCGAACATCACCAAAGACGGCGTGACCGTTGCTAAAGAAATCGAACTTTCCGACAAGTTCGAGAACATGGGCGCCCAAATGGTCCGCGAAGTCGCTTCGAAGACCAATGACGACGCCGGTGACGGCACCACCACTGCCACCGTTCTGGCCCAGGCCATCTTCCGCGAAGGCGCGAAGATCGTCGCTGCCGGTCTGAACCCTATGGATGTGAAGCGCGGAATCGACAAAGCTGTCGAAGCCGTGATCGCCGAGCTCAAGAAGCTCGCGAAGCCGATCAAAGACCAGAAAGAGATCGCTCAGGTCGGAACCATTTCCGCCAACAACGATCCGACCATCGGTAAAATCATCGCTGAAGCGATGGAAAAAGTCGGCAAAGAAGGCGTGATCACCGTCGAAGAGTCCAAGACCTCCGAAACCACCCTCGATGTGGTCGAAGGCATGCAGTTCGACCGTGGCTACCTGTCTCCGTACTTCGTCACCAACCCTGACAAGATGGAAGCCATCCTCGATAATCCGTTCATCCTGATCTACGACAAGAAGATCAGCAGCATGAAGGACCTTCTCCCCACTCTCGAAAAAGTGGTGCAGAAGAACAAGCCCCTCATGATCATCGCAGAAGAAGTTGAAGGCGAAGCTCTCGCCACTCTCGTGGTGAACAAGCTCCGCGGCACCATCCATGTTTGTGCTGTGAAAGCTCCTGGCTTCGGCGATCGTCGTAAGGAAATGCTCCAGGACATCGCTGTCCTGACCGGCGGAACCGTGATCTCTGAAGATCTCGGCCACAAGCTCGAGCAAGTTCGTCTCGAAGACCTCGGCCAAGCTCGCAAGATCACCGTCGATAAAGACAACACCACCATCGTGGACGGTGCCGGCAAGAAAGGCGAAGTCGAGACTCGCGTCAAGACCATCCGCGCCCAGATCGCTGAAACCACTTCCGACTACGATCGCGAAAAACTCCAGGAGCGTCTCGCGAAGCTCCATGGTGGCGTAGCGGTCATCAATGTGGGTGCCGCGACCGAAGTCGAAATGAAAGAGAAGAAGGCTCGCGTGGAAGACGCCCTGAATGCAACCCGTGCAGCGGTTGAAGAAGGCATCGTTCCCGGCGGCGGAACCGCTCTCCTCCGTGCCTCCAAGGTCCTCGAGACCCTGAAAGGCACCAATGCTGAGCAGCAAGCCGGTATCGGTATTGTGAAGCGTGCGATCGAAGAGCCGCTTCGCCAGATCTCCTTCAATGCGGGCCTCGAAGGCTCCATCGTGGTCGATAAAGTGACCAACAACACCAACCCTGCTTGGGGCTTCAACGCTCTCACTGAGACCTACGAAGACCTCATCGCCGCAGGTGTGATCGATCCTGCCAAGGTGAGCCGTTGCGCTCTCCAGAACGCAGCTTCGGTTGCGAGCCTGATGCTCACCACCGAGACCCTGATCGCTGAGAAGCCGAAGAAAGACGTTCCAGCTATGCCAGGCGGCCACGGCGGCATGGACGGGATGATGTGATTCGCGCGGAAGCGCACATCACCCAGTAACAGATAAAAAAACCGCCCGGGACCGATGGTTCCGGGCGGTTCTGTTTTATGGACTTGATTTCATTCCGTCATCTGAAGGTACTGGTTGCGGCCGCCGAGGTAGATGAGTCCCCAGGTGTAGCGGTCGGCGATCCGGATCATTTTCGGGCCGAGAGTCGCAGCGAGTTCGTTCCCTTCCAAGCAGGCATTGAGGAGTAGATTCGGAACCTGGTTCATCAGCGCCCGATCGAGTACCCGTTTCGGGTAAAACCTGACCACACTGAATCCGGTGTCGTAAGGGACCAGCCGCTTACCGAGGCTTTCTTTCTCCTGGTCTGATGCTTCTCCCTCTTTAGGTTTCGAAAAAGCGTCGTAGATCGGTCTTTTTACGAGTGCATTGGTGAGGTAGTCCGTGGTCGTGCGGGTCGCAAAATCCCTGACGGGACCTACATCTGAAACCACCACGCGTTTGATGATCGGACTGGTGACCAGGATGCTCAAATTATTGGCCAGGAGATCGGAATACATGAGCTTCCGCTTCTCCGGATCGGTCAGCAAATGATTGCCGGAGAGCTCCTGGGTGACGATCCCGGCAGCTGCGACCGTGTTCGATGAAACCAGATTGTCGAGCAGGAATGTTTTTCCGGTGCGACTCTTCGACATGATTTCGAGACAGTTCACAGCGACTCCGCGGTCGAGCCGGGGATTCTTCTCGCGCTGGATTTTCAGACCGGGGCGGTCCTTTTCGATTTTTTTCAATAGCGCTTCGCTCTCGCCGGGTGCGAGGTCCCAACCGCTTTTTGAATCAAAACGGAGCGATTTGGAGTTCGGGTCAAAGCTGACTTTTCCGGATTCCTTGATGATCCGGACGCCATCGCTATCGGGAGTTTTCAGGCTCAAGAATCCGTTTTTTCCTTCGATGACTTGGTCGCCTTTCAGGAAATGGATCTCATCAAGAGTGTCAATGTAGTAGGAATAGGCCTTTCCCGACTCGATTTCAGCAAGGATCCGTCGATCCAGGCCCTTCAAGTCCGCCGTGACCGGGCTCAGGTCCAGAGTGAGGGGAGTCTCATCGGTGAGGTTTTTCTCCAGGATGGAGCGGAAGTCGCATTCCGCTGTCACGGGCCCCGGTGCGGAGACCAGCAGGAGGGCGGCGATCATCTTGCGAGTCCTTCCTGAGCACAACAAAAGTATTTCTCCTCACATCATATCGCGCACGAGTTCCGCCAGCATGGTCGGACTGAATACGTAGGTTTCGGAGCAAAAGTCGCAGTCGATTTCGAAGTCTTTGTTTTCATCGAGCATGGAGCGTAATTCATCGGAACCGATCAGCATGAGCGAGCGCTTGACCCTCTCGAGACTGCAGGGGCACTTGAGCGAGAGGGTTTGTTCCTCGAGCAGTTGGAAAGATTGGTTTTCAAGCAGGTAGGAGAGTAGCAGGGTGGGCGTGCTCCGGATTTCCGAGTTTGAATCGAAATGATGGAGTTTTTTCAGATGTTCTTCGATCAGGCTGATGTCAGCGTCGGTCGCCCCGGGCATAGCCTGGATCAGAAAGCCCTCAGCGACGCTGACCCGGTCATTCTCCATGAACACCTCGATTCCGACCGCTGAGTTGACTTGTTCCGATTGGAGCCAGTAGAAGGTGAGGTCTTTAGCCAGGTGTCCGGTCAGGAGTGGCACCGTGCCGATATAGGGCTGTGCATCGTCGTGTTTGGTCCTGAGGACAGAAAGAAGTCCGATTCCCCAGGGGCCCACGTTCCGCGCGAGCTGGATGTCTGCAGGGGCCCGCTCCAGTACGTAGCCGCGCACCTCGCCTGTGGCGTTCGCATCGATGATGGTTTGGTGTGACCAACCTGAGGATTGGATGTTCAGGTTCACCTTTTCGCCCGACTTGCAGTAGGAAGAGAGAATCAGTCCAGCGACCAGAGCCTCTGCCAGGGCCTTACGTCCAGATGGGGAAAGTTGGTGGCGGTCGGCCAAAAGATTCGAGATCTCGGTTGCGCTGACGGCTACAGCGCGAATCGTCCCCGTACCGGAAAGGCATTTGACCCACTTGTCGGAGGCGGATTTGAATTCGATGGACATGGGCGGATGCTCCTAGAAGGTGAGTCCGGTGTGGACAGTGAACGAGGCGAACGCGCCGCCCAAGGATTGAACGGTGCCTTTTGAGTCCCTTTTCGAGGAGTCGAACATGTTGTGATACATGAGTTTGGCTCCGAAAAATACGCGGTTACTGATCATCAGATCGATACCGGTGCCCAGCTGCATGCCGAACAGCAGTCCACTCACAGTCGCCGAATCAGGCAAAGTGAACGAAGGGTTGAAGAATCCGAGGCCTACGGACGCGAAAGGCACGAGCTGATCGAAATACATCAAGTTGGCCCGAAGGCCTGCTGCAAGGTTCCAGGCCGAAAATGAACCGCTCGAATGCGAGTGATAGGCAAAATGGGACTGGAAGGAGAAGAGGTCGCTCACCCCGTAGGTGTAATTGATTTCCGGACCAATGGCGTTTTCGTAAGAGCTGGCCAGATTGCCGAGCAAAAAGAATTGCCCCACGCCAATCGAGAGGTTGTGGGTATTGGGAGCGAACGGCCCTTTGCCGTAATCGAGCTGGGGGTCGCGTTTCTTTTTCTCTGGGAGATCCCGTGAGGATCTTGAGTAGGTGAGGGAGTCTCGGGAGAACCGGGTTTCCGCCAGAGATTCTTGAGAAACCGAACACACTCCGATCGTGCTTGAAATGAACAACAGGATGACTCTTAAGCCCGCGTCAACGCGCATGATTAGAGTGTATTCGGTGTCTCGAAAGAAGCAAAGCCTCAATCCGGAATCTCAGCAAAACCCGGTACTTCGGCTGAATTTGATTCGAATCAGACCGTCAGGGAGCTGACGATTACTGGTTCATCCGATCACTGATTCATCAGTGGTGCGTTATTGACGTTCGCAGAAGCATTGGCAGCGGCTTCGGCTTCGATCGAAGCGAGTTCGCCCTTAAGCTTCTCTGCGATGAAACCGGAGAAGGAGCCATCGCCAGAACGGATGATGGTCTTCAGCAGGTTCACAGAAGGCTGGGTCTTGGCTTTACGCTCAGATTCATACAGCAGCTGGGTCAGGGTCGCTGCAGTGATGTCGTTTTTGGTTTTGTTGTCGATTACGCGGATTTCTTCGCCGGCGCGGATCATTTTCGCGATCTCATCGAGAGTCACGTAGCTGGACTCATGAGTGTCGTACAGTTTGCGGTTCTGGTAGCGCTTGATTACTTTTGCTTCTTTCATACTGCCCCCTACCTCTTGAATTCCGAGGTTGTTAGCTGACGTTATTGTTACCACTTCGACCGGGGATGCCTGCTCCAGAAAAGCCTCAGTTACCCCTGCTTTTCCCGGGAGATCGGTCTTTCCAACGTTGAAGTGGGCTATCGGTATCACGCTTTTTGACATGGCGCAACACCTCTTTGCAAGTTTTTAGGTATCAACAGGGGGCGATAAAGTCAAGCCTCCGCGCCCCGGCGGGCTAGACCTCTGGGCTTCAGTTTTCACGGGTTTCTGACGAAAAGGGGAATAAGGGAGGCCTACTGATGCAGGTCTACACGGTCAGGATTACGGAATCACTGAGGAAAATCAAAAGCGCCCCTTGGGTGCTTTCTGGGCTTCTCCTTTGTGCTTCGTGCGCAACCTCGGGTTCCAAGCACGGTACGGCACAGTATGACGCGCATGGCAAGATTCAGGCCCTGGCCCAGGCGGATTGGGAGCGGGGCGGAAAAGCCGACGGCGCAGAGTATCACTTCCTCCTCGGGCAGGCTTATGCCCAGGATGGCAAGGTGGACCGCGCGATCGAGGAATACCGTGCGGCGCTGATTCATGATCCGGAGTCCGCGTTGATTCATGCCAAACTTGCCGCGGAGTATCTCAAAAAAGGTTCGGTCTCATTCGCAATAGAGGAGTGTGAGAGGTCACTGAAAATCGATCCGCGCTCCGTGGATGTCAGGTTGATGCTCGGGGGAATTCATGCATTGAATCATGACCTCGAGCGGGCCTTGGTCGAATATGAGAAAGTTCTGAAATACGACCCGCTCAATGATGAAGCCGCAGTGTTTAAAACACAGGTTCTTGCCGAGCAAGAACGGTTCAAGGAATCCCTCGCTTTCATTCGCGCCTTCACTCGCAAAGTTCCAGACTCGGCCGCCGCATGGTTTTATGCGGGAAAACTCGAGCAGGTCGAGGGGCATTCTGAGGCGGCGCTTCGAGCCTACCGCAAAGCCTTGGAACTGCGCCCCGGCTTCAGTCAGGCAACTCTCGCAATCGGACTGTTGTTCGAGACGCGCGGAGACAACCGGAAGGCGATCGAGGTTTACGAGTCCCAAATCGAGGAGCGTTTCGAATCGCAGGTGGCCGGAAGACTCGTCTCCCTCTATTTGCGTTCGAATCTTCCCGGTCCTGCATTGAAGCTCCTGCAGTCGATGGTGGTGGTCGATCCCGAGGATCTCAATGCCAGGCTGCGATTGGGTCTGCTGCACATGCAACGCGAGAACTGGTCGGAAGCCAAGGCTGTTTTGAGCGCTCTCGAGGCCAAGGTGCCCGACTCCGACAAGGTTCATTATTACCTCTCCGCCGTTCATGAACAGGAGGGGCGGCTCGAGGTGGCCATTCAGCATCTCGTCAAGGTTTCGGGTGAATCGAAGTTGTTCGAGGATTCCCGTATCCATGCAGCAGGGCTCTGGCGCAGGATGGGTAAGCGGGATCGGGCTCATGAGGTGCTGGTCGAGGGGATGAAGCTCTCTCCGGAGAACCCCGGGCTCTATGTCGCCCAAGCAAGCATGTTCGAGGATGAAAAGCGCCTTCAGGATGCCGACCGCGCGCTCCAGGCCGGTTTGAAGCTCTTTCCGGATCATGAGAAAATGAGGTATTTCCGCGGTGCTTTGCTGGAGAAACAGGGCAAGGTGGATGAGGCAGTGGTGGAAATGCAGCGGCTCCTGAAGATCAACGCCGATCACGCGGATGCGCTCAATTTTGTTGCCTACACCTGGACCACCCAGGGTGTCCGCCTCAAGGATGCCGAACAAATGTTGAAGCGGGCGATCCGTCTCAAGCCCGACAATCCCTACATTCTAGATAGCCTCGGTTGGAACCAGTTCATGCTGGGAAAATCCAAGGATGCCTTGATCTATCTGGAAAAAGCGGCCTTGCTGAAAGGGGATGAGGAAACCATCCTCGAACACCTGGTCGAGGTCTATTCCCGCAATCAGATGCCGGAGCGTGCCCGTGCGTTGAAGGCGAGGATTGTCGACCTGCAGGCGCGAGCCGACCGTGCTCCCGCATCTGTTGAAGAAAAGTGATCTTTCCTGCACACTTGCAGGACCATGTTCTTTCGGATTTCCTCCAGACTCCTGTTACCGGCATCACTCTTGATGGGTGCGTGCGCCGGCACCCCGCCGGTCTCCCTGGACCGGATCAGTGCGGACCAGGCCAAGGTCTGGCTCGGACGCTATTGCTCCGACCGGGGCGGTTCGCTCACCGGGCAGCTGGTGGTGAAGTCCGACTCGAGTGATTTCAGGGGGCAGTTTTTGGCCCAAGTGCGCTTTGAGCAGGGTGGGGCTTTCGTGTTGGAGGTCACCCATCTTCTCGGGGGGACCTGGGCCAGGCTCACCAGTGACTCGAAAACCTTCAATTTGGAATTCCCGTCGAAGCCGGGGCGGAACAGAACGGGGTTGACTCATTACCTCGGCCTCGAGGTCCCCCTGCTTTCCCGTTTGTTGCATGGGGATTTGCCTTGTCCGAGTGAAGCCCTTCGGGGCGAATTCCGTGTGTCGGGCCATGTCATCGAAGTGGATTCCGGGGATTGGGTCTGGACCTTCCTGAAGGGGGAGGCGCCCGGGGAGGTTCCGGTCCGCGTGATTCTGTCGCCTCGCGTTCAGTCGTCCGGAGCCGGAAAAGTCGAGCTGGAGATCGTTTCTTGGAACACGGAGGGGCGTTACGCCGAAAAAGTGGTGCTCCGGGGCCCTGAAGGCATGCTCAAGTGGATTTGGAAAAACCGCCAATCAGGGGTACAGTGAGGGTTCTAATGAGTGACAGCAAGATTCTCGAAGTCAGGAACCTCCAGACCTCGTTCACCACTGAACGTGGCGTGCTAAAAGCTGTGGACGATGTGAGTTTCGAACTGTCCGCAGGGAAGACTCTCGGAGTGGTGGGGGAATCCGGTTGCGGTAAGTCGGTGACCTCACTCTCGATCATGCGCCTGATCCCGAATCCGCCCGGAAAAATCACGGGCGGAGAGATCCTGTACAAAGGCAGGGATCTGCTCCGTCTCAGTGCAGAGGAGATGCGGAAGATCCGGGGCAACGAGATTTCCATGATTTTCCAGGAACCGATGACATCCCTCAATCCGGTGTTCACCATTGGAAACCAGTTGATGGAGGCCATTCTCCTGCATCAGGATCTGTCCAAGTCCGAAGCCTTGAACAAGGCAGTCGAGATGCTCCGTCTTGTGGGCATCCCTGCCCCCGAGAAGCGCGTACGTGATTATCCTCATCAGCTTTCCGGCGGAATGCGCCAGCGCGTGATGATTGCGATGGCGCTCTCATGCAATCCAAAGATTCTGATCGCCGATGAGCCGACCACGGCACTCGATGTGACCATTCAGGCGCAAATCCTCGACCTTCTTCGTGATCTTCAGCAAAAGACCGGACTCGCTCTTTTGCTCATCACCCACGATCTCGGAGTCGTGGCGGAAATGGCTCACGACGTCGTGGTCATGTATGCCGGTCGAGTGGTGGAGCGTGCACCGGTGAATGAGATTTTCAAGTCACCCAAGCACCCTTATACCCGCGGACTCTTGAACAGTATCCCCGTACTGAGCCGAGATCCGACCGGTAAAGTGAAGAAAAGCCGCCTGGAGCCGATACCCGGCATTGTTCCGAGCCTCTTCGATCTTCCCCGTGGATGCCGGTTCCAGGAGCGCTGTTCCCTGGTTTCAGACGAGTGCAGGACTTCCGAACCCGCACTGCGCGAACTCACGGGGATCCGTTCGGTCCGTTGTGTGAAGGCGGAGGAGGGTAACGCATGAACACCGAAGCATCCTCGGATGAAGTCCTGTTGTCGGTCCGGAACCTCGTCAAGCGCTTCCCGGTCAAAGGGGGCATCCTCGGTCGCGAGGTGGCCTCTGTTAAAGCAGTCCAAGACGTGTCGTTCGACATCCGTCGGGGTGAAACCCTCGGTTTGGTGGGGGAGTCCGGCTGTGGAAAGTCCACGCTCGGGCGATGCATCCTCAGGCTCATTGAGCCCACCTCCGGACAGGTGATTTTCAAGGGTCAGGACATCACGAAGCTCGATTCTCGCGAGATGCGCAAGCTTCGCCGGAACATGCAGATTGTATTTCAGGATCCTTATGCCTCTCTGAATCCGCGCATGACGATCGAGGAAATCCTCGGTGAGCCGCTGATCATCCACGGTCTCGCAGGCAGCAAGGAAGAGCGCCGGAAACAGATTTATGAACTGCTCGATCTCGTCGGTCTTCGGCGTGAGTCGATCTCCCGCTACCCCCACGAGTTCTCGGGTGGCCAAAGACAGCGGATTTGCATTGCGCGTGCCCTGTCCGTGAAGCCGGAGCTATTGGTTTGCGACGAGCCGGTTTCCGCCCTCGATGTTTCGATCCAAGCGCAGATCGTGAACTTGATGCAGGATCTCCAGAAGGAACTCAAGCTCACTTACCTGTTCATTGCGCATGACTTGAAGGTGGTGGAACACATTTCGAACCGGGTAGCGGTGATGTATCTCGGAAAAATCGCCGAAATCGCCGAGGCCGAACAACTCTATTCGAATCCCCGTCATCCCTACACGCGAGCGCTCTTGTCGGCCATTCCGATTCCGGACCCGACCCACAAAAGTGAGCGGATCATCCTCCAGGGTGATGTGCCTTCACCCTTGAATCCGCCCAACGGGTGTTTCTTCAATCCCCGTTGCCCGTCCGTACAGGATCGTTGTCGCAGCGAACGCCCGGAATTATCCGTTATGGATCCTCGTGATCCACTCCATCAGGCGGCTTGCCATTTTCCTGCTGGAGGATCACGTTCATGAGTGAGATCAAGGCGGCCAAGCTGACAATGTCCCAGATCGACCTCGAGCTGAAGCGTCTTCCTGATTGGAGACTCAATGCATCCGGAGAGATCGAAAAGACCTTTCAGTTGAGTGGTTTTCCGCAGTCCTTGATGTTCACGAGTGCTGTGGGTGTCCTGTCTGAAGCGAGGAATCACCATCCCGATATTCTGATCCAGTGGAACAAGGTCAGGCTCACGCTTTCGACTCATGATGCCGGCGGCCTGACCATGAAGGATTTCGACCTGGCCAAGGAAATCAATGCCCTCCCATCGTTCTGATCCTCCCAAGCCCTGGGTGGTGATCACAGGTGCGTCGTCGGGGATCGGAGAGGGACTCGCCCTCGAATGGGCCAGGCGTGGAACCCATTCTCTGGTATTGGCTGCCAGAAATGCCGATCGTCTCCGTCATATTGCTGAATCTTGCAGGGACCGATGCGAGACCCGGGTGATGCCTGTGGATCTGGGCGATCCGTTGTCGATCGATCGTTTTGCCGAAGCACTAGCGGAAAGCGGGATCTGCCCGTCAGTGGTGGTTCACAACGCCGGTATTTCCCAGCGCTCGCTCGCACTCGACACCGAACTCTCCGTGGTCCGCAGGATCATGGAGGTGAATTATTTCGGGACGGTTCATCTCACTCGGAAGCTGCTTCCGGGAATGATGGTTGCGGGTGGTGGTGAGTTCATCGTCATCACGAGCTTGGTGGGCAAGTTCGGAACGCCCCTCCGGAGCGCTTATTCGGCTTCGAAACATGCGCTTCATGGTTTTTTCGATTCCCTGAGGGCCGAGCTCGGTGGGCAAGGCATCCGGGTGATGATGGTCTGTCCGGGCTTCATCCGAACGGGGATCTCGATCAACGCACTGACCGGATCGGGCGAGAGTCAGGGGACCATGGATGAGGCCCAGGCCCGCGGGATGGAGCCATCCGTGTTTGCTCGTCACCTTCTCCGGCATCGCGACGCGGGCAGGGAAGAAGTGTGCATCGGCGGGCGGGAGGTGCTGGGTGTGTGGCTCAAGCGCTGGTTTCCATGGCTGTTTTCAAGGATCATTTCGCGCGCCAAGGTCACCTGATTTGTGCTAAGGTGCGTCCATGCACGACACCCGTTTCACCGTCCCCCATCCGGTCAATGAACCCATCCTCGGTTATCTGAAAGGCTCGCGGGAGCGTCTCGAGCTCAAGGCCGAGTTATCGAAGATTGAATCCGAGGTGGTCGAGATTCCGTGTGTGATCGGCGGGCGTGAGATCCGAACCGGAAATATCTTTGAAGTCCGGATGCCGCACGATCACCGGCACGTGATCGCCCGGGTGCATTTAGCAGGAGAAGCCGAGCTCCGGATGGCGATTGACGCCGCACTCGACGCCAAACGGGAGTGGGAGGCGCTCCCCTGGTTCGAACGCGCCAAGATATTCTTGAAAGCTGCAGATCTGCTTGCCGGGCCCTGGCGTGCAAGATTGAACGGATCGACCATGCACGGACAATCGAAGAACGCCTTCCAGGCCGAAATCGACGCTGCTTGCGAGCTCGCGGATTTCCTGCGCTTCAATGCCGCATTCTACGAGCGCCTGCTTGGAGATCAGCCCTTTTCTCCCCCGGGACTCCATAATTCCGTCGATTACCGCCCGCTCGAGGGCTTTGTGTTCGCGGTCACTCCCTTCAACTTCACGGCGATCGCGGGCAACCTGCCGGCGGCTCCGGCGTTGGTCGGGAACACGGTGGTGTGGAAGCCTTCCGAGCAGCAGAGTCTGGCCGCCTACCGGACTTACGAATTGTTCCGCGAGGCTGGCCTTCCTCCGGGCGTGATCAACTTCGTTCCGGCCCCGGGGCCCCTGGCCGGGGAGGTGGTGCTTCCTCATGCCGAATTGGCCGGTGTCCATTTCACGGGGTCGAGCGGGACCTTCAATCACATCTGGAAAACGGTGGGGGAGGGGGTCGATCGGTACCGTACTTATCCGCGGATTGTCGGTGAGACAGGGGGCAAGGACTTCGTGTTCGCCCATCCGTCTGCCGATCAAGATGTACTCGCAACCGCTCTTATTCGCGGGGCCTTTGAATACCAAGGACAGAAATGCTCGGCCGCATCCCGCGCCTATATCCCGTCTTCCCTGTGGCGGGGTCTCGAGAAAAATCTGGTGGAACAGATCCGCGCCATCCGGGTGGGGGATGTCCGGGACTTCCGGAACCTCGTCAATGCGGTCATCGATGAGCGGGCCTTCAAGAAGATCTCATCCTACCTTGATCATGTGAGGCAAGACTCAAGTTGCACCCTCTTGGCGGGTGGAGCCGCCAAAGGAGAGACTGGATATTTCATCGAGCCGACCCTGGTCCGGACGACGGACCCCAAAGCCCGGACCATGTGCGAGGAGATTTTCGGTCCGGTGCTGACCCTCTATGTCTATGATGACGCAAATCTGCAAGACACCCTCGCGCTCGTCAACGAGACTTCGCCCTATGCCTTGACGGGAGCGCTGATCGCACAGGATCGGAAAGCCCTGGTGCAAATGGGCGAGACCCTCCGTCATGCCGCTGGCAATCTCTATATCAATGACAAGCCGACCGGTGCCGTAGTGGGCCAGCAACCGTTCGGGGGAGCGCGCCGGTCGGGCACGAACGACAAAGCCGGAAGCGCCATGAACCTGCTTCGCTGGATGAGTGCGCGGACCATCAAAGAAAATTTTGTCCCGCCCAAGCAGCTCCTGTATCCTTACATGGATGAAGCCTGAATCCGCCTACGAAAGTTATCGTTCAAAACTCGCTAAAATCGCCGATCTCGGTTTTGCCGGGGCGGTCTTGAGCTGGGATCAGCAGGTGTTCATGCCGAAAAACGGAGCCAGGGCCCGTGGGCGTCAGTTGGCCACCCTCTCGACTCTGGGGCACGAACTGTTCACAAGCGAGGAATTCGGAGCCCTGATCGGGAAGTTGGCCGAAAGTCCGGAACTGAGCGGAGATCAGCGGATCAATGTGGCGCTCACCCGGAAGGATTTCGAGCGGAAGAAGAAATACCCCGACGCTTTTGTCGAGAAGATGTCACTCGTGACCTCCGAAGCCTTTGGTGCTTGGCATGAGGCGCGCACCAAGAAGGACTTTTCGATTTTCAAACCGCTTCTGGAGCAAATTGTTCAACTGAAGCGTGAAGAAACCCGTCTCCTCGGATATGTGAATCATCCTTACGAGGCGCTCCTCGAGGATTATGAACCCGGTTTGACCGTCGCCAAGATCGACGAGGTGTTCGATCGTGTCCGGAAGGAGCTCTTTCCATTCATCCGTCAGATCCTGTCGCGTCCCCAACCGGATCATTCTTTTCTGATGAAGCATTACCCGAAGGCCAAGCAATGGGCTTTCTCCGAGAAAATGGTGCGTCAGATGGGATATGACTTCGACTCCGGGCGCGCGGATGATGCGCCCCATCCCTTTTGCACCACCTTCGGTCCCGGCGATGTCAGGATCACTCTTCGGAGTGATGAACATGAGTTCACCATGATGCTTTTCGCCGCCATTCATGAGGCGGGACACGGACTTTACGAGCTTGGCCTGCCGCTCGAGTCGCACTACGGACTACCGCTCGGATCGGCTTTGTCACTGGCTTTCCATGAGTCCCAGTCGAGATTCTGGGAGAACAATATCGCCCGTTCGCTCCCCTATTGGAAAGCGAACTATCCTGTTCTTCAGGAGGAGTTTCCGGCGAATCTCGGTTCCGTGTCTCTCGAAACGTTCTACCGGGGTATCAATCGGATCGAGCCCTCGTTCATCCGGGTCGAAGCCGATGAACTGACTTATCACGCGCACATTTATATTCGCTACCTGATCGAGAAGGCTCTCATCGAAGGATCCATTGAGGTCTCGGATGTACCCCGGGTTTGGAATGACCGGTACGAGGAGTTCCTCGGAATCCGTCCTTCGAATGATTCTGAAGGGTGTCTGCAAGACATTCATTGGTCTTACGGATCCTTCGGGTATTTCCCCACTTATTCGTTTGGAAGCTTCTATGCCGCCCAATTGGCTGCTGCGATGAAGAGGCAGATTCCCGGATTCGATTCTCTCATCGAGGCGGGAAGCCTGGCTCCAGTTCTTGAGTGGCTCAGGAGCAAGGTTCATTCGAAGGGGCGCAGTTTGAATTCGGAGGAACTGCTGATCGAAACCACGGGCAAAGGGCTTGATGTCGGTGATTTCATGGACTACGCGCGTTCCAAATATGGGGCCATTTACGGCCTTTGATTCGGGCGGTTCAGTCCTCGGATTCGATGCCGAATGATTTCATCCTGCGGTGAAGGTAGCTCCGCTCGATGCCGAGAACTTGTGCGGTCTTCGAAATGTTCCAGCCGTTCTCTTTCAAGGACTGGATGATGTACTCGCGCTCGAAATCGGCTTTGGCATCCTTCAGTGAACGTCCCCCTGATAATGCGACGATTCCATGGGTTTCCACCTGGCCAGAGGCTGCCGGAGCGAATCCTTCATCTCCGAGGTGCATGCGGAGTTCGTCCGACCCGACAGGATCGTTTTCCTCGGGGGCCTGAAGGATCACGATCCGCTCGATCAGATTTCTGAGTTCACGGATGTTTCCGGGCCAGGAGTGGCGCTCCAGGAGTTGGATCGCATCCTGTGAGAAGGTCCGTTTCGGCTTCTGGTGAGAGACTGAAAACTCCCTCAAAAAGTGATCGCTCAGCAGGGGAATGTCCTCTTTCCGGTCCCGGAGGGCCGGAATGTGGATCCGGATCACATTGAGTCGGAAATAAAGGTCTTCCCTGAAATTACCCTTCGCGATTTCCTGCTTGAGATCCTTGTTGGTCGCGGCAATCACCCGGACATCCACCGAGTGGGTTTCGTGCCCGCCCACCCGCTCGAACTTCTGCTCCTGAAGGATGCGCAGGATCTTGGCCTGCGTTTTCATCGACATGTCGCCGATCTCATCGAGAAACAGGGTTCCCTGGTCGGCCAGATCGAATCGACCGCGGCGGCGCTGTGTCGCACCGGTGAAGGCCCCCCGCTCATGACCGAAAAGCTCACTCTCGATCAGCTCTTCCGGGATCGCAGCACAATTGACCTCTATGAACGGTTTCTTGAATCGGTGGGAAAGAGCGTGAATGGTTTGTGCTGCGACTTCCTTGCCGGTGCCGTTCTCGCCAGTGATCAGAACCGAGCTATTGGTCGGCGCCACCCGGCGGATGAGTTCCTGGATCTGCTTCATCGATGGAGATTCCCCGATGAAGGGCCGTTTCCCTGACAGCTGTTTACGAAGGGCTTGGTTTTCCTCGATCAGATCCCGGGCGGAGAGTGCGTTCCGGATGAGTACGAGCAAGCGGTCCAGTTCAACGGGCTTCTCCATGAAGTCGAAAGCACCGAGCTTGGTTGCTTTCACTGCAGTCTCGATATTCCCGTGACCGGACATGATGATCACAGGGGTCTCGATCCCTTTTGCCTTCATTTCGGTCAGCGCGGCCATCCCGTCGAGATCCGGCATCCAGATGTCGAGCAGGATCAAATCAGGGTTGTCTTTCAGTGCGGTCTCGATACCTTGTCGGGCATTCGGAGACTTGAGGGTCCTGTACCCCTCGTCTTGCAGGGCTCCGGCGAGTGAGTCCCGGATCGAGGGTTCGTCATCGATGATCAGGATCGTCCGGCTCATGAGATCAGCTTAGCCGTTTTGAGGGGAAGCTCAATGATAAAAGAAGTGCCTGCGTCAAGCTTCGAGGACAGTCGGATGTATCCCCCGTGATCGTTGATGATCCTTTTCACGATGGCCAGCCCGAGTCCTGTCCCTTCAGATTTTGTCGAGAAATAAGGCTCAAAAGCACGCTCCTGGATTTCCTCGCTCATGCCGGGGCCATTGTCTTTCAGGATCAGAGCGGCCATTTCAAGAGGCGCATTGAAATGGGTCTCGATTTCGATCCTGCCCGGCCGGGTACCCTTCGCAGATTGGATTGCGGCGATTCCGTTGTCGATCAGATTCATGAGAACCCGCTTCATCTGATCCCGATCGAGATTGATGACCGGCAGTCGGGTTTCCAGACGTGTGATGAAATGGATTTCAGGGTGGGCGGAAAGATACAGCTTCAAGGTTTCCTGGATCAGCTCGTTCAGTTGCTGGGGGGTCGGAGAAACCTCGGGAAGGCGGGCGAAGTTCGAAAACTCGTTCACCATCTCTTTGAGTTCGTCAGTGTGCTGGATGATCACCTTGGTGCACTCCTGCACCAGTTGCCCGTCCTGACCCGGAAGTTCGCGGAGGCGCCTTTGGAGTCGCTGAGCGGAAAGTTTGATCGGGGTGAGAGGGTTCTTGATCTCATGCGCGATCCGTTTGGCCACCTCGCGCCAGGCCATTTCACGCTGGCCCTTGACCAGATGGGTGACATCATCCAAAACCGCCACTGCCCCCCAGATCCGGCCGTTTTCCTTCAAAGGTGAGGAAATCGCGGTGAGATTGCGGATTTCTCCTTCGATCTTCCCGGTCCAGGTGGTCTCGAGCTCGGTTTTGGGTGCATCCTCAAGAGCCGATTCCAGGACGCCTAGAATGCCTGCGAGTGATGCCCCCCTTAAAATTGCATTCATGGGGCGTCCGGAGTATTCGCCGTCAGGCAGATCCAAAAGGGTCCGGGCCGCCGAATTCAGGGTCAGGATGCCTCCGGTCCGGTCCACCAGAACGACTCCGGTGGCGATGTTGGACAAAATGGCCTCGAGTTGCTGGGTGCGCTGACGGATCTCGGCCTGGTTCCTTTTCAGGTCCGCGGTCATCTTGTTGAAGCTCTCCACCAGTGTGGCGATTTCATCATCGCCGGTTTTCTCAATCGTCACATCCAGTCGACCGCGTCCCACTTCGTGCGCAGCTCGAACCAGACGCTCGACGGGAACGGTGAGCTCACGTGCCAGATACAGTCCGAGCCAGATCTCAGCGAAGATGATCAGCAGGGTGATCAGGATCAGGATGATGAAGTAGGTGGTCTTGATCGGGTACTTGAGCGGATTGATGTCCTTGTACTCTTCGGCCGTATTGGCGATTTGTCCCGCTTTCTGGGTCAAGTTGACTGGAATGAGCGTGTTCACGATGACCAGCGCCTTCACTGTGCCCGAGGGGTATTCCATGACCGGGACCCCGGAACGGACGAGGTCGGCCCTGCCGACCGACTGGATGAAGGTGATCCGGTTGCCTTGGAATCCTGCCTTGAGGCGGTCCAGGCTGGGGCGTACGTAGGCATCGGGACTGTGGATTCTGGAGTGCGGATCCATCACCATCCAAGGACGGGAAAAGGGATCGGCGTACACTTCGACGGCATTCAGGGCATAGAGATCCCTGAGGTGTTCGAGTTGTTGCAACCAGGCGGTTTCCGATCTCTTGGAGGCCCCGTACTTCAGCGGCCGGAGCTGGTTGGCGATCAAACCCGCGAAGTGCGTCGAGAGATTTTCCGCATTCTTGTAATACAGGCTCGTGATCTCAAGAGAGGACTCGAGGGTGTTCTGGACCTTCAGCGAGAACCACTTGTCGAAGCTCTGATTGATATACAGGGCCGAGATGGTGAAAACCGTGAGGGTGGGAATGATCGAGAATCCGATGAAAGCTGCAACCAGCTTGGACTTGAGTCGTGAACCGAGGATCCGGCTCCTGCGTTCGAAGAAGATTTTTCCGACATTCTTGAAAATGAGCCAAAGCAGTCCGACCAGAATGACGATGTTGAAGTTGATGAGTCCGAAGAAAAAGATCGAATTGACGAAGGGCAGGGTGGAAGAGATTTTTCCGAGGCGGAACTCGACGGCGGTCAGCAGGGCGAAAGCGATCGCGAGGCCGAAAATGATGACCCTTTCCCGGCGTCTTTTCCGGGCTTCCCGTTGCTCCAAGCGATCCGACATGGGGCGAGATTATCATGGATTTTGGCCCTAAATCGAACTATTCTACCCCGCATGGCAGAAAAAATCACACCCCGCAGCGAAAACTTCCCCGAGTGGTATCAGGATGTGGTGATCCAGGCCCGTCTGGCCGATTACAGTCCGGTCAAAGGATGCATGGTCATCCGTCCGAATGGCTATTCGATTTGGGAACGGATCCAGAAGGAAATGAACGATCGGATCAAGGCGGCAGGAGTGAAGAACGCCTATTTCCCGATGTTCATCCCTGAGAGCTTCATCAAAAAAGAAGCGGATCACGTTGAGGGCTTCGCTCCACAGGTGGCCGTGGTGACCCATGCGGGGGCCAAGGATCTCGACGAAAAACTCGTGGTCCGTCCGACCTCCGAAACCATCATCAATTCGATGTTCGCCAAGTGGATCCAGAGTTACCGGGATCTTCCCTTGCTCATGAACCAATGGGCCAACGTGGTCCGGTGGGAAATGCGGACTCGCCTTTTTCTGAGAACCACTGAGTTCTTGTGGCAGGAGGGCCACACCTGCCATGCCACGCTCGATGAGGCCGAGGTCTTCACCCAAAGGATGCTGAAGATGTACCACGAGTTCGCAGAAAACGTCTTGGCGATGCCGGTGGTTCCAGGCATGAAATCCGAGGCCGAGAAATTCGCCGGTGCGCTCCGTACCTATTGCATCGAAGCCATGATGCAAGACGGAAAGGCTCTGCAGGCGGGCACTTCGCACAATCTTTCGGATCACTTTGCCAAGGCCTTCGATACGATGTTCCTCGACAAGGATGGAAAGCAGAAGCATGTGTTCCAGACCAGTTGGGGTGTTTCGACACGCCTGATCGGCGGGATGATCATGACCCATTCGGACGACAAGGGGCTTGTTCTGCCACCCATGCTGGCTGAAACCCACGTGGTGATTGTTCCGATCACTCCGAAAGCTGGCACAGCCCCTGCGATTCATGAGGCTGCCGATCGTCTGGCTGCATCAATCCGCGAGCACGCGGATGCGCAAGCGCTGCCGTACCGTATCGGTGTTTCGGTGGATAAGGACGATACCAAACAAGCAGGCTGGAAGTTCCATGAGTATGAATTGATCGGAATCCCGGTCCGGATCGAAATCGGTCCTCGTGATCTTGAAAAATCGCAGGCGGTGTTCACCCGGCGCGATGTGGGAGTGAAGGAGTTCGTCCCGCTGGCGGATCTTCCTGCGAAGATCGCGCGCGAGCTCAAGTCCATGCAGTCGGATTTGCTCGAGAAGGCCCGTGCTCATCGTGACCGCAATACCCATGAGGTCGATGATTACACCACTTTCAAGAAGCTGCTCGACGAGAAGGGCGGGTTTTTCAAAGTGCCTTGGAGCCTTGATCGTGCGGCCGAGGAGCAGATCAAGGAAGAAACCAAAGCGACTCTCCGGTGTATCCTGCTCGACGAGTCTTTCAAGCCTGTTCAGGCGGGTAAGCCTTGTTTCATGACCGGAAAGAAAGACGGAACCGTCATGGCGATCTTCGCCCGGTCGTATTGAGAAAGGTCCCGACATGAGCACCGATCTGGTGGTGGCACTCGACTTCAGTGAGCGATCTGAAGCCGAACAATTGATGGAGAAGCTCGAGGGTTTGCCCGTGATTTACAAGGTCGGGCTCGAGCTGTTCCTGTCGACGGGAGCCTCCTGGGTCCAGACGCTTTGTTCGCTCGGTCACCGTGTGTTTCTCGATCTGAAATTCCATGACATCCCGAACACGGTCGCTCAGGCCGTGGTCCAGGGGGCCAAAACCGGTGCCGAGTTCATTACGGTTCATCTTTCTGGCGGGCGCAGGATGCTGGATGAGATCGATCTGAAGCTTTCCGAAGCTCTTGCCAGCGGACAGATCAGCTCCCGTCCGAACATTCTGGGAGTGAGCGTTCTGACCTCGTTTCACGAAGAAGAGTGGATTGCGAATGTCTCGCATATGGCCAAGATCACCGGCGTCAGGCAGATCTCGGACTCGGTCCAGCATTTCGCCAGCCTTGCTCATGACCATCCTGCTGTCCAAGGCATGGTTTGCTCGCCCAAGGAAATCGCTCTGGTGCGGACCAAGCATCCGCACTTGTTTTTGATGGTTCCGGGGATCCGTCCGGAAGGCGCCCCGGCGCATGACCAAAGCCGGGTCATGACGCCAAAAGAAGCCCGTGAGGCCGGAGCTTCGGCTGTGGTGGTCGGCAGGCCCATCACCCGGGCAGAGGATCCTCGAGCCATGACCCTGGCGATACTGGGAGAACTTGAATGAGTCAGGAACTTTTCGTCCGTAACCCGCACAGCATCCTCGAAGCGCTCAAGCAACGTCCCAAGGATGTGGTCGAGATCACCCTCCCGCGCGAGCGTCCCGAGGGGCCATGGATCCAGATTCAGGGGCTCGCCGAGCGTCACCGGATCCGGATGAGTCAGGGATCAAAAGATGCCTCCCGTCCTCGCGACAGGGGGCGTGGGCCCCAGAGTAATCCAGGAAGAGAAAGCGGTCATGGCGCTTTGATCCGTCCTAAGGCACCTGTTTCGATCGAGACTTTACTGGAAGGTGTGAGCGAGCAGGATCGCGGGGTCTGGATGGCGCTCGACAGTCTTCAGGACCCTCAGAATCTCGGCGCGGTATTCCGTGCGGCTGCCTTTTTCGGAGTGCGTGGCGTGATCATGACCACTGAGCGCTCGGCGCCCATGACCGCAACAGTGTACGACATTGCCGCAGGCGGGGTGGAGCATGTACCGATGGTTCAGGCCATCAATCTGAAACAGGCGCTCGAAAAAGCCAAAGAAGCGGGATTGTGGATTCTCGGGACTTCCGAGCATGCCAAAGAGTCTCTGGCAAAAGTGGCCCAGGACCGTCCTTGGCTTGTCGTGGTCGGGAATGAGGAAAAGGGCATGCGGCGCCTGACCGAAGAGAGTTGCGATGTGATCTGCGCCATTCCGCCTGCCGGAGACGGAGTGACATCACTCAATGTCTCGGTTGCGACGGGAATCCTGCTGTTTCATCTGAGTCCGCAAGTCTGAGTTTCGATTCAGATAAAGCGGGCGATCAGTCTTTCCAAAAAAGTCGCATCGGCGCGGGGGTGGGTGAAAAAAAAACCTCTTCTGCCGGAAATCCGTATATCAACCTGGATGGGGAGCGGAGAGTGGAGATTCTGGGCCCTCGGGGCCGAGCGTTCCTCGATCTCACGGTCACTGGCCCGGGGAAGCGTGTCGATCTCGGAATGATCGAACCAGAGCAGGAAGCATTCCTCGCACAGGTCGATCTCCGTTTTCTGATCGGCTTTGGCAATCACGGCATGGAGCATGCTCCTCGGACAGTCAGGGCAGAGTCTCCCGGATGCGAGTCCGCGTGAACGTGCATCGCGCCAGACCGTGGCGAGCAACTTCGGGTTCGAAATTTTTTGCAAAAGGCCCAATGTCACCAGCATGCCTCCGCACTGGGTGCAGCCGCGGAATTGCCCATGATCCGTGGAGACGGCTTTCAATGTATCATTTGAACAGCCAGGGCAACGTTTCATCACGGGGTCCGGATTTGAAAACACCGGATGGAGTTCTCGTGAGTGATTCGGGCAAGCTCCTCAAAGGGGATTCCGCGAATTTCTGCGAGTTTCAGGGCCGTATGCTTCACCATGAAGGGCTCGCACTTTTTACCGCGAAGCGGGACCGGGGCGAGGAAGGGAGCATCTGTTTCGACCAGGAGCCGGTCGAGGGGAAGGGTCTTTGCAAGTTCGCGCAGCGGTTCCGAATTCTTGAAAGTGAGGATCCCTGAAAAGGAGATGTAAAATCCGAGTTCGATACATGCCTTGGCGAACCCATCCGTCCCTGAGAAGCAATGGATGACTCCGAGAGAGGGTCCCTGCTGTTTCGAAGCGTAGTCACGGAGCAGAGGCAGGAGGTCCTCCTCGCCATCCCGGGAGTGAATCACCACGGGTTTGCCTGCCTCCACGGCCAGGTCTAACTGGGCAGCGCACTCGGCTTGTTGTTTCTTCCTGTCCGAGTGCTCGTAGTAATAATCGAGTCCGATCTCACCGATCGCGACACACTTGGGGTGCGACAGTCTCGGTCTCATGTCGGCCAATACCGATGCATCCACCTTCGAGGCGTCGTGCGGGTGCACACCGATTGTGTGGTACACATTTGGAAACCGTTCGGAAATCTCCCGGACGGCATCGAAGTTAGAAGGCTCCGTGCCGATGGTGATCAGGGTTCCGACGCCGGACTCCAGTGCCTCATTCACCAACTGATCGGGACCTTTTCCCCCGTCGTATTCGTAATCGAGGTGGCAATGGGTATCGATCAGGTTCATTTGGCAAGCATCCGTTCGATCAAATCAATCCAGACCCGGGTGGGAAGTCCGCCCTCGACTTTGCGACCATTGATGAAAAAGGTCGGAGTCGACTGGACCTTGAGTGCCACACCTGCCGCTGACTCGGCCCGGATCCGATCCCCGGTCGAAGGTTGGGTCATGCAAGATTTCAGCTTATTGGCGTCGAGCCCCGAAAGATCGGCGAGGACAAGGTCCGCGATTTTGTCTTTCTGGAAATCGCCCTGGTGGCTGAACAGGCTCTCATAAGCCTCAAGGAATCTGCCTTGTTCTCCGGCACACACCGCTACAGCCGCAGCTTCGCAGGCGAAAGGGTGGATGGTGCGCTTCAGGTTCGGATCGGTATTGCACTCGGAGGCGAGCGGAAAGTTCATGAATACAAAACGGATCTGTTTCTCATAACGCTTGAAGAGCGGGTGGATTGAATTCGCACCGACACGACAAGCCGGACACTCGTAATCGCTGAACTTCACCACTGTGATCGGGGCATCAGTGGGACCGACCGAAAACACCGATGCGGGCAAGTTCACCGGATTCACGGGGGCGCTCAGAATGCTTTCGATATGATCCTGAAGATCGGCTGACTTGATCTCGGCCATGGGATCGAGACCTTTGGTCAGAAGAAGCGCCACCACGACCGAGGCCGCTGCCGATCCGGCTACGCGGGAAACCGGAAACGGGCGATCCGACTTGCCGGCTCCGGGCAGGGTCCAGGCAACAACGAAAAGGGCGCTGTTGATGACGTCGATGAAGAGGCAGAGGAGGCAGAGTTTGCCAATCACTCCGACCATGATCGCGAGGTAAACCGCGGAGAACGCCAAGGACACCCCGCTGAGGCCGATCAGCCACGGGCGCAAGGCTTTGCGAAGACCGCCATCCAAAGCGAAAAGGGCCAGAATCAGAATGAGTACATAACCGGCGATGGCGAAACCCGACAGAGGAATACCCCCCGGTAATTCGGCGAATCGGCTCATTTCAACCGCGGTGCAGTCAAACGTCGCGTTGATATTGCAAAAGCTCTTCATTTCGCCCCGTCCGCTGCGGGTCAGATGGAAGAGGCGGGTCTGCCAAATGGAGATTGCGGCACCAGCGGTTGCAAGGATTGCCAATAACGGGGTCAGTGCGGGTTTTGTTTTCTCGGTTGTCATATCATTGGACCTTTCCGGCTTTGAACATCAGGTATTGTGCAAAAGCGAGAATCAGCATGCCACTCAGGATCTTGACCCGGTTCATCCATTGGCCGGCGCGAGGCAGCTTCTGGAGTGAGCCCGCAAAAGCCGCGATTCCGATCAGCAAGGTGCCGAGCCCCAGGGCGAAAAAAATCATGAGTCCCAGTCCGAGAATGACAGATTGGGTTTGCGCAATGAAAGCGAGGATCGCAGACAGCACCGGAGTGGTGCACGGAGCGGCAATGAATCCGGAGGATGCTCCCAAAAAAAACGCACCGAGGAGCGTGGCCTCTTTTTCGGAGTTCCCACGGGGACCGGAGTTCAGGCCCAGGCTGCGCTTGAATCGGTCCAGAAGCGCCTGCGGGTCAAAAGGGAGCACGTCCATCATCATGAGTGCGGCCAGGGTCATGACGACGGAGAGGCCCAAATACCATCCGGAAGTGTTCGTCATGGCGCCAAAAACCTGACCCGTCAATCCAGCCAGTACCCCGAGGAAGGCGTAGATGATCGCCATCCCGAGTACATAGGCGATCCCACGCAACAGAATGCCCCTCTTGTTCCGTTCTTCGTGATGGGTCTGGATCCCGCCCACCACTCCGATGGTGATGGGAATCATCGGATAAATGCAGGGCGTGAGACTTGAGAGGATGCCTCCGAGATAAGCCAGAGCGAGAGCGAGCAAGGCACTGCTCCAAGAGCCGGAGCTCAGCAAATTTTGAAGACTTCCAGCGAGTTGATCCATGCTACTCTGTTTACCATGATCCGACGATTCGTGACCAGACTTGTTTTCGTGTGGCTGTGTGTGCAAACTCTCGAGATTCCGGCGTTTTCAGCTACATTGTCGGTCCAGCTTTCAGCGGAGCCGACACAGTTCGACCCTCTGCTTCTTGAAGATGGACAAGCACTCAAGATCGCAGCCAACACCTTCGGAACTTTATTCGAGTATGATGGCAAGGGGGAGCGTTCCAAGAGTCTGGTGGAGACTTACGGAGTGTCTCGCGATCGTAAATTGTACACCTTCAAGTTCAGGAAGGGGCTGGTCTGGAGTGACGGCAAACCCTTTCATGCATCGCATTTCCTTCTTGCGGTGAAGCGCCTGGTCCAGTCGCCGATCCGGGCAGCGCTGAGTGAATTGTTTCCGGAGATCGATTTGGCCGGGTGTCGTGTGGTCGATGCCAAAACGGCCGAGATCCGCTTGAAGAAAGCGGACAACCAGTTTTTGAATTGGCTCACCTTGCCTCCTTTCGCACCCATTCGCGAGGATCTGATCGATCGCTACACCAAAGGCAGGAATCCGGTTGCTCCCACTCTCGGAGCTTATGAAATCACCGAGTACAAGCGCGAATCGCACCTGCTCCTGAAGCGGAATCCCCGTTTCCATGCTTTCCGCCCCGAGACCATTGAGGAGGTGAAGATCCGATTTCTTCCTGAAGAAGCCTCTTTGTTGCCTTTATTCAAATCGGGCGCGGTCGATATCCTGAATAAAGTCCCGGTCCTTCAAGTCGAGGATATCGCCGAAATCGGAACGGTCCGGGATGTGGCGGTCGAGGCAGTGACCTACCTTGCTTTCAATACTCGCAAGCCACCTTTCAATGAGCTGAAAAACCGATTGGCCGTTCGCGATGCGTTGGCCGGGTCGAAGAAAGTCGAATTGGCGCGATTGCTCAAAACCGGTGAGCTGGCGGCCCCGACCTTTCTCCCTTCGATTTTGATTCCCTCGGGTTCTGTCCGTCGGGAGAGACTGCCTTCCGGAAACAAGGAAAAGAGTGAGTTGAGTCTGCCTTGGGTGATTCAGAGCGACATGAGCTCCCGCAACAAGACCATGCTCGAGTATGTCCAGAGTGAGATCAAGGACGAGCTCGGTTGGCGTCCGACTCTCGATCTGGTCGATTGGAAGGCTCACTACGCGCGTCTGAAAACAGAACCCGGCCAGATGTTCCGGTTTGGCTGGCAGAATCCGGTCAGCGATCCCTACGTGGTCTACCAGGTTCTAACCTCGAAGAGCCCGAACAACTTCACGGGTTGGTCGAATGCCGAGTTCGATGAGCTGGTGGAGGATCTGAGACAAGAGATGAGGCAGGTCAAAAAATCGAAGTTGATCAGCGATATCGAATTGATTCTTTGGGAAGAGGCTCCGGTTGTCCCGTTGCTGCACCAAAGATTGAAGTTCGCATATTCCAAACGGGTTTCAGGCTTCCGTGCGAACCCGTTCGGTATAGTCGTGTTCCGTGAACTCCGTCTCACGGAAGAAAAACAATGATCGTGAATCAGGCGTAAAAGCGCTTTTTCCGCTCGTTCTGTTCCTGGCAGACCACGCAATGGGTAGAAGCCGGATTGGCCAGGAGTCGTCCGGAATGAATCGGCTCCTCGCAGGTTTCGCAAAGACCGAAAGATCCGTCTTCGATCTTTTTCAGGGCGGTATTGATTTTTGCGATGCGGATTCGCTCCTGATTCCTCTGTTTCAGGATCAGGCTTTGTTGAATTTCACTTGCGGCCAGATCGGCCTCATCCGGGAGGTCATCGGACGAGATGTTGAGCTCGTTCTCGATACTCTTCCTGGAATGGGCCAGCAGGCGTTCACGTTCGGCGGATAAGGTGCTTTTGAATGTTTGTACGTCCATTTTAATTCCCCGGTTAAAACAGTTTCTGTGACAATCCATTCCGATTCTGACGCAATACAGCACCCGAGGCATCCGTTTCCCGGGTTGCGCGGGCCCTTCCTTGGGCGTTTTGAAGCTCCCCGTCGGGAGCGTCAAAAATAAGTCGGTGCACTACGGATATAAGTTTATCTAAGACCCTTCAATGGATTTAGCGTGAAGATTTCCTTGAAGGAAGCGTAAAAGTCGGTTTTTGCGCGGCGTATCGCGCCAGTCAAAAAAGAAGGGAAAATTCGTACGAAATGAGGATAAGGTAGGCGGCATGAAATCCGCTTCAAAACCACGCACCGCTGTGATCATTCTCGCCGCCGGACTCGGAAAGAGAATGGCCTCTTCATTGCCGAAAGTCCTGATTCCGGTTTGCGGTCGGCCGATGCTTTTCCAGATTCTCGATCGACTGCAGGAGGTCGCTCCCGGGACTCGTGTGAATCTCGTGGTCGGACACCAAAAGGAGCGGGTGATCGAATCGGTCAGGGCTGAAGGGTACGAGCTTAAGATCGACTATTCCGAGCAGAACGAGCAAAAGGGCACAGGACATGCAGTTCGCTGTGCGATGGAATCTGCGTGGGGAGAGGCCACTCTCAAGGCAAAAGAGGATGTTCTGGTTTTGCCGGGCGATCTTCCTTTGATCACTGTGGAACTGATCCGTGACATGCTCGAGCCGCTCAAGCGCGGATCGGCCATGCGACTCCTGACGGCGACTCTTCCCGATCCTACCGGATATGGCCGGATCGTCCGGAAGGGTAAAGCAGGATCCGTGCTCCGGATTGTCGAAGAAAAGGACGCCACACCCCGTGAAAAACTTCTGAAGGAAGTGGGTGTTTCCATTTATACCTTCGCGCCCCAATTTCTCGCCACGGGCGTCGCATCTCTCAAAAACTCCAATGCCCAGAAAGAGTACTACCTCACCGACTTGATCGCGCAAGCAGCCTCCAAAAAGAGAACCATAGAAACGCTGAGCTGGGACGCTCCGGAGGATGTCCGTGGAGTGAACAACCCCTACGAGCTTTCTCTGGCTGCCGATCTCTTGAATGCCCGTATTCTGAAAGGGCATGCCCTGAACGGGGTCCGTTTCGTTTCCTTGCACTCGTGCCGCATCGAGCCCTGTGTGAGGATAGAAGCGGATGTCACGATTTATCCGGGTGTCATGCTGGAGGGGCAGACCCGGATCGGAAAGGGAACGGTAGTCGGTCCGAACTGCCTGCTCCGGAATACCGTGGTCGGTGAGCAGGTCGAAGTCAAGGCGGGGACGGTTGCTGAGGATTCTGTGATCGAGAATTCGGTCAAGGTGGGGCCTTATGCTCACCTCCGCCCGGGAAGCACAGTCCGGCTCGGGGCCAAGATCGGAAATTTTGTCGAGTTGAAGAAGACCGTCATCGGTGAGCACACCTCTGTGGCCCACCTCAGTTACCTGGGAGATGCCGAGGTCGGAAAGAACGTGAATATCGGTTGCGGGTTTGTCACCTGCAATTACGATGGCCGGATCATCGACGGAAGCCGTAAGCATAAAACCGTGATCGAAGACGAAGTGTTTGTGGGGAGTGATTGCCAGACGGTGGCTCCGGTTACCCTGAAGCGGGGATCATTCATCGCTTCAGGCTCGACGATCACTGAAACAGTCGAAGAAGATGCTTTGGCCATCGCCCGATCCCGGCAGGTGGTGAAGCCGGGTTATGCTAAAAAGTTTCGTGAGCAGGGGAAGTGATGGACCGCGAGCTTGACTTTGATTTCAATTTCGACTGGAATCCGGAAGAAGCGCCGGTTCGCCAGGATGACGAGCGGGCATCACCGGCATTCGTGGGTCGGTTGAATGAACCCCAGCGTGAAGCCGTTCTGACCACCGAGGGCCCCTTGTTGGTTTTGGCGGGGGCTGGTTCCGGCAAGACCAAGATGCTGACGAGCCGGATTGCTTATCTCGTCTCTCATATCGGGGTGCGGCCCTGGCAGATTCTGGCCGTGACCTTCACCAATAAAGCGGCTGGAGAGATGCGTGATCGCGTTTACACCCTGCTCGAGGAACAGGGGATGAACCGGCACGAGGTCCAAGGTCCGCTCGATATCGGGACCTTTCATGCCATTTGCGCGCGGATTCTGCGTCGTGAGGCTCAGCGCCTCCCCTTCACCAAGCCTTTTGTGATTTATGATGACAGCGATCAGCTGTCGCTTTTGAAGTCGATCGTCAAGCAGATGAATCTTGATGAAAAAATCTATCCGCCTAAAAGCTTCCAGTATGCGATCAACCGTCTGAAGTGTGATGCGCTCGAGCCATCCGACCCCTTGGCCAAAACGGGAAGAGGGATCGATCGGAAGCTCTCGGAAGTTTACGAGATTTACCAAAAAGCCATGATCGAGAATAACGCTCTCGATTTCGGAGAGATGATCACCCTGACTTACCGCTTGCTCCGGGATCATGCCGATATCCGTGAGAAGTACCAGCGACGCTACCGCTACATTCATGTGGATGAGTACCAGGACACCAATCGTGCCCAGTATCTGCTTCTCTCGCTTCTCGGCAGCCCTAAGCATGGCAGTCACGGCAATATCTGCGTGGTCGGCGACGAAGACCAGTCGATTTATGGATGGAGGGGGGCGGACATCCGCAACATCCTCGACTTCGAGCGGGAGTATCCGGGAGCCCATGTGGTTAAGCTCGAACAGAATTACCGATCCACCCAGACCATTGTAGAAGCGGCTTCTGCCTTGATCGCGAACAACACTCAGCGCAAGAACAAGAAGCTCTTCAGTGAACAAGAGACAGGGGATCGCATCGTGCGGGTCCAGTGTCCGGATGACCGCTTCGAGGCGGAATGGGTGGTGCGTGAGATCAAGCGCCTGACCCAGGAATATCCGGAGTTGACGCTCGATGAGTTCGCGGTCTTCTACCGGACGCATGCCCAATCCCGTCTGGTGGAGGAGTACCTCCGCCAAGCCCGTTTGCCGTACAAGGTGGTCGGTGGGCTCAGGTTCTTCGACCGTAAAGAGATCAAAGACGTGATGGCCTATCTACGACTGGTCTACAACAGTTCTGATTCGATCTCTTTCAAGCGGATCATCAATGTCCCGGCGAGGGGAATCGGTAAGACCACTCTCGACAAGCTCGATGTTGCTTGGGGACAGCAGGGGGCGCTCTGGGACTTTTTCTCGAGAGAGATGAGGGAGCCTTCCGTCTTTTCGGGAAAGACCCTGAAAAAGCTCCAAGAATTCAAACGTGCGGTCGATTCCTGGATCGAGGCCCAGCCTTCGATGCTGGTCAGCGAATTGTACCACCGGATTCTCGATGAGACCCGCTATGTCGAGGAACTGAAGGCCGAGGGCACCGACGAGGCGCTCGAGAGGGTCGACAACCTCGAGGAATTCAATTCGGTGGTTCTTGAGTTCGAAGAGCGAGAGCTCCAGGGACTCTCCAAAGATGAGATCGAGAGACGTAAGCCTCTTTTGCTCGGGCGATTCCTCGAACAGACGACCCTGGCGGAGTCTCCCGATACTGATGGCGTGGCGACCAGTGTGCAACTCATGACTTTCCATGCTTGCAAAGGACTCGAGTTTCCGGTGGTGTTCATGCTCGGAGTCGAGGAGGGGTTGTTTCCCTCTGTTCATGGGGATGAGAGCGAGGAAGAGCGGGAGGAACTCGAGGAAGAGCGGCGACTTTGTTATGTCGGCATGACCCGGGCCCGGGAGCGGCTATACATGTCCCATGCCTCGTTCCGGAGGGTGTGGGGAGATCTCCTGTACCAGTACCCTGCGAGATTCTTCAAAGAGATCCCCGAAAAGTTCGTCGAAGTCAGGGATTTTTCCAAGAATGCAGGAAGATTCTGATTCGGTCGTCTGTTCAATCCAGACGCTTGAGCCAGATGTGGATATCGTGAGGCGCGGTTTCTTGTCCGCCGAAGTAAGGGTAGAGTTTGAATCCCTGCATTTTGTTTTTTGAGCAGTTCCGGTTCATGACGACCCGCTTGCCTTTGTAATAAAAAGCGTACTTCCCGCCCTCGAGGGCGATCGTTCCTTCCGAAACCTCTCCCGGGTGAGTGGTTCCCAGGTCTTGAAATGAGTGATTCCCTTTGTGATCCACAAAGGCGAGGATCTCGATTTTTGCCGTACTCGGGTTCCAGCGCCAACCGAAGCGGGCGCTGTTTTGTTGGGGGTCGAGGGCATTGCAATCGGTGAATCCGAAGAGTTTGTTCACGTCGAACTGGTTCTCTGGGCTTTGGGACTGATAAATGGCGCCATCATCTAGCTTGAAGCTCACTTTCAGAGACTTCCCCTTGAAGTAACCGAGGTGAACACCGCTGCTGTGCTTGCCCTTTTTGATTTTATAGGTCTTTCCCTGCTTGCAATAAGCCTGACTTTCCGAGGGAGTGAAGAGCAGGCAGATCGATGCCAGAAGGAGGGGGAGTGAGAAAAAGGAGCCTTGCATACCCGACCAGGTTCGCAAGCTTCATGCCTTGGAAAACCTCAAGGATTTCAGCAGGGGAGTGTCGGGAGGGTGTCTAAACTTTAGACGGTGGACAGGGTTCAACGCTCGACGGGGTAACCGGCATCTTGCCAGTCGGGGAATCCGCCTTCGTCCACGCACACCAGGTTTTTGAGACCCTGGATCTCGAGCATCTGGCAGGCCATTTGGGCCCGGGCTCCTGCCCGGCAGTAGATGTAAACGGTTTGGAACGGACGGAGTTCCTCATGGTGCTTCATGACCACGTCTACCGGGATGTTGCGGGCTCCGGGGATGCGCCCCTCCGAGAATTCGCCCGGGGTTCGAACATCGAGAACCAGGGTGTTCGGAGTGGGAGATTGCAGGGTGGAATGAAGCTCGGGAACGGTCATGAATTGCATAACCTGATCTCTACCTCGTGACACGCTGCGCACTCAAGGAAAGGGGTCGTCAGGGGGGTGTTTTTGTGGCAATTCTAGGGACTTATGATCGAAGTCAATGAAGCCTTGATCCGGAAAGTGGCGGAGCTCTCCCGCCTGGAACTCAATGATGCCGAAATCGCCGAATACGTGAAGTCGATTGGTGACATTCTGAAGCACGTGGACCAGCTCTCGCAGGTGAATACCGAAGGGGTGGAGCCGATGGTGTACGGAGTGGATGAGGTCCTGCGCCTTCGTCCCGATCAGGCCGAAGATTTCGGCAAGGATGCCCAAGGGCATCCGAAGGTGCTCTCCTGCGCCCCTGAAGTCATGTACGACGGGTTCAAAGTTCCACAAATCATCGGCTAGACGAGGCAAGCATGCAAACCTACAAGACCATCCGCGAGATTCACGATGCCTTCGACAGTGGAAAGGCCAGTCCTCTGTCGCTCACGCAGGATTATTTCAAACAGATCGAATCGAGCCAGCACCACGCCTGGATCACACTTTGTAAAGATCGGGCACTCAAGCAGGCCGAGAGTCTGACCCAGGATTTGAAGAGCAAGCACGGGGGCAAAGTGCCGCGTTCGTCGCATCCCTTGTACGGGATTCCTCTCGGGATCAAAGACGTCCTGACCATGGACGGTGTTCGCACCACCGCAGCATCCAAAATGCTCGACACCTATGTGGCGCCCTACACGGCCACCGCTGTGGATCGTCTCGAGCGTGCGGGAGGGATCTCGCTCGGTAAACTCAATCTCGACGAGTTCGCCATGGGGAGTTCGAACGAGAACTCCGCCTACGGCAATGTTTTGCACCCGACTCATCCGGATCGCGTTCCCGGTGGCTCGAGCGGTGGATCGGGAACTGCGGTTGCGGCAGGTCAGTGCGTCGCCGCCCTCGGCACCGATACGGGTGGATCGATCCGTCTGCCGGCATCTTTTTGCGGAATCGTCGGGATGAAGCCCACCTACGGCCGCATCTCCCGGTACGGACAAATCGCATTTGCTTCCTCTTTGGACCAAATCGGTCCCATGACCCGCTCTGTGGAAGACGCAGCCCTGCTGTGCCAAGTGATGGCAGGCCTCGATCCGCGTGATTCGACCACCTCTTCCGAGCCTGTCGGAGACTGGGTGAAAGTGGTCCGCGAAACTGCGGCCGCACCCACAGCCCGAGGACTGAAGGTGGGAGTGCCCAAGGAATACTTCATTGACGGGATTGATGCGGAAGTCCGCTCCGCCGTTGAGGGCATGATCGCAAAATTGAAGGAGCAGGGAGCGGAAATTGTTCCGGTCAGCTTGCCGCACACCGAGTTCGCAGTGGCCACCTACTATGTCGTGGCGGTGAGTGAGGCTTCGTCCAACCTTTCCCGTTACGACGGAGTCCGCTTCGGAGTCCGCCCCAAGGAGGCGATGGAGGCCGGATCTCCCGCCGAGTTCTACAAGAAAGTCCGCGCCAATTTCGGAGCCGAGGTCAAGCGGCGGATCATCCTCGGAACCTTCGCGCTTTCGAGCGGGTATTACGACGCCTATTATCGTAAAGCCGGGCAGGTCCGCAGGCTCATGCGTCAGGATTTCGAGAACGCTTTCAAACAAGTCGATGTGATCGTTTCTCCGGTCGCTCCGACCACGGCCTTCAAGATCGGAGAGAAAGCCAAGAATCCGCTTCAGATGTACCTCACGGACATCTTCACCATTCCGGCTTCGATGGCCGGACTTCCGGCCATGAGTGTGCCGGTCGGTCAGGATCATCAGGGGCTTTCGATCGGGATGCACCTGATCGCACCGCGGTTCCAGGAGGAGAAACTCCTGAAGGCCGCGACCGTAGTCGAAGCGATTGCAGAAAGGAAAGGATCATGAGCATCACTCATCTGGGAATTCCCGTCGATGCCAATACCGAGTTCGAGACTGTGATCGGTCTTGAGGTGCACGTCCAGCTCTCGACCGAGTCGAAGGTCTTTTCTCCGGCCCGTTCCCGCCTCGAAGAGGGCAAGTCGGTGGCCGATGAGGCCGTCAACGCCAACACCAACCCGGTCTGCGCCGGGCACCCGGGAACACTCCCGGCCTTGAATCAGAAGGCGGTCGAGTACGCCATCAAGGCGGGTTTGGCGACCCATTGCAAAATCAATCTGAAGAGCGTCTTTGCACGTAAACATTACTTTTATCCGGATCTACCGAAGGGGTACCAGATCTCCCAGTTCGACTTGCCGCTCTGCCAGCATGGCCATCTGGACATCGAGCTCGGCAAAGAGGGTGAAGTGACGAAACGGGTGGGGATCACCCGGATTCACATGGAAGAGGACGCCGGCAAGAACGTGCACCTCTCCGGATTCAGTCTCGTGAATCTGAACCGGGCCGGGGTTCCGCTCATCGAAGTGGTTAGCGAGCCCGACATGCGGACAGCCGAAGAAGCGGGAGCCTACCTCCGTAAGTTGTATTCGATCGTGACCTGCCTCGGCGTTTGCGACGGTAACCTTCAAGAAGGGAACTTCCGTTGTGACGCCAACGTGTCGATCCGCCCGAAGGGGGCGACCGGGTTCGGGACGCGTGCCGAAATCAAAAATGTGAACTCGTTCCGGTTTGTCGAAAAGGCGATCGAGTACGAAGTGGAACGTCAGCGGCAGGTGATCCTCTCGGGGGACAAGGTGGTTCAGGAAACCCGTTTGTATGATTCGCAGAAGAATCAGACTTTCTCGATGCGCACCAAAGAAGAAGCCGAGGACTACCGTTATTTCCCGGATCCGGATCTTCCTCCCCTGGTGATCGAGCAGTCCCAGGTGGACGCGCTTCGTGCGGCATTGCCAGAGCTTCCCGATCAAATGAGAGACCGCTATGTGAAGGATTTCGGACTTTCCCGTTATGATGCGGGAGTCTTGACCTCAGTCTCTTCGTTGAGCCGGTTCTTCGAAGCGGCCGTGGCCGGAGCGGGCGCCTCTCTGGCAAAGGGTCTTGCCAATTTGCTCACGGGTGAGGCGGCGCGCCTGCTGAATGACGCCGGAATCGAGATCGGAGCTTCGAAATTCGTACCGGAGCATTTCTCCGATTTGGCGCGTTTTGTTGGCGATAAAACCATTTCGGTGACTGCGGCAAAGCAGATCATCGCCATCCTCTTTGCCGAAGGCGGATCTGTCAGTGCCATCATCGATCGTGAAGGCTTGAAGCAGGTGAGTGACCTCTCGGCGCTCGAGCCCGTCATCGATCAGATTCTGGCTGCGAATCCGAAGCAGCTCGAAGAGTTCCGCTCCGGAAAAGAAAAATTGCTCGGATTTTTTGTCGGCCAGGCCATGAAAGCCACTCAGGGCAAGGCCAACCCGGGATTGTTGCAGGAAATGGTCCTCAAAAAACTGAAAGGCTGAATCTCATGAAGGCGTTGTTGAAATGGATCGGAATCGGATCCGGACTCCTGGTGGGGGGGCTCGCGATTGTACCCTCTTTCATCCGCGTGGATCAGTTCCGACCTGAGATCGTCAAGGCGGTCAATCAGGAGCTGAACGGAACCCTCGAGCTCGGAAAACTCGATCTCAGTCTCTGGGGTCGTGTCCGGATTGCGATCGACGGACTGAAGGTGACCGATCTTGCCAAAAAAGAGGTTCTCTCGGTGAAGGATGCCTCTTTTGAAATCCCTTTCACTTCCTTGTTTGCCGGAAGCCCTTCCATCACCTTTCAAATGAAGGAACCCACCATTCAGGTGGTGAAAGACACCGCAGGGAAGATCAACCTGCTCTCACTTCCGAAGGGGCTCAAAATCACCGAGGGATCGATGCCTGTCTCTCAGGCTCAAGCGACCCCGTCTCCTGCCGCTCCATCCGAATCGGTGAAGCTCCCGGCCCTGGTGTTGAATGCCCGCTTCGGACTTTCGATCATCGATGCGAAGCTCACCTACCTTGACCAAAAAACCTCTCTATCGAATACGGTCGAACATCTGAATGTCCGGGTCCGGGACCTGTCTTTGTCCCGTAAGACCGAAATCGAGCTCTGGGCTGACCTGAAAACGAAGATGCAGGACCTTGTGGTGGACGGACCGCTCAAGCTCACGGCCGAGCTCACGCCGGATGCCCGTGAGGGCGGGATTCAGGGTGGGGCTTTCAAGTTCGCATTTTCAGCCGATGACCTCGTGGTCGAAAAAGGCACTCTCTTCAAGAAGGCCAAGGGCGTCCCGGCTCGCTTTGCAGCGAGCTTGTCCATGGATGCCACGCAGTTCAAGATTCAGGAATCTTCGCTCCGGTTTCACAATGCCGAGGTCAGTCTGAGTGGAAAATTCGAGAAATTGGGTGCATTCGATCTCAAATTCGATGCTAAGCCAGTGGATCTCAAGCCTTGGTCCGAGTTGATCCCGATGCTGAAGGAATATGAGCTCGAGGGAAAACTCGGGCTCTCGGGCGGTGCCGGTGGACGCCTCGAAACCATAGGCTATCATGCAAAAGTGTCGGTCGACGGTCTTTCGGCAAAAGGTCCGAACCTGAAAGCCAAACCGGTCATTGACGGAAAAATCGATATTGCCACCGATCGGATCGAGAAGTTCCAGTTCAGTCTGAAGGGTCCCGGTAACGAAGTCTCGCTCGAGGGACGCCTGCTGGGGTTCCTGAAACCCCAGATCACGTTTTCAGTCACTTCCACCAAGGGCATGGACCTCGATCAGTGGATTGAATTCCCGAAACCCGTCAATGATCCTAAAGCTCAAGTAAGCGCGGGTGGCGCCCAAGCTCCTGCCAAGGGATCACCCGAGCAGGATCTCGATGCGCTACTGAACCCTTTACGGGCCAACGAGATCGCAAAGGCAACCGGTGTCGACGGGACGGTGTCCTTGTCGTTTGTGAAGGCCAAGGGGGTCCGGATCGACGATTTAGGGTGTAGGGTGCAGATGAAGAATCTGGCTCTTCAGATGAGCGCAATCCGGATGAAGATTTTCGGCGGCTCTCTGAATGGCAGCTTCTCGCTCGACATGCTTCCCGCCGAGCCGAGATATTCGATGAAGTTCGCTCTGAAGGATTTTGATATGCAAAAAGCAGTCGAGTCCCAGTTCGCAGCGCTGAAAAACACGCTCGTGGGTAAGTTGAGCGCATCCCTCGAGGGGATTGGGGCGAGCTTCAATACCCTTCCGGCCAAGAAGAAGCTCCAACTCAAAGGTGAATTCAAAGTGGTGGATGGTGCTTTCCAAACCATGGATATCGCAAAAATGGCCAATGAGGCTCTTCAGGGATCGATCAGTAAAATCGCCGAGAAGGTTCCCGCCTTGAAAGGTCAGAACCTCCAGATCGGGACCCGTGCCGATTCCCGCTATGAGTCGATCAGCGGGCATTTTTCGATCTCGGGTGGGATGCTGGATGCCCCCGACTTTTTTGCCAAGGCAGCGCCCAAGCGCGGGATTGATCTCAAGGGTTCGACCAAGATGGGGCTCATTGACGAATCGATCGACGCCAAGTGGGAACTGATCGACACTCACCACGTCACTGGAGCTGACCAGATCAAGGTGAATATCGCTGGCAAGACCATTGTGAATGTCCTGGCTAAAGGCGAAAAAGACCCGCTCATTCTTCCAGTGACCGTCGGTTGCAAGTGGAGTGCTCCCTGCGTGAGCTACACCCAGGTGCCGGAGTATCTGGCAGGAGTCGCCCTCGCTCGGGTTGGGAAAGGGGCGGAGGAAGCCGCCAAGGACAAGGTGAAAGAAGCCGTCAAAGGCGCCGTTCAACAAGGTGTGGGCAAGGCCTTGAAGGGCCTGTTCGGACGCTGAGAGGATTTCATGATTCGCGCATCGATCGATCTCGGAACGAATACCTGTCTCCTGCTGGTGATCAAGGGTGATCGGGTCCTGCACGATGAATCCCGGGTGGTCCGTCTCGGCCAAGACGTGGCACGGACCGGCCGTTTGCATCCGGAAGCCATGGAGAGAGCGCGTGCTTGCCTTCAGGACTACGTCAGAATCGCAGAGCGGCTCGGGGTTTCGGCCGGAGCGATTCTCGCTGTGGCCACCGCGCAGGCGCGTGATGCATCGGATGCGAAGCCATTCTTCGATGGCCTCGAAACCGAGTTCGGCCTCCGTTTCCGGATTCTTTCGGGCCAGGAGGAGGCCCGCGCTACGTTCTTGGGTGCCGCTTTGACCGGCTCCGATCCCTCAAAAATGGTCGTGATGGACATCGGCGGTGGGAGCACGGAGTTGGTCGCCCACGCCGGGGGCGAGAGTCTCCCCATCGGCGCCGTCAAGATCACCGAGAAATTCCTGCATTCCGATCCCGTGACTGATAACGAGTTTTGGGCCGCTGAGGATGCGATCGATCGTGAGCTTTTGAGAATGAAGCCCTGGCGCGAAGGTCTTCAGTCGGTCGGTGGCGCCGAGTTCACTGCAGTGGCCGGGACGGCTGTCACTTTAGCCATGCTTCAGATGGGTTTGACCGAATTCAAAGCCAGCGATATCGACGGATTTTTCATCACCCGGGGCGATGCCCACCGTCTGGTCGAGGAGCTCAAGTGGCGGACAGTTGAGGAGCGGAAGGCTATGCCCGGCATGGAACCGAAGCGCGCGGACGTGATCCTGGCTGGAGCTTTGATCTTCTGGCGCGTGATGGAAGTGCTCGACTTCCCGGTCGCACGGATTTCAACCCGGGGGCTCAGGTACGGGGTATTTTCGATTTAGCGCAGAACGCGCAGGATCTGCTGGGCCAATTGTGGATTTCGGGCGTGGATCCGTTTCAGCATCGACTGGCGGAAGGCTGGGTCCGCATGACGGAGCATCTGGACCACCTGTTCAAGCCCGTTGATCTTGACCCCTTCCTCGGGTGGGGTGATGTCCTGCCGGCGTGTGGATTCCATCTGTTCAAACGAAGGGTACTTCTGGTTCATACGCTTTTGCTCCTTTGTGCTTTCCGGGCCGATTCTTTCTCAAATTGTTTTTCGAGTTCTTCAGAGGCTTTCTTGTAATACGACTGGAGCCGGGAAATCTGCTCGTCACCGATCCGCTTTTCTTGCTCGACCCGGCGTTGGTATTGGGTGTGAATCTTGTCGGCTTCCCGTTCTCCTTGTTCGCGCGATTCCTGGATCAGGGTCTGGTTGCGCTCGCGGATCAACGCCAGCTTGCGATCGAGAGACTCGGCCTCCTGTGAAATGCGGACATCGTAGTCTTTTCGCATCTGTTGGACTTGCTGATCCTGGTTCTGGACCATGCCGGCGAGTCGGTCGCGGTGGCCTTCTTCTTTGTCCTTCACGGTCGCTTCCTGATCCCGCTCGAGCTGGGTCAGATACGCCCGGTACCGGATTTCATCGACGCCATTTCCGGCTCCATTCATGGAACTTGCCATACGGCCTCCCGCCAGCGCGACTTCGTGTCCCGCGTTCCTTCATTTTCGCGCTGTGAAAAGCGCTTCACAATCGGCAAAAAATGCCTATACTTCGAGAAAGAGGGAGCGTCAAAGTTTTGGAGACACGGGAATTCTCGATTTTGGGACAAAAGCTGGTGATTGCCGATCCGGATCAAGCCGAACTGGCGTCCCATGCCATCCAGATTGTGAACGCGAAAGTCGAAGAAATCCGCTCTCAAAAGCCACTCTGGGGACCCAATCAGATTTCCGTACTGGCCCTCCTTGAAATCGCCGGCAATCTGGTTCGCGAGAGAAAGTCGATCGATGCCTACCGTGAGGAGCTCGATCGCCGGTGTTCCGATCTCATGGGCGAATTGTCCCGCCTTCCCCCTGCATGAGGGGCTCGGTTGCTACGGAAAAGAAAAGGCTGAGAGGCGAGTTTGATCGTCTTCTCGGTCAGAAGGATTTTTTCGATCTCATCGGGCGCTCTGCAACGCTTCGGAGTCACTTCGAGAGTTTCATCCAGGAGATCGCCACGCCCCTCGCAGGGCGGTGTCTCGTGAGCTTCATCCCGTTCTCCACCGAACCGCAGGTTCAGGTCGAGAGGGAGTCCCAGGACGAGCCCTACCGGGTGGCCTACGTCCGGATCGAGGACTGGCCCTCCCGTTCCATGAGTGCCCGCCAGGCCCGGCGTGATCTACCGGGACAATGGGAGGATATCGAGATTCCCGGCGGAAAACGCATTTTTCAGCCCATGGATGCGCAGCCTCGCTGTGCGCTCGAACAAGTGGGTGTTGTTCTGGTCCCCGGTCTGGCGTTCGCTCGGAACGGGGCGCGGCTTGGACGGGGTGCCGGGTTTTACGATCGTTTTCTGATCGAGCATTCACACGCCCTTCGAGTCGGGGTCGCCTTTTCGGATCAGGTCCTCGATTCGCTTCCCGAGGATCCCCATGACCAGCGCATGGACATCCTTTTGACGGATGCGGGAGTGGTTCGAATGAATTCCTATGGAGAGTGGGAAAAGCACGGTATCATCCAATCAAGGGCCACCTGAAACATGATGCGGATTCTGTTCTTCGGAGACGTTTTTGGGAAGCCGGGCAGGCAAGCGGTGAAGCGGGCCATTCTGAAGCTCATGCCGGATTACTCTCCCGACTTCATCATTGTGAACGGCGAGAACGCCTCACACGGCAAGGGAATCACCGAAAAAATCGCGCACGAGTTTTTCGATATGGGTGTGGACCTCATCACCACCGGGAACCATGCTTGGGATCAGGCCGAGTCCATCGATTTCTATGCCAAGTGCGATCGATTGCTCCGTCCGGCCAATTACGCCGATGCCGATCCACCGATCGTTCCAGGCAAGGGTGTGGCTGTGATCGAGTCGAAGAACCGCCCGAACCTGAGATTGGGTGTGGTGCTGCTCATGGGCCGTGTCTTCATGGATGCACTCGAGTGTCCTTTCCATCGGGGAAAGCGGGAGATCGATAAGTTGAAGAATGCCGGGGTTCGCAACATCCTCGTCGATTTTCACGGTGAGGCGAGCTCTGAAAAACAGGCCTTCACCTGGTTCATGGACGGACAGGTCTCGGCTGTTGTGGGGACCCACTCCCATGTGCAAACCGCCGACGAGCGGGTGAGTCCGGCCGGCACCGCTGCGATCACCGATGTCGGCATGAGCGGTTGCTATGATTCGGTGATCGGCATGAGAAAAGATCTGGTTATCCGCAAGTTCCTGACCAAGATGCCGGTTCGCTTCGAGCCTGCCGAGGGGCCGGGTGGCTACGGTTGCGTGATCATCGACATCGATGAAAAAACGGGTAAGGCCGTAAAAATAGTCCGTTTAAGGGAATCGATCATCCAGTGGGAGGGGCCCGAGATTTGAAGCCCGAGCATCACGCCTACCAGCAATTCATCCAGTGGGTCCAGGAGGACTTGAACCAGCACCGTCTCATGGTGAACCGGAAGGTGTTCAGTGTCGTATTCTGGTGCCTGGTGCTCCCGGCACTCATGTCCTTGGTCCTTTATGGTCTCAGGAAGTTTCAGATTCTCAATGAAGTCCGGCAATTCTCGGTTCTGGTTTTCACGCCGCCTTTTTTGTACGCCCTTTATTCCATCTGGCCCACTTTCCGTGAGATCCCTCGCGTTTTCAAGAAGGGGGGCATTGGTGCCACGCTCGAGGAGAGTGTGCGGGAGGTCGAGTGGCGGGAGCAAATCGTCCAGCGCTTGAGTCAGGAGGTTCGACTGACTTCAAGAGAATGGAAGTTGGTCGGATTCCATCTGGAACGCGAAATCGATCGGATGCGGATGCAAAACCGTCACATGACCCTTCTCTCGGGGGTGGTGCTTTTTTTCATGTTCCAATTCCTCGATCTCGGAAGCTTGCCGGAGGAAGTGAACGGAGCCGGAGCGGGTGAATTGGTCCGCTCCTGGGTGGAACAACTTTCGCAATGGGGCGGACAGGTGTTTTCGCTTCTGCTTTTTTCAACCCTGTTTTATCTGTCCGGAACGCAGATTCATCGATATCTGGAACGCTATCGGGTGTGCGTCGAGCGCTTGGGACAGAGTTTCGACTGAGCCTTAGCAGGTTCCGTCTGAGCAGGCTTCTTTCGCAGCTTTTTTACCGCATCCGCCGTTTTTGCCACAGCCACCCTTGCCGCAATTGCCGCTTCCACACTTCGAAACAGCTTCGAATACCCATGGGCGGGGGATGTCGTTCAAGGCACGGATCGCCTCGAAGGGATTATCGAACTCGCGCACACCCAGGCTTTCCCCGGTGGTGTGACGCACAATAAATGCGGTGTAGCTTCCCGGATTGCTCTCGCTTTCCGTGATCCCGGCCATGAGCTCTTCGTCGATCAGAAACCCTTTTTTGAAGTTCTCGGCGGTGAATTTTTCCATGCCCTCACATTAGGGGAGGGTGTCGGAAAAGTCAAAACGAGACTATGATGGAAAAGGCATGCCAAATCGCCGGAATTCCAAGCAAAAAGGTCGAGTGAGCCTTGAGAGGGCCCTGTCCAAGCTCGGTCTCTGTTCGCGGACAGAGGCCCGGGGCTGGATCGAGGCGGGTCGGGTGAAGGTTCACGGTTCGGTGGAGCGCGATCCGTCCCGACAGGTGAATCCGGATACCGCTCATGTCGAAGTCGATGGGACCAAGGCGGTTCGCGAAGAAGGGCGACTCATTCTACTCCATAAGCCCACGGGCGTCTTGACCACGAAGCGCGATCCCGAAGGCCGTCCGACCATTTACTCGCTCCTCCCTCCCGAGCTCCATTCTCTCCATCCGGTCGGCAGGCTCGACCTTCATACGAGTGGCCTATTGCTGTTGACCAACCTCACCCGGCTCTCGAGCTTTTTGACCGACCCTGTAAACGCCATTCCGCGCATCTACATCGTAGGTGTGGAGGGGCGGGTGCTCGAGGAGGCGCTTCGCAACATGGAAGCGGGGATCGAGGATGATGGAGAAATCCTGAAAGCCCGTTCGGCTGCACTTCTGAAATCGAGCGGAAAGGAAAGCCTGCTCCGGTTGGAATTGGTGGAAGGAAAGAATCGTGAGGTCCGAAGGCTTTGTGCCGGTATGGGCCATGAGGTCCGGAGCCTGAAGCGGGTGTCCTTCGGCTCCTTTGAGCTCGGGGACCTCACTCCGGGGAGTTGGCGCGAGGAAGATCCGGGCAAGGTCAACGGTTTCAGTTGATTCGCGGGTAGGGCTTGAGATGGTCCGAGGCTCCCGATAGACTGAGGGAAGGGAGAAATACATGAACGCGTTCCTGAAAAGACTGAAGTCAAATGAGGGTTTCACCCTGGTGGAGATGATGATCGTGGGAGCGATTCTCTCGGTCCTGGTCCTCGCCTTCACTGGGTACATGTATCAGCAAGCTCGACAGACCAAATCCATGAGTGAGAAGCAGAGCTACAACCAGCTGAAAGCCAACGTTCTCAATGCCACCACTCAGCCGGACACTTTGACCGCTTCCGAAGCGATCACTTTCGACAAACTTTGATCGCGGCTTCCGGGTTTTGCCGGTGGGTACAGGAGATTCTCATGCTGATGGTTCTCGCGTTGTGGCTGGCCTGCTTCCCCGATGCTGCGATTGCCGGTACGAAATGGGGATTGAGTTTGGATTTTTCCTCGATTTCCACATCGGTTTCCGACGGAGGAGTTGATTCGAAGTTCTCAGGTACGGTGCTGCCCGAATTGAGGCCTGAGATTCAGTGGGACCTTGCCGAAGGTCAGGAACAGCTCAAGGTCTGGCTTCAAGCGACTCGCTTTCAGTTCGACGAGGGTACGAAAACACTGGTGAACAACGGGCAGTTTTTTTTTGGAGGCGGCGTATCCTGGGGGCGGTACTTCACGCCGGGGAGCTTGTCGATCGGCCTGGTGTTCGCTCAACGGCCGGTTTGGGTATCTGAAGGCGTAAATGCCTGGAATCTTTCAAAAAATATTCTGGTCGGTCTTCCGGTGGAAGCCAGGACCAAGCTCGTGGTTTTGGAAGGGGAATGGATCGGGGCGGGTGTAAAGATCACTCCACTTTTGCTGGGAATCAACCGATCAGGTTCGGGATACAGCGCGGGAGCCTTTTTGGAGTACGAGACAAGGGCCTTGAGAGAGGTGGGAGTTCGATTGTTTTATGAGATTCGTGAAATGACATTTTCGAATCTGGGGCAATCGGATGTGGTCATCGGGATTTCAGGTCGCTTGAGTTTCAATGATGTGCTGTCGGATTCCGTGCCGATGGACGAGAGAGAGTGATCGAGGATTGTATTCAAAAAAGATGACATTATTCATGATGCTACTCGGGATCGTCCACGTGGGTGGGACCTCGGCCCGGGCTCAGTCGAGGGACCTCACCTCTCTGTGCGGACTTGAACCCGTCCCAGCCGGTTTGGTGGTGATCGACGATGGATTTTGTCACCACTATCTAGAGTCCGAGGCTGAGCGACTGGGGAAGGTGGTGGTCGCGGGTCTTGAAGCACCGAAAGCTCATTCTGCTTGTACTCCCGCTCCAAGTCCAACCCCTAAAGACCGTTGGAAGATCCGACTTTATGCAAGCCACTCCTTCACCACCTATTTCAACTCAGATGTGAAGTTCGACACTTCCCGCTATCAGGTGGAAATCAAGGACTACGAGTGGGCCGAGCGGGGCTCACGCAGCTACTTCAACCCGAAGTATTGGGGTGAGGAAGGGCGCAATCCATTCCAGTTCATTGATGAACCTTCTAACACGTTTACTTTGAGCATCGAGAAAGACGGACATGAGTTTTTTCTGACCTCTTTTCATCCCAAGTACCTGCAGGCTCAGGGGCAAGTGAAGCCTATGGCAGGAACCATTGACGGTCAGCAGGTGAACGGGGTTCTTCCGGTTCCTTTTGTCGAGAACCGGAACACCTACCGACAGATCACTTTGGAGGCGGGATACGGGCATCGCTTCAAACTGGTCGATTCACGTTATGGGAACCTCACTTATGTGCCGAGTGTCTCGGCCGGGGTGATGATCGGCGGGAATGTCAGTCGTGTGCGTGACCCCGTGACCGGTGAGATCACCCCGGAAAGTCAGGACGCATTCCGTGTACAAGGGCTCGGTGGGAGTCTGACCAACCGGTTAGAGTTCAACACGCCCAAGGAACGTTTCGGCGTTTTTTACGAGAACAAGCTGAGTGGATTCGCGCTCAAGCATGGTTTCGAGGACGGGACTCAACAATACAACCTCGGATTCATGGGAAACAGCGTGGGGATGAAATTCATGCTCTACAATCCGGCAAATCACAAAAAGAAGTGAGTGCCAGTTAAGGCGTTACGGATGCCGTGCAGTCCGAGTGCGACCAGAAGCCAGCCGGTTCCGCGGATGAGTCGAATCAAGGTGGTTTCTTGTACTGAGTCTCCCGACCGTGCCAGCCACCGGAGCATGCCTGTGAACCACAGCACGATCCCGACTCCGGCGCCAACTGCAAAGGCGAACGAATCGAGCATGCCGGAGTCGATCATCCGCCATCCATGCACCCAAGCCAAGACGGTGGTCCAAGTCATCATCAGGGTCGGATTCAGGATGCTGATCAGGAAGCCCATTCCGAAAGGGCCTCCCCGTTGCGAAGTAGAGAGGCTCGGGGCTTCCGGTGTTTGGCGTAAGGTTCCTGCTCGGAGGATGAAGTACAGACCGAGTCCGGTGAGAATGAGGCTGGCCAAGGAACGTGCCACGGCATCCACCATCGGAAAGGTCCGGAGCAGGGTGGCGTAACCGAGACAGGCCATGAAAACATAGACTGACTCGGCAAGGGCCGCCCCCGTGGCGAGCAATCGGCCCTCGGCTTCCCTCTGTTGCAGTCCAAGGCGCACGATCAGGGCAGAAACCGGTCCCGCGACCGGTATGGCACCGAAGAAGCCGAAAAGCGCGCCGAGTAAAAGTGCGAGTCCCATACTGGCCAGATCTTACTCACAAGAACGTGGACGGTCGAGGGGGTTTCGGAGAAGATCAAGGCCAGGCAATGGGTTAGTCAGGAGGTTCCATGCGCAATAAATTGGTTTATGATTGGCCGACAAGGATCTTCCATTGGACTTTCGCATTGGGGTTTGTGCTTGCCTATGCCATTGCTAAGACCCAAGACGAGGATTCCTTCCGTTTTCCGGTTCACATGTTGATCGGACTCGGCTGGTCCGCTCTCATTCTCTTCCGGATACTTTGGGGAGTGATCGGGAGCCGGCACGCACGTTTTTCAGGGTTCAGTCTCGGGCTTTCCTCCGTCATCGGGTACTTCCTGTCATTTTGGAGCAAGAGAGACCGTGATCCGGCGGGGCACAATCCGGCCTCGAGTTGGGTGGCTCTCCTGATGTTATGGATGGGATCCGGTCTCGTGTTGAGCGGTCTCTTGATGGTCAACGGGAAATTCGGAGAGTTGGCGGAGGAGATCCATGAATGGTGCGGCAACGGCTTTTTAATCCTCGCCGGTCTGCATGTCTCCGGAGTACTCATTCATCTGGCCCGTAAACGTGATGGAATCGCATTCAGTATGGTCGATGGGCGGAAGAACAGTGAGACCCTTGGAGAGGCCATTGCCTCAGCCCGGCCCGTTTCGGGATTATTATTGGTGATCAGTCTGTTTGCCATCTCCGTCGGCCTGGTTCGGGCCTATGATTCTCCGTCTCGTACTCTGAAGTTATTAGGAATTTCCTTGAGTCTGGGAGAGCCAGAGGAAAAACCAGAGGAGCAGGATTGACCGAGCATGGGACACGATCACAGTCATCATCACCACCATCACCCCACGCCTGAGGAAGCCGATCAGTTGAGCGGCGTGTTCGCCTGGAGTGTGGGGCTCAATCTCCTGCTGGTTGCTGTCCAGGCTTGGGCGGGGTGGCGCTACGGTTCTTTGGCGCTTTTATCGGATTCAGGGCACAACGCCGGGGATGTGGTCGGCCTCCTCCTTGCGTGGGGGGCGTGGCGGGTTTCCCATTGGAGGCCATCGGGGCGCTTCACCTACGGGATGAAGGGGGCTTCAGTATTTGCTCCATTGGTCCAATCCTGTTTGATTCTGTTTGCGATGGGAATGATCGCATGGGAGTCGATCGAAAGACTTTCTGATCAGAGCGGTCCCCGCCTGGATTCGACAATGGTCATGGCTTTTGCCGGGCTCGGGATTCTCATTAATGGTGGTTCCGCACTGCTGTTTTTGAAGCGACAGGGTGATGATCTCAATCTGAGGGGAGCCTACTTGCATCTCATGGCTGATGCATGGGTCTCGGGCGGCGTCTTGGTTTCCGCAGGGCTGATCGGGCTGACCGGGTGGTTGTGGATCGATCCTGTGGTGAGCCTTGTTGTTTGTGCGTGGGTGTTGAAAAGTACTTGGGGATTGCTTGCCGACTCGACTTCCCTGGCTTTACATGCAGCGCCCTCGGGGATTATTCCCCATGAGGTCGAGAACGCTCTCCTACAGATCGAGGGAGTGTGTGAAGTTCATGACCTGCATATCTGGAACGTAGGAAGCGCGCATACCGTGCTAACCTGCCACCTTCTGATCGACACGAAGTCCCTGAGCCCGGAAGCGATTCTTCAACAGGCCACTCATGTGGTGCAGGAGGAGTACGATATCGATCAATCGACCATCCAGATCGAGACTGATCAAGGACAGTCGGATGTCGGTCTGAAGCGGAAGCGGTGACGGAGTCGGGTCTCGGTTCCGTCGGCTGCTTTGTGCTTCAGTCGGCAAGAAAGAATCAGATGTCTGGACTCGATCTCGTTCTTGAGGCGCCCTTCACTCTTGCAGAGCTCGGCGCAAGTGGCGAGATCCATGGATTTGAAGCGAAGGGTGGTCACGGTGATTCCACCTTCGACGAGAGAGGTGCTGACCACCTTGAGGCGACAGGAATCAGTGGCTGGTACAGCAAGAGCGATCTGGGACACCAGTGGCAACAAAAGAACGATGATCCAATTCATGGCACCGCTTTTAATCCGGCACGAGTAACTTGACCAGCCAAAAAATCAGCTGCTTTGGTTGAAAATGGATCAAGAGGCAGGTCTTAATTGACGCACTGCGCCATCATTGACTATTCTGGAGATGGGGGTGTGATTTGGGGTTTTTGGCACTCATGGTGGGCCTTTTCGGGGTGGCGTTGTCGGCTGGCGCTGGCGAGCTCAACTCTCTTGAGACCCTCCGTGATCGAATGGAGGTCATTGAGACCCAGGTTGGCTTGGCCTGTGACGGAAAAGGGCTCGAGACCCATGAGGCCAAGATCGATCTGGCGGACCGTTTGATCTCTAAAGAAGGGCCCATTTCGAGAATCCAGAGGGACCTCGGTTCAGCGGTCCGGGTGGTGGGGGCCGATATTGAGTATGCGAGGGAACGGGTGGCAGACCGCTATCGCCAAACCCAGGCTGTTCGAATGGAGTCTCAGCTGATCAGGGTAGAAGCCGCACGTCGGCGGTTGTTCCGAGAGGGAGAGGGGGCTCGTGATGCTGTTCGTGTTGAGTATTCCCGATACCTTGAGATCAAGAATCAGGATCCGGTTGCGCTGGCTTATTCCCAACCTGAATCGAGACAACGATTCCAAGGGGAGGTTGGCGAGATCCTCCGAGTCCGGAAAAAAGAAATGCAGGATTTGCTGTCTATCGGTTCCCGCGCGGACGCAGCCAGGATGAGGGCAGCCATGTGCTACTGTCGGGGTCATGATAGCCCATGGGATGATCGGTGTCCGGACGCCCTGGAATCATTGAAGCAGAAAACCGATTACGTAAAAGCCATTCAGAATTTCGAAAGAGCACGGGGAAAGATGAGTCGGATGGATCAAGAGGCCAAGTGATGGATGCGAGGGACGAACGAATTCAAATCTCGAATCGAAGTCCAAGGTTGATGCCGAAGCGTTGAAAATCGGTTTTACGGTACTCGAGTTTTTCTCCCACCAGAACGGATAAGTCGGCATCATCGACGGTGAATTCCGAGACGTCCGCGTAAGAAAAATCGAGATTGAGATCGAGGAAGAGTCCCTTCAAGCCGAGCGGGATCAAAGCTCCCGTTCCTAAGGTGAACTCAAAGGTGCTTCCCGAGGCCTTCAGGGCAAAAGGGTAGGCCAAGCGGAAATCACCATTGAAGTGGAAGTACCCGATCCCGATTTCACCATAAGTCCGGATCCAGTCCCATGGAAGATACTTGATGGTGAACATCCCCCCCAGGTCTACGGATTGACTTACGGAAAAAAGCGTCCCGGGAAAATTGCCTGTCACGGTGCCGATGGAGATTTCCCGGTCATAGGCTTGCTCGGCATCCCAACGGGTGTATTGAACAAAGAAGAGCAGGTCCTCACTTTTTCCGAAAGCCAGCCTGCCGCGGTATCCGGGCTTGGCAGTCATGGTTCCCGTCACGGTACGGAACCCCTCGCCTTCGAGCGTGAAACCATTGGCCTGGGTTCCTTTCACGAGGGATGCGAAGCCGTGAAGGGAAGCCATGATGACAGTTCGCTCGGATTTCTTTTTGGGTTTCCGTTTGATGTTCTCAAAACACTCGGCTTTTGCTCGAAAGACGATCTTACCGTGTCGAAGGAGCAAGGTCCCGGGTACGGCTTGCGAGACAGTCGTCGAATAAAATCCGGGAGGGAGTTCATCAGGCTCTGCGTCCACCCAGGTCCGTTCCTGGCCTTTTTTGAGCTCACATGAGGCACCGCCCTCATAGCGTTTCATCTCACCGCTGTGAGCTGTCCCGACGAACAGCGTAATGAGAAACCAGAGCGGGGTCATTCATTCGAGAATAACAGGGGGAAGGAAGAGCAGGTAGTTTTCAGTCGAATGGGCAACTGTCAAAAAATTGTCGCAAGCTCAACTGGGCGCATCATTTTTTCGGGGGACGGCTTGTGTCTTCATCCGGGTCAGGAATAGAATGTTGGATGTGGAACACTTCGAATTCGTAAAAGTCACAGAAGTCATGGATCAGCTCGGAAACCTACTGAATCTTCAGCGCTTGCAGAAGATTCGTTTTTCGATCCTTCATTATCTCGAGGGAGCCCATTCCAAGGTCGAAAACCGCTTCGACTCGAATCTCCGCAGGGTGCTCAAGGAGACCTATGACTTGCTCGAAGGCGTGAAGGTCGAGATCGAGTCGATCCAGGGGAATATCCTGAAGCTCCTGAAGCCGGTCAAAGCCACTCGTGCCCGGCGAGCCCCGGCCAAGAAGTCCACAAAGGCCGAGGTCACTCCGAAGTCAAAGACTCTGAAGAAGCTCGTGGCCCGTCCGGTCTCTAAATCCAAGCGTCCGAGTGCGGCTCAGGGCAGGTAAACACAGCGGAAGCCGATCCCGATGAAAAATCGCCTCAGGGAGTCCTCTCCCGGGCTACCCTAGCGCGTGCGCTCCGGTTTTTTGGTAAGAATGCCGCAAACCGCCGGGACGATCTCACTTTTCTCTTGGTCGAAAAACGCGCAGAGTGATCGGCCAAGGGCTTGAAGTGGTCCAAATATTACTCTTGACTAATATTATAATAAAGTAATATTATGGAATCCTCTAGGAGGATTCCATGCAAGAAATCATCGAAAAATGCGACGAAGTGAGTGCGGTATTGAAATCGCTCTCGCATCCGGTCCGGCTCAAGGTCTTGTGCCGGGTGCTCGAGGGTGAGACCTCGGTGAGTGACCTGACCGATTTCTGTGGAATCGCCCAGTCGGCGATGTCGCAGTTTCTGATCCGCATGAGGTCAGAGGGTTTGCTGGTTTCCCGCAAAGAGGGGACTCACGTGTACTACGGCATCGCCGACGCGCGGACCAAAAAACTTCTGAAAGCCATCAAGGAGATTTATTGCAGATGAAAGCTTCATGGGTTCTCGCCGTCGTGATGATTCTGGCTCCCGGAAAAGGGTATGCCGGTGAGGGGTTCGGTTTCCAAGAGCTCTGGGCGAAGGTTCGCGGTGATGCGGCGGAGATCCGCGCGACGGAGTCCGAACGGCAGGCCTCGTTCTCCGCGAGCGAGCGGAGCGCCCGGCACTGGGTGCCCGGGTTCACATTGACGGGAAGAGGGATTCATACGAATGATCCTGCGCAGGTGTTTTTTTCGCGCTTGGGTCAGCGTTCGGCCGAGGCGGCCGACTTCAACCCTTCGTCCCTGAATCATCCGGGAACCGCGAATTTCGTCTCGACCTCGCTCGGCATGCAGTGGTCTTTGTTCGAGGGTGGTGCGGGATCCGCCTACCGTGACCTCCAGAGATCCATTTCTGACTTGAAAAGTCTCGGCAAAAACCGAGCGGAGTGGGAAGCCTATGTGGAGACCGCATCCGCTTACGGCACGATTCTTCATGCCGAGGCAACGCGTGACTCGGTCACTGCATTGAAGGGAACGGTCCAGGGTATCCTGTCCCGGTACTCGGTCGGATCGAAATCGAATCCGGTGGGGTATTCCGGATTGCTGGGTCTTAAAAGCCTTCTGAACCGGGTCCAAGCTGTCGAGGAACAATTGCTGACCGAGGCGGATACCGGGCGTTCCCGAATCCGAGCCCTGAGCGGTGCGGTTCCCGATGAATTCCAAGTCAGAAAAGAACCCTTGTCGGTATTCATGTCCGTCGTTCTCCCGGAGTCGCAGGTGACCGGTTCGGATTCGGTTTCGGTCAGTCTTGCTGAAAAGCAGGTGGAACTCGCCGGAGCCTCGATCGGCCTGGATCGCGCCCGTGCCTTGCCACAAATCGGTGTATTCGGTGAGGGTGGAGTGGTGACCGGCGCCCGGAACACGGGTGCCGCTTACGCGGGTGGACTCTATCTGAGGTGGAGCCTGTTCGATCCGAGGGATTTCGGCTCTTTATCCGAGAAGCGTCTCGAGCGGGAAGCTGCCCTGGCCAGGCTGGAAGGCGCACGCTCGGCGGTCCGCTCGGGCAGGGAGGGGGGCCTCAAGAGCCTCCATGCCCTTGAGCGTAACGAGAAGCTCTTGCAAGAGAGCCTTACGCTCATGGGTGAGCAGGTCGAGGTCGCCTCACGCTTGTTCCAGTCCGGCTCGATTTCCGCTCTTCAGCTGGTAGAGGTTTACAATCGCAGACTGGATCTACTCTTGGGCCATCAGGAACTCCAGCGTCAACACATTCAGATCCGAGCCGGCTTGGCACGACTCGCTTCCGGAAAAGGGATTACAGAATGAAAGACAACATCGGTTTCGCAGGCAGTTTGGCCCGGGCGTTCGCCCATTCGAAGCTCACCCCCGTTATTGCGATCTTTTCGGTCCTGGTCGGTGTGACCGCGGTCGTGCTCACGCCGAAAGAGGAAGAGCCTCAGATCTCGGTCCCGATGATCGACATCCGGATTCCTGTCCCCGGGCTCGAGGCTGCGGAGGTTGAAAAGAAGGTGACCGAGCCCTTGGAGCGCGCGGTGTGGGGATTGGATGGAGTCGAATACGTCTATTCCGCTTCACAGGCCCACGGAGCCCTGGTGACCGCTCGATTCAAAGTAGGCGAACCGATGGAGCCGAGTCTGGTCAAGGTGCACGACCGGGTGATGAAACTCCGTCAGGAATTGCCAAAGCACGCCGGACAGCCGGAAGTGAAGTCGTTCTCGATTGACGATGTGCCGTTTCTCACCCTGACCTTCAGTTCTGCAACACACTCATCCTATGAACTCAGGACCCGGGTCGCCCCCTTGGCCCGCGAACTTTCGGCAACGCCTGACCTCTCGAAGGTGGAATTGAAGGGCGGTCAGAAGCGCGCCGTCCGGGTGGTCGTGGATCCTGATCGATTGAGCCGCCTCGGTGTCTCCATTCTCAATGTCTCCCGGGCACTTGAAGAAAACGACGTTTGGATCCCTGCCGGAAAGACCTGGGGAACCGACAAGGATTATCAAGTGGAGGTCGGCGGACGGATCTCCTCGGTGAGGGACCTCGAGTTGATTCCCATCGGTCAAAGAGGGGGGCGCGTGGTTCGGCTGAAGGATGTCGCCCGGATCACTGATGGTCCCGAGGAGCTCACGAGGGCCTCGCTCCTGTTTGAGAAGGGGAAGGAGACGGCTCCGGAAGCTGCCGTTTCAATCGTTTTTGCCAAAAGAAAAGGGACCAATGTGGTGGAGCTCTCCCGCCAGCTCCTGAAGCGTGCGGAGCGATTCTCGAAGCAGCTTCCCTCCGGCGTCAAAATGACCGAAGTGCGCAACTACGGGACCACTGCCAATGAGAAATCGATCGAGCTCATTGAGCATCTCTTGATCGCGACTTTCTCGGTCGCGGCTCTGATCGCGCTCATCATGGGCCTGCGTGCCTCCATTGTTGTGGCCATTGCCATTCCGGTGACTCTTGCCCTGACTCTCGCGATCTATTACTTCCTGGGCTATACCCTCAATCGGATCACCCTATTCGCGCTGATTTTCTCGATCGGGATTCTCGTAGACGATGCCATTGTGGTGGTCGAGAATATCGAGCGGCACCTCCATGAGAATCCGGGTTTGGGAATTTTCAAGGCGACCTTGAACGCGGTATCGGAGGTGGGGAACCCGACCATTCTCGCCACGTTCACTGTAATCGCTGCGATTCTTCCAATGGCATTCGTTCAAGGAATGATGGGGCCCTACATGAAGCCGATCCCGGTCGGGGCGAGCATTGCGATGATTTTCTCACTGCTGGTCGCTTTTATCGTGACTCCCTGGGCTTCGATCCGGATTTTGAAGCATGATTCGCACGTGAAACCGGAAGCCGGAGCGACCGAGACCCGGGAGGGACGCCTCGACCGGATGTACCGGAGTTTCATGGAACGTCTCCTCGGAAGCCAAAGGCGGTCGATCTTGTTCGGTGCCCTGACTGTCCTGCTCCTGCTCGGATCGTTTTCCCTTTTGATGGTCAAGGCGGTGAAAGTGAAAATGCTGCCCTTCGACAACAAGAGTGAGTTCCAGGTCCTGGTGGACTATCCGCCCGAGACGCCGATCCGGAAGAGCATCGAGTGGTCGCACGAGCTCGCCCGCGGACTCTTGAACCATCCCGAAGTGCGTAAAGTGCAGATTTTCGCCGGGGAGTCGGCCCCCTTCTCGTTTTCAGGCATGGTGAAACACGCCTACTTGAGACAGGAGCCGAACCAGGTCGATTTCCAGATCGTGCTGAGCGGAAAAGGCCAGAGAAAGCTGTCGAGCCATCAAATCATCGAGAACCTGCGGCCAGTCGTGATCGGGTTCGGACTCAAGCACCGCGCGGTGACAAAGGTTCTGGAAATCCCGCCGGGGCCACCCGTGATGGCGACGATGCTCGCCGAAGTGTACGGTCCGACAGCCGAGTCCCGCCAGAAGGTCGCTCAGGAGCTCGAGGAGATTTTCCGGTCGGAGCCCAGTGTGGTGGATCTCGATAGCACTAATCGTGAGTTGCGTCAGCGGAAGGTCTATACCTTCGATCGGGACCGGGGAGGCTTACTCGGAGCGAGTGCGTCTCCGGTGGCCGGGCTCGGGGCCCTGGTGTTCTCGGAGTCAAGAATCGGTCTCTTGAACGAGTCGGCACACCCTGAGGAGATTGGCATCGATCTTTCGATTGATCCAGCCGTCCGCTCGAGTGAGCAACCCTTCAAGGGCCAGACGCTTCCCTCTTTTGAGTCGGGATCCGTCCAAGCCGGTTCCCTGGTGCAGGCGCCGGTCTTCACCTCCAATCCGGTTCTGCACCGGAAGAACCTGAAGCCTGTGTCGTACGTGATGAGTGAGCTTTCGGGAGCTGAGGAGGCACCCGTATACGGAATGTTGAAGCTCGCGCCCAAAATTCAATATCCGACCCAGACCGCTGAGGTTCCTTGGGATACTGAGAGTCCCGTCATCAAGTGGGATGGCGAGTGGTTCATCACCTACGAAGTTTTCCGCGATCTCGGGGGTGCCTTTGCGGTGGTCATTGTGCTCATTTATGTGCTCGTGCTCGGCTGGTTCAGGAGTTACCTAGTCCCGCTCGTGATCATGGCGCCGATCCCGATCAGCCTGATCGGGATCCTGCCCGGTCATGCGATGCTTGGAGCCTATTTCACCGCAACGTCGATGATCGGGTTCATTGCCGGTGCAGGGATCATTGTCCGGAACTCCATCATCCTGGTGGACTTCATCGAGCATCAGATGAAGTCCGGGATGGCCGTGAAGGAAGCGGTGATCAGTGCCGGTGTGCTTCGCTTCCGACCCATGCTGCTCACTGCGGCCGCAGTGGTGGTGGGAAGTTCGGTGATGCTCGCCGACCCCATATTTCAAGGTTTGGCGGTGAGTCTCATGTTCGGCGAAATCGCCGCAACAGTGCTCAGTCGCTTTGCAGTGCCAGTGCTGTATTACTGGTTTTTAGGAAACATCAGAAAGGAACAAATCCATGAAAATTGATTACCAAATTCGAATTTTTGCAGGGGTATTTATACTGGCCAGCCTGTTGCTGAGCCACTTTCACAATCCGAATTGGATTTATTTTACGGCGTTTGTGGGGGTCAATCTGATCCAGTCGGCGTTCACTTGCTTCTGTCCGCTAGAGATTGTGCTGCGTAAGATGCAGCCTGGAAGAGAATAATTGACGGTGAATGCTGGATTCTAAAGATTCAACACTTCAACGGGGCTACTGCCGCCTACATTTTGGGTGGCCCCATTGCCGAGTTGACCGCTGTTGTTTTTTCCCCAGCAAAGGATCTTTCCATCGGACCGTACTGCGCAAGTGTGATCCTTGCGTGAGCTGATCTGGATTGCCGATGTGACTCCGGGGACGTCGAAGGGTGTCAGCAATCTTGATGAGCCATAGTCAGCTCCCAGGGCGGTCCAGCTCGAGTAACCTGCGCACTTGACGATGCCATCTTGCATTAGGAAGCAGGTGTGCGTTGCACCCGTTGTGATTCCAACAATGTTTTGCAGAGGGTTCATGTCCTGAGCCCTCACTTGTACGGGGGTGGTTCTTCCGTCACCCATGTAGCCTGTTCCCATCTGGGTTCCATCGCTCAGCTGGCCTTCCCAGTTCGCTCCCCAGCATTTTGCAGAGCCATCCTCCAAAACGGAACAAGTGTGTTGCTCTCCGGCGGAGAGTGAGGCAGCTTGGGTTAAGGAGGACACCACTACCGGAATCATACTGAAAACGCCCGAACCATTCCCCAGTCGACCCACGCCATAGTACTGCGGAAAGCTTGAGCTAGCCGGAGCTTGCCCGTTATCCCCCCAACATCGCATGGTTTTGTCTGCCAGGATCGCACAGGTGTGGGTTTTGCCGGCAGAGATGCTGGTGACATTTGATAAACCCAGTACCGAGACGGGGGTTGGGCTGTCGGTGATGGTGTTGTTCCCGAGTTGCCCTCCGCCCACGTTTGTACCTCGATTGTATCCCCAACAGCGAATGGTTCGATCTGCGAGCAAGGCACAGGTGTGATTTCCACCTGCAGCAATACTGATCACATTGCTGAGTCCCGATACCGCAACGGGGGTGAGCCGATTCGAGGTGGTTCCATCTCCCAACTGGCCATACCAATTGGCTCCCCAGCATCGTGCAGTTCCATCTTGAAGGAGCGCGCAGGAGTGAGATTCGCCCGTGGCAATCTGGCTCACTCCGTTCAGCCCAACCACGCTCACCGGGCTGGTTTTCATGCTCCCAAATTGACCGGTACCATCTCCGAGTTGGCCATTATAGTTCTCGCCCCAGCATCGGACACTTGCATCAGAGAGGAGAGCACAGGTGTGTGAGCCTCCCACCGCTACGAAGGGCGCCGGAGTTGGAGTTGGTGTTGGAGTCGGGTTCGGAGTAGGAGTTGGGGTAGGGGTTGAAGGTTCTACAGGTATATCGTTTTGGCGTGGAGCCCCTGCTCCTGCGGAGGGCAGGGTCTTGATCCAGGAGGTGCAACCAGAGAGCAACATCGTTGCAACCAAGATTGTAAAGCGTGTTGCTGCTGGTATATTCCGTTTCACAAATCCCCCTCTCTCAATACTACATTTCATGCGTTGACTGATTCTAGATGTGTCAGGTAGGACATCGCAGAAATTGTAGATTTTTTGAGTTTCTGCCCAATGCCTGCATGAGACAATCAAACGATGAGAACATTTGCTTTACTCGCGTCCTTGTTTTTTGGGGTTCAAACAGTCCATGCGCAAAGTGGCAGTAATCCGGCGCGAGCGAATTGTTGGTGCAAGATTTCAATCCACAGTTTGGCAGGGAATACCGCCGAGACTGGGGTGGTGTCTGGCAAATACTCCGATGCAACCGGCCCTTCCTACAGTTCTTTGCAACACTTGGTCGATTTGGGTAACACCCAGAATAATTGCAAAGACCGGTGCAATAGTAGAGCTGCAGGAGAGAGTCTTCCCGCACTGGCGCAAGCTGCTTGTGCCATGGGTGCAAATGGCAACGATGTAACGGCTTTTGCCAAGGTGGGAGTGAATCGCTTTGTTCAAGGAAACACTCTAGGAAGAATCCACAGGCGGCCTGCAGTGTATCACTGTCCGCAAGGTGGGGTGCTGGTCAGTAGGCCGGATGGTGGCGGAGAGTGCGTGGTGACTGAAAAAGCCATCCTCCCGAATGTGGAGAAGGGATCGACGACGGGGGTCCGGTGTTCGCCAGGATTTTCTTGGGATGGATCGCGCTGTAAAAAGACCTACCCAGCGGTGATTCAAACCCCGGCTTATTGTGGTTTTTGACGATCTGTTTCTGGCATGCAGGCAGGAGAGCCTGTAAGTGACATGAGGAACTGAAACAGCGGTAAATGTCTGCGCAGGGTCCTCCGATGCCGATGGAGCTTGATCGGATTGAAGGGCCCGAGAAGGCTGAAGAGCTGGAGAGGGTTCTTCCGAACCCAGCTCCAGGAGCCCATTTCGAGTGTCAGAGGTAGGAAGTTTTTTCGCTCGTGCTCCAGGTAGAGAAAATCCCAGAGGTCTCCATGGGTGGTGTAGTGGAGCGACTGTGGCTCTACCTTGTATACATGGTAGGGTAAGGCCTTCCGGAGCAGGTCTTCGAAGATTTTGACTTGGTCGATGGATGGAAGCGGATCTTGGGAGAAAGCATAGGGATACCAGATCTGGTCTTGGATTCCGAAACCAGAGTGCAGATCTAAAGCTAGAGTGAAGCTGGCCTCCTTCAGCACGCCCCGAACTGAATTCACGAGGGCCCGAGATTCCGGCTCCATTCCAGCCTCAGTTTGCTCCGGATTCCCTCGATACCAAGGGAGCCTTCGAGACCAGTGGTGCCCGCCTACAGCAAAGCTCGCCTGCTTGGCGGTAACGGGGGCATTGCGCATCAGATCGACTCCGTTACCGTTCGATCGGGTGAATTGCGCGTGACCGACTGGATTCACGAGCGGAATCACGATCAGTTGGATCTGGTCGAGTGTGTGACGAAGGGAACGGTCCCACTCCCAGCGCCCGATGAGGGTTTCCATAAAGGAAAGTGCGACATCGGTTCCGATTCGCTCTAGTCCATGAACACCGCCTGTGATCATGAGGGCCGGATCGGAAGGCGTAGTGGATCCGATCCTGAATTCCAGGATCGGAAAGGTCTGGTTTTTGTGCGCGATATTCTCCAAGGTACGAACTGATCCGATCGAGGACCATCTACGTTCGATGGACTTCAACTGTTCTTCGGAAGGGCTCATCCTGGTTCGATTCCTTAATTCTTTGCCAGAGTCCGTGGATTCGGAAAGCGGCAGATGAAAGTGGTTCCTTTGCCGAGAGCGCTCTCGACCTCGATACTGCCATGGTGACGCTGGAGAATGTGTTTCACAATGGAGAGACCAAGCCCGGTACCGCCCATGTCCCGTGAGCGACCTTTATCGATCCGGTAAAATCGTTCAAACAGGCGGTCGAGGTGCTTTTCCGGAATTCCGGGACCGTTATCCGAAACCCGCAATAAGATCTCAGTACCTCCATCAGAGGATTTCTCTTCCCAACAGATGTGAATCCTGGAACCGACCGGGCAGTACTTGATGGCATTCTCGACGAGATTCACCATCACCTGTTCGGTCCGTTTGGGGTCTGCAATCAATTGTGGAGTCTTGACCTCAAGTGTGATTTCAGTCTCTTTCATTCTGGCGCTTTGCTTGAGTGCATCGAGTACTGTTCCGCTGAACTCCTTAAGATCGATCAAGGTCGGTTGGAGGTGATCCGCACCGGACTCGATCGCAGATAAATCGAGTAGGTCATTGATCAGGGATAACAATCGGTTCGAGTTTTTCAGGATGATCTTCAGAAACTCGGGATCCGGAGGTCGCCCAAGCTCTAGATCTTCGATCAAGGTTTCCGTGTACCCCTTGATACTGGTGAGAGGGGTCCGGAGCTCGTGACTCACATTGGCCACAAAATCGATCCGCATTTTCTCAGCGCGTTTGAGTGCAGCGATGACGGCTTCATTGTCCGCATTTTCCAATTTCGGATTCATGACGCATTCCTCAGTCGGTAGCCGAAACCCCGCACGGTCTCAATCAGATCGGAGTCCGTACCGAGTTTTTTCCGGATTCCGAGAAGGGTCGTGTCGACGGTCCGATCCACCACGGCCACTCCCGGGCCTTGAATGAGAGCGACCAGTGTCGAGCGCTCAAGAGTGGTTCCCGGATTTTTGATCAGAGCGGCCAGGAGCTTGTATTCATGGGGAGTCAGCGAGAGCTCTTTTTTTCTGAGAAAGATCCGGGTTCCCTTTTCATCAAGTTCGAGCAGGGGAGTTGTTGACTGTGCCAGTGTCGCATCGATTACCGGTGTTGATCTCCGGAGCAATGCCCGAACCCGGGCGATGAACTCGCGGATTTCAAAGGGTTTGGTGAGGTAATCATCCGCGCCGATTTCCAGTCCGATCACCTTGTCCAGCGTCTCTGCCCGGGCAGTGAGCAGCATCACCGGAGTTTGAGAGTGGAGTTCGGTTCTGATTTTCTTGCAGAGATCGAGACCGGACATCCGGGGGAGCATCCAATCCAGGATCAGAAGGTCAAAAGAGCTCTTTTGGAGCGATAACCACGCCTCCTCGGCTTGTTCATATGCCTCGGTCTCATAACCCTCGCGTTTGAGATGGAGGACCAGGAGATCGCGGACATCGGATTCGTCCTCAAGCACCAAGACTCGCTTCATGCTTTATTTTTCGTCGATCTTGAAGATCCAGGCAAGGCGGTTTTTCGCCCTGGCGTAGGAACCAGGGGGTGAGTCGCTGGTTCCGGATTGCGTCAAAGATGTTTCTCTGGCTTTTTTCTGCTTCGATCAGAGTTTTCCAGGATTCGAATTGCTTCAAGTGATGGAGGTCCGAGTTGGCCAGAATGGGGAGTCCGGACTCCAGCACCTCCGGGTAGGTTTTACGACCGCTACCTACCTCCCAGGCATCAAAGTATTGGGCAAGAGTGCTGCGTTGGTTCCATAACTGGAGGGTCTGGGTTTCGAGATCGTCCGTCCCGAGAGGATGGGCTGCTACGGTAAGGGCCCCTTGGCCCCGGAGCACTTCTAGGCCCTCCGTAATCGAAAGATCGGGATTGATCCATTGGCTGATTCCGATCCCCAGGTAATGGGCTGAGTGCCGGTTCGAGAAGTGATTTTTGGTGATCTCCACTCCGGGCAGGACGAGCATCCTGTAGGTTCTCCATGCGCGATCGGCTTCCCGTTCGATTTCTTCCAAGTAGCGAGGAAAGCTCTGGCGAGTGAGGGTCCGCCCCAGAAAACGCGCCCCGAGCCCCAAAATGCTTGATTCCTCACAAAGATGGTCGGTGATGGCAATGCAGTCGAATCCTGCTTTTCCGTAGTGATCCACCAGGTCTGCGATGCTGTGTTGGCCATCGCTGAAGTGACTGTGAATGTGGAAGTCGCACAGGAGCATGGATCCAGCTTGCCTCAGGCCCGGACCGGACAGGGTCAGTCCTTCATGGGCATTCGGTCAGACTCCGGTCAGAGAACGGAGTAGCAAGAAAAGCCCGCAAGAAAGGGCGAGAGTGACAGGAAAGGTTAGGACCCACGCCAATCCGATCGACCGCACCATGGATTTCTGGATCTGATAACCCGAGGCCACCATGGTCCCGGCAATTCCGGACGAAAGGCAGTGGGTGGTGCTCACCGGTACGCCCACCAGAGAAGAGGCTCCGATCATTCCCATTGCGACAGTCTGGGAAACCGCCCCTTGCGCGTAGGTCATTTTACCGCTTCCTATCTTTTCTCCCAGGGTTTCGGCAACGCGTTTCCAGCCCACGGTTGTTCCAAGACCGAGTGAAAGCGCCACGATGACGAGCACCCACCATGGTGAATACTCGACGAATCCGACGAGATTCTTACGGAGAGAACGAAGAGAGTCGAGCGCATAACCTTGTTTTTCGAGTTTTTTGAATTCTGACTCGAGTGAATAGATCTGCTTCCGGAGCGATAGTTTCTCCTCGGAGCTCAGGGTCGAAGCGTTGGCTTTCAGGAGCGTTTCCCGGATCTCACGTGAAATACCAATTGAGACTTTGGCAGATTCAGGAAGGAGATCTGGATTGGCGTGCGCAGATGGAACAAGCGAAACCCCATTTTTGGGTCCCTCTGCAATGTGCTTCAGAAGTGAAGACTCGAGGGATGCCAGTCCGCTCAGCGTGGCATCTTGGTTCTTGAGTAGCGCCTCTGGAGAGAGGGCGAAGTGGGCAGGCATGACCGCGATCAGGATCAGCATGATCAGTCCGACCCCTTTTTGGCCGTCATTGGAACCGTGTGCCAGGCTGACTCCGGTGCTCGATCCGATCAGGGTGAGGCGCGTCCAGAGCGGAGGGGGGCTGTCGCTCTGATCGGCTGATGCGCGAACATCGACCTTACGGGACAAGAGAAAGAGGGCCAGGGCGGCGATGCTGAACCCAAGAAGTGGCGAAATCAAGAGTGAGCCACCAATTTCCATGGTCTTGGTCCAATTGACGCCTGCGGACGCAGGAAGGCCCTGTGAAAGGGCGTTTCCGACACCGACTCCGATCAATCCGCCAATGAGAGCATGAGAGCTAGAGGCGGGCAACCCGATGTACCAGGTTGCAAAATTCCATACACAGGATGCGATCAACATCGAAAAAACCGTGATCAAGGTCAGGGCAGTGTTCCCGGAGGCGATGAGCTCCATCGGGAGGAGCTTCACAATTCCCATGGCCACCGAGATTCCGCCTGCGAACACACCGATGAAATTGCACACGGCCGACCACAGCACCGCCTGGGAAGGGCGGAGTGAACGGGTGTAGATCACGGTTGCGACCGAGTTTGCAGTGTCGTGAAACCCGTTGATGAACTCGAACAGGCAGGCGATTCCGACTGCGACCAATAGGAGGAGAAGAGAGTGCTCGGAAATGACCTGGGCTAGCATGGCCCGAATGATCACCCTAATTGAATAAAAAGTCCCGTCAGGGTTTTGTCAGGGCTCCGATGGCCATGCGTCAAAGCCGGTACATTAAACGGCTTTCATTTCATTCCGGGAAGTAAGTCCATCAAGGCCTCAAAGCTTTGCAGGTGCCGGACCCGCTCTGAGTCCGGAGACGTCAGGTCCTGAAATCCCCTTCCAGCGACCCAAAGCTGGCTGAACTGGGGAAGGTGCCGGGTCAGAAATGAAACGAGTTTCAGGGGGTCTTCGACAGGGCCCTCTCCGTGCTTGAGTGTGGAGCTCAGCAGGATGTGGCTCGCTCCATAACGAAGAGCGGTCTCACACAGTTCTTGTTTCGGTACGTGAGGCCCGAGGTACAGACTCGAGATGCCCCGGAGACTCAATGCGGTGTAAGCGATCAGCAACCCGAGCTCGTGATGGTCGCCTTCCGGTGTGCAAAGGAGGAAGCGCGAAGACGCTTTTTTCCTGGAGTGGGGATGGGCGCGTAGTCGCGCAAGTTCCTCTTTCATCAGGGAAGAGTAGATATGCTCGAGCGAGATCGAGATCCTTCCGAGGGCAATGCGACGGTTCAGCTCCCTCAGAAAAGGGAGCAAAACGGAATTCAAGAAGTCCTCGCCGCTTCTCTGATTCCGCTCTTTCTCAAGCGTTCGGGATATCTCACTCCAGGCAAATCGCTCGCCGCCCTCGAAAATCTTCCTGATCACCTTGGGAGTTTCGGTGAGGGCGGTTTCTTCCGAATGAGGTGAGCTCAAAAGACTTCGCAAGCGGAGCTCACCAAGTGGCGCAATGTCACCGATACGATGGCCCAGCGCCACGAGGTCCCTCAGGAGGTTCAGTCTCACCACGTCCTCGGTCCGGTATAGGCGACGGCCCGTCTCGGTGCGGAGGGGGGTCACGGCCCCGTACCTGCCTTCCCATCCGCGTAAAGTAAACTCTGAGAGTCCCGTCAATTCGGCGACCTCCCGTAAGGAAAAGCGGGTTGTGACTTGCGGACTCATGGATAACAAGAGCTTAGATGGGTCGGGATGTTTTGTATAGATATTTCTATACAAACGAGATCCAGGGGTGTAGATTGAAGGACATGCAAACTGAGACTACGAACTGGAATTTTTCGGCTGCTCAGAACTCTTTTGAGCGTTTGTGTTCCCAAGCCCTGATGGAAATCGGCGAAGATCCGACGCGTGAAGGACTGGTGCGCACCCCGCATCGCTTCCGGAAGGCGCTCCATGAGCTCACTCGGGGTTATTCCATGACCGCACGGGAAGCGGTGGGAGAAGGGATTTTCGAGTCGGAGTCCTCCGGTCCTGTGTTTGTGAAAGAGATCGAATTCTTCAGTTTGTGTGAACATCATTTGTTGCCTTTTTGGGGCAAAGTGACGATCGGATACCTTCCTGAGGACAAGATCCTCGGGCTCTCCAAGCTTGCAAGAGTGGTGGAAGTGTTCGCCCGGCGTTTGCAGGTGCAGGAACGACTCACTCGCGAAATCGCGGACTCCATTTCCGAGCTGATCGGGGCACGCGCGGTATCGGTGATCGTCGAGGCTTCTCACATGTGCATGGCCATGCGTGGGGTGAACAAGCCCGGCTCAATGACCCGCACCGAATTCAATCTGGGTCTAGAAAACCTGAATGAGCTCGATCGGAATCGATTCTTGAAGGGAATGGATTCCTGAAGCCGGTATTGCTCTGGGTCCAGCGGTCTCTCCGCTTTCATGACCATCCTGCACTGAATGCCGCGTTGCTGGAGACAGGCAGGGATAGCCGTTTCATCGAGGTCTGGATGCCTCCTTTGGGAGACCCGGGCCCTCACAGGCGTCGTTTTGAAGAGGAGGCCCGGGAGGAGTTTTGCCAGCGCTTATACGAGCTCGGGGTGGTTGTGCTGACTCATCCCCCGGATGGGTCGCGCTATTCATCGGTTTTTTTGGATGAAGGCGGGTGCCTACACAATCGAAAGGAAGCGCTGGAAGTCCAGTTGATGGCATCGCGGCTCGAATTACCGTTCCACAGATCAAGTGCCAATCTCCTGTTCTCAACACTCCCTGTTTCCGATCGCAAGTCGCTCCGAACTTTCACTGACTTCAGGAAAGCGGTTTCACAGTCTCCCGTTCCCCCTGAGGATAGCCCTGTCTCAAACGCCCGGTTGTTGAATCAGCCTCGACGTGTAACCGATGCTGACCCGAGATCCGTGTTTCCTTATCGTGGTGCTGAGTCAGATGCGCTGGCACATTTGAGACACTATCTTTCGAGTCCGGAACGGGTCCACTCTTACAAGGCGACGAGGAATCGTCTCCTGGGTATAGATGATTCGTCTAAGCTTTCTCCCTTTTTGGCTACGGGTGCTCTCTCGGTCAGAGCAGTGTGGTCTGAGTTGCTCCGATTCGAACAGGAGCATGGAGTCAGTGATGGAACCGAGTGGCTCAAGTTCGAGTTGCTCTGGCGGGAGTATTTCAGATGGCTCGAATTGGACTCGGGAGAGACTTTCTACTCTCCCGGGGGCTCCAGGGGAGTTTTACCGCCTCCTTCTACCGAGGATCGGGAGCTCTTTCTCAAGTGGACGCGTGGAGAAACCGGGATCCCTTTCATCGATGCCAATTTGAGAGAGCTGAACCTCACCGGCTTCATGTCGAACCGGGGAAGACAGAACGTGGCCTCTCATTTTATCCATGAGCTCTGTCTGCCCTGGTGGTGGGGGGCGGATTATTTCTCAAAAATGCTGGTGGACTCGGATCCTGCCCAAAATTACGGGAATTGGTCCTATTTGGCGGGTGTGGGAGCGGATCCTCGGAGCTTCGGAGGCCAAGCGCGTAAGTTCGATCTCGTGCGCCAGGTGCGTGAGTATGATCCGGATGGCGAATACCAAAGGACTTGGCTTTAGCGGACGCCAGTCCCGCGGAGGAAAACGGTCAGAATGGATTCATTGGTCTGGATCTGGGCAGTTTGCAGTTCAGTCCCTTCGAAGCGAGGAAGGTATTGAATCATTCCATTGCACACTTGTCCGGCAGGGAGGACTCCGGGGCATTGGAGCTGGCACCAAAACGATCCGAAGGTCGAACATCCGAAAATCCGCACGGGGTTCGGTCCCCAATTCTGAATCGATACCCACCGAGTATTCGGAAAGCCGAGTCTGACCCAACCGTAATCCAAAGACGGGGGAGACACGGTCACCATGGCCGAGACAGCAGATGGAAAAAATGCCAAAGTCAAAACGAAAAGGGATTTCAGTCTCATGCCTGAAACTCTATCGTGGGCTCCATCAGAATGCAAATTACCCTCTCCTGACGGGTTTCAGTGGGCTTTCCGGATCCCTTGCCCGGTAGGGAAGTAGAGGGCTCCATCGGCCAGGACCACTATCTTGAAATAGCCCGCACTTTCGACTGGGGATACGCCTGCCCGATGAAGGACTCCATCCAAATCTGCAAATGCGTTCGTATCCTGGGTGAAGCCCGAGAGAGAACTGACCGTGTCGGTACCGTGATTGAACTCCCGGATCCCATAACTGTCGTAGATGAAAAAGATCTCATCTCCCGAACCGATATCATAATGGTAGTTCATGGCCTTGATCTGATGGAATCTCGCTACCCCTGCGGTGCCATCCACCGTAAGGGTGCCCCCCGGGGCTCCAGCTAAAAGGGAAACTGTTTGGGTGGTCAAATCGAGTAGCCTGACCGAGAACTGATCGGTCACGATCAATTGGTTGGCCGCACCTCTCACTGCGATTCCAGTGATGGCCCAGAACCGAGCTCCGGCAAAAGGACCTTGAATGAATCCCAAGCTTGCGGCATTTCCTGCCACAGTGGTCACCGCATTGGTAACTAAATCGAGTTTTCTGACCGCATAGTTATCGCCAAAATACAGGTCGTTTCCGATCACCGTCGGAAAGTTCGCATTTTGTAAAATAGCGGCTGGCCCCACGCCATCTGTAATGGGGTTTCGAGTACTTGAGCCAACAAGCGTCACCACGTCAAAAGTGGGGGAGCTTAGATCCACTCTGCGGATACGACCTCCGTCACCCACGTACAGATAAGATCCAACCAAGGCCCCCGCAGAAATTTCAGGGCTGAAGCGAGCGGTACCACTGACACCACCGGTTCCGTCAGTTGCCACGCATTGGCCAGGATCGAAACTCAGGTTGTTGTATCCAGCAATGACGCTGACAGCTCCAGTATTGGTGTCGAGTCTCCGGATATTGCAGTGGGACTTATCACCGACATAGAGGATCGATCCGGCTCCTGCAATGATTGTCATGCTTTTTCCCCGAAGGGTATTCGCATCAGTCCCGCCGTAGTCATAGCCGTTTGATCCCCCGAGGGTGGTGATCACGCCGGTGTCGATATCGGCCTTTCGAAGCAGGTGGGTGTGTTGTTCGGTAAAGTAGAGAGTATTGCCGATGGCCGTCAGCCCGCGTCCTCCGTTCACGGATCCGACTCCAGCTCCTCCATCGCGGCTCACGTAAATCATGTTGGAGAACTCGGTTGTTGCGGAATACGATGGGGAAATTGCGAATTTTCGAAAATAACTAGTTTGAGCACTGTGGAAGGCATAAATCCAAGATCCAACTTGAACCATGTTCTCTTGGCCATATGCGGAAGCCTGAATCGTCGTGATGGCTCGTGTATTCGTGTTCATGAGTTTCACTCGACCCAATTCTCCAACGATCAGATTCCCGTCGGGCAACACATGCAGGCCCCCTTGGTTCAGGTTGAATCTCGCGGCTAAGCCGACTCCGTCAGAATGTCCGGTCTGTGAAAGATCCCCGGCAATGAGCTGGGTGTTCAGTGTCTCCAGATCCGCCTGCCAAATGCTCGACAGGTTCGAAAAATACAAGCGACGTAAGACCGGGTCGATTCGCAAATGGACCAGGCCTGGAATGCGAGCTGCGATGCCCACTCCATTCATATTCCCGGAATTCTGGCAGCTGCCGATCAGGGTATCGACCATCAAGGTCGAGAGATTCATTCGACGGATGCAAGACCCATGGGTGAAATAGAGATGGGTGGAGTCCGCGGCCAGATCAGAAAGTCCCCCCCCTGTTCTGAGTAGAGGGCCGTAGCCGTCCCGGTAAAAGGGCGACAACTGATCATGAGGATTTCCCACCACGGTCACCATTTGTCCGGTAGCGGGGGTGTACTTTCGGATCAGATTGTACGGACCATCGATCAAATAGACATGGGTTCCGTCGTTCGTCATCCGGCTCGGAGACTTCAGGCGAATCTGGTCGATGCCGTTTCCGTCTGAGAATCCCATCGGATTCATCTTCCCTGCCACAGTTGAAATCTGTGTGAAACGGGATGAGAAAGATACCTGAGCAGAGACACTCAAGTTCAGGGGGGCGCCGATCAGGGCTGTGAAAGTCTCGACCCCTGTTGCGGTGGATTTCAAATAAAAGTTAACCGTGCTTTGTCGGGCCGGGATGGTCAAGTTGGTGGTGGCATTCAAGCAAGCCGGATCGGTATAGAGCGTACGGCCTGCACCGAGAGTGATATTCGCCACTGCGTCGGAGAGTAAGAACTCCGGAAGATAATTCGAGTTCCTGAGTTGGAGGCGGTAAGGACCGGCGCAGGCGCTGACTGCGGCGGCCCTGGGACCCAGGATGGCCAGACTCATGACGGGAGCGGGATCGGCGACTACGGGTAAGGAAGCTTGGGTCAGTGAAGTGCTGGGAGCTTCCGCGCTCAGAACCGGTGTTTCTTCTCCGCGAGTTGGGTAGTAATAGACGGGCAAGGTGCTCACGCCTGCAGCCAGGGTGATCGAATTGGTCCGAGTTCCTGAATTGCAATCGGATGCAGTGTGGAAGGTTCCATCTCCACTGGTGCGCAGGAGTACGGTAGTGTCTTCAGAAACGGCACGATCGTTGGAATGCTCATCTTGAGTTCTGACGGTCAGTCCGCTGCAAGTCAGGGCCGGGTAGCTCATGGCTCCGGATAAAACAATTTTCCGCGGGGTCGTCACGACTGGGCTCGAGGGTGAGGAAACAGAAAGTCTCCCACCAAAGTCGGCCGAACGGATTCTACCGCAGCCGACGAGCATCATGGACAAAATGATCGAGTGCACCCACCCACGAAACACCGCTTTGATCCCCCTCAGAATAGTATGTCATTGACCTTTGTTGACGACTACTGTGTCAGCTTTGACTCAATGGACTCGGTTGAGTAATGCGATCATGCGGTTTCGGATTGGGTCTTGCTCGGGAAGGATCTTGGAATAGAGCTCCAGAAGCCTCAGTGTACTCGGCGAGGGGGAGCCCGAGCGGACGAGGTCATGATTTTCTGCCAGGTCGAGTGCGAATCGACCGAGGGATTTAAGAAGTTCGGGTTCACGCTCAATTTGCGCCAGGGCATCGAGGGCGTCGATCAGGTTCGAGGGTGTCCCCTCGTCGAGCACCATGTCTTCCAAGAAGCTTGCCCCTGACTGGGTGGCCTTCTCGTGTAGCCACTGGATCCACTCTTCATCTGAAGAGAATTGAATGGGTTCGGGAAGGCTTTTCATATGCAAGGTCCGAGTAGCCCCCGGTACCCCGAGTGCATAGGGCTTTCCCGGAATATTTTTGCCTCGTGAGAGGAGGTTGCGTCTCAAAGACTCCGGGTCCAAAGCGGGAGAGGGCACTTCTTGTCGCTTCTCGAGAGCTCGAAGGGAAGATGGGTCAGTTTGGAGGTGTTCAGCAAAACGGAGCGTGACCTCCACTTGAGTGGGGATTGAGGGTGACAGTGGCCGGACTGGAGTGAGGGGGTCGGGAGAAAGGAGCCCGTAAGAGATGGAAAACAAGACGACTGTCAGCAGAATGACGAGCACTTTTTCCATTCCCGTAACAGTTTATCCTGGGCGGTCGGGGGATTTCAACTCGCCAGAGCCGGGAATCGGGAGGTAAAATGAGATATGGGAGATCGCTCGATGTTTGAATCCTTACATTCCCGTAATTTTTGGACCCTCATCATGTTTTCACTGTTGATGTCGGATGTTTCGGGAGCGACAAGAAAGTCCCCGGACGATCTTGACGGCTACTGGAAAAAAACCTTCGCAGATGAATTCCAAGGGCCGCCTCCCGAAATGCCCGCCAAGGAGGTCGAACGGTGCTACCAGGTTCCTCCTCGGTGTATCGATCTATACAATAATTGGGATCTGGCCTGTTCATCGACTCCGAATCAGACTTTTCCGAAGTTGGCGATGCTGAATAAGTGTGTTTGGAATGTCCACCGGAGTGTGAATTGGATGTCACCTCAGGTGAACGAATTCACTGCGGACCAAGTGGAAGTCCGGGCGAACGAAGAAAACGGAATTCTCCTGCTGAAAGGTAATTCTGTGCTTCCGAACGGGACCGTTCGTCCACCCGGAGGCAGCACCGGTAATGTGAACTTCGGCGATATGAATGAATACAAGGAGTGGATGACTTCACACGGTTATGTGTGTGCTGGGCCGGAGGGTAGGGGCGAGGCCAATCCAGCTGTCAGGAAATGTCCCATCCGCTCTGGCTTGGTGACTTCGATTTCGCGTCCCGGTCGGTCTTGGCCCGGGTTTTTCCAACAGTACGGTTTACTTCAAGTGCGTGGCACGATTGCGAGCGGGGACCAAGCTTGGCCGGCTTATTGGATGCTTCCGGATGCGACCTGGCCGGGGGGCGGCGAGTTTGATCTCATGGAGTCTTGGAATGAGAACAAAGCATCGCAAACTTTCCACACTGGAGTGTGTATCCCGAATGGTGAAGAAGATCTTTTCCCGGATTCATGCACGGCTGCGAACGGGAAAGCGCGGTGGCATCTCTCGAAGGGCGAGGATTTGGATCATGAACAAACACCGACTGGTCATAGCTTTTTTAATCGCTACCACAACTTCAGTCTCGAATGGGATGCCAATCGAATCACCTTCCGTACCGATGGGGTGAATACCAACCGGATCAATGAAGGAGACAAGATTCACGGGAGTTCCCCGGCTCGGACTTTGTGGGATGAGATCACAGGGAATGACAAAAAAGCGGCCCATATCCCCAGACGCCCCTTTTATTTCCTTCTCAATCACTCAGTGGGTGGAGATGGCAAGGGTCCGAATCCGGTGAGTTTCTCGGAGCAAACCCTCAAGATCGATTATGTCCGGGCTTGGTCCAAGTGTTCTTTACCGGTGGATTACTGCCCTCGCGGAGGCACTTTCGGCAATGATGGGAATTGCACAGGTTCAGGAATCCATTATGCATCTCCGTGCACCCGTTGTTTGTACGGAGGGAGTGGCGGAAACCCGAATTGCCAGGTCCGCGGATTTGTCCGACCTGAATTCAATCCGGGCGTGTCTTACTGGGTCGATGCGAACCCCCGTTGGCCTGGCGTCTACTACAAAAAGCTCGAGGGAACTTGCGCTGCGGGTGGGACTCCTACTGATGGAAACTGTCAGGTCAAAAATTTCGGCAATGCAGTCGCGCATGTTCCAGTACCCGGAGTTCAATACTGGGTGGATGCCAATCCTGCCTGGCCCGGAATCTTTTACAAACAGGTCGGTGGGGCCTGTGTTTACGGTGGCACGCGTTCTGGCAACGGGAATTGCATGTGGAGGTCCCTCTCCGCCCTCAAGCCGAGCGTGCAGTACTGGGTGGATGGCAATCCACTTTGGCCGGGGGTCTATTACAAAGGCAGCGGGGGCTCTTGTCCACATGGTGGGGTTGCCAGTGGTCATGGCAACTGCCAGCTCCGGGCCTTTTCTGTGCCGGCCTCAGCCGGCATCACTCTTCGTCCGGGGGTGCAGTATTGGATGGATCCCGACCCCCGGTGGCCCGGAGTCTACTACAAGCAGATGCAGGGATCTTGCCCGGTGGGCGGGGTTGCGAGCGGAAACGGGAATTGCCAGCTGGTTGCCTATGCGGCTCCGGCGCAGCCCTACCTGGTGCGCGGGCAGCAGTATTGGGTGGATGCCGATCCTCGTTGGTCCGGTGTGTTCTATCGGCAAATTCAAGGGACCTGTCGATACGGCGGAACGGTCTCCGGGAACGGGAACTGCCAGTTGATGAGTTTTACGACCGGCGTCCTCGAGGATCACCTCAAATACTTTGTCGACTCGAATCCACGATGGCCCGGAGTGTACTACAGGGCTACTTACTAGACGAGGTCTCGCGTCTTTGGCTTGCGCTCTTGGCACGGTAGCGGAGGTTCAGCATTTCGACACCGAGTGAAAACGCCATGGCGAAATAGATGTAGCCTTTCGGAATATGGGCACCCATGCCCTCTCCGACCAGCATCACTCCGATCATGAGCAAGAACGACAAAGCGAGCATCTTGATGGTCGGATGCCGTTCCACAAATTCTCCGATTCCTTTAGCCGATAACAGCATGATGAGCATGGAGATCAGCATGGCTGCAATCATGACGGGGACTTCATTGGCCATTCCGACTGCCGTGATCACCGAATCCAAAGAAAACACGAGATCTAGGAGCAGAATCTGGAAAAGCATGGCTCCGGCTCCCGGATGGCGCATCCGCGGCGATTGTTCGGCATGGTGCAAGTGAACTTCGGGATCGCCCTCCAGCTTGTGGTGGATCTCGAAAGTGGACTTCGCCAACAGAAACAGGCCTCCACCGAGAAGGATCAGATCCCTCCCTGAAAAGGATCGACCGAATGCATCGAACCAGGGTTGGGTGAGGCTCATGATCCAGCTGATGGAAAGCAGCAGGAGAACTCGAATGGCCAAAGCCAAGGTGATTCCCAGACGTCGGATTTTTTCGCGCTGAGCCATCGGGAGTCGGCCCACCAGGATGGCAATGAAGATGATGTTGTCGATGCCAAGAACGGTTTCCATGGCGGTCAAGGTCACAAGCGAGGTGATGGATTCAAATGTGAGCATGGTTGGGACTCCCGCGCACATCATGCATGAAAACTTTGGTTTTTTCCACAGTAGACCCACAAGCATGGGTCCGGCTCTTTGGTTTGATGCGGAGATGCGAATTGATTCGGATAAAAGAATGATGCAGGATGTCTCAGCTGCGTTTTCCGATAGGTGTCGTGAATGAGTTTGCCAAGAAAGAAACGAACAGCACGTAAGCCTCTGGATTCTCCATTCAGGAAGAATCTACAAAGCCTCATGAGAGAGAAGGGTTTGACGGCAAAAAAAGTGGCAGAGCTCTCTGGCGTGAGTCCGACCGTGGTTCAAAACTGGCTGACTGGATCGGTTCCTCATAACTTTTTAGCAGTGGCCAGCCTCTCGAACGCACTCGGGGTCGATTTCCAATGGCTCCTCACCGGTGTGCACGGAGCCGCTCCGACGGTGAACGCGCTGAGCTTGGGTGAATTGTTCGATATTGAGCCTGATCCGAGTTTTTCGGGATTATTCATGCTCGAGGCGAAGCGCCTCAGGCGGAAGGACGGAGCTTGAAATAAAAAAAGCCCGCTTGCGCAGGCTTAGTTTATTGAATGGTGGAGGTGAACGGATTCGAACCGATGACCCCCTGCTTGCAAAGCAGGTGCTCTACCAACTGAGCTACACCCCCATCGGGTAGTTGACTTCGAGTGATCGGGTATACCAAATCCCGAGTGAAAGACAAGTCGTAATTTTGGAAGCGTCGGAGCCGAATTGCGCCCAAACTTGAGGTGCCCGGGTGGGGCCATTTCGGGATGAGTGATGGGTGCGAAGGTAAAAGTTTCCTCATTCCAAATACTTGAGCTTGGACGGGCTTGGCATGCGGTTTGCTGTTCAGGATGCCAATGAGTGAAAGACGAACTTCTCGCTCAGGCATCCGGGGGGATGGTATGAAGCTCAAGATCGCTACTGTTTTTTTCCTGTTCATCATAGTCCGAGGAGAGGCATTGGCTCGAAGTCAGAGGCCGATTGATCTGGAGTCGGCGGCCCCCGTCCAATTGGCGACTCTCACCGATCAACGGCACGAGCCCATTTACGGACAGGAACCTTACGAGTCGACCTGTTCCCGGGAGGTTTTCTCGCATCACGAGTCGGTCTGCCATACCGTCAGCGATACTGTTTGTCGCGGAGGGGGCGAAGTTTGCACAACCGAGGAGGATTCGGTTTGTAACTCGAATGGCTGCGTCAGTGTTCCGAGACGAGTGTGTCATTCCACTCCCCAGACTTGTTCCGAGGTGCCCCGGCAGGTGTGTGAATCGCGCCCGGTCTATGTGACCGAACACTATTCCTGCACCCGTTACCGGACGGTCGTGGTCGGTCAGAGGTTGGTCAAAACCTATCAGCACCAAGTTGAAGTCAGGCTCGAGGATGCCGCATCATTCGCAGGACAGCGTCTGCGACTGGTGGTTCACGCTAGGGAGAATGTGCTGTCGGTCGACCTGATCAGCGCCTTTCCGGAAGGAATTCTTTTGAAATCGATTGAACGGGTGCGGAGTCAGGATGCTGGTGATTTCGAATCGATTTCGTCACGGATCGTGATTCGGAGGGGGGTGTCAGCCGAGGTGATCAAAAGGTTCCAGGGGGGCGTCTTGTCGGGCCTGGCACTGGGAAGAGCGGGTGTTCGCTTTGACCTGACCGGTTTGGCGGGATTGGAAGACGGACTCAAGGTCCGTCTTGACCTGAAACGCACTCCTCAGGCGTGGTTCAAGACGACACTTTATGATGGAGAAGTGGACACGGCGGGATTGGGTTGGGTTTCGCAAGGTGCATCGATCCGTGCGGTGATTCCCTTCGGGAAGATCGGGATTGCGAATCTATCGAACAAGCGACACGAGATGAGGATTTCCATCCGCCTCAACCCGGAATCAGTACTGAATGTGCGTGACTTCCGGTCGGAATTCGATCGTCGGATTGAGGGAAAGATCGAGAAATCGAACCCGACCTTTTGAGCGTCCTACCTGCCTTTGATCTGGTGGATTCCGTAACTCTTCAGTTTGGTGTGCAGATAGGACCGGTCCATTCCGAGTTCCTGGGCCATCTTGGAAACATTCGCATTCAGGCGGCGATAATGGAGGGACAAATAGGTTTTTTCGAATTTCTCGACCGCGCGGTAAAAGTCGGGTTCTGCCAGGGGGTCACCCTCTCCGTTTGAAGTTTGAACCCGGATTTGAGTTTTGCCAGGAGTGGGAGAGGAGCCCTGCATCCGGAACTTCGGTGGTAAATCGAAAGGTGAAACCTCTTCGGACTCGCCCATGGTGTAGAGATACAGGACCAGGTTGGAGAGCTCACGGATATTCCCCGGGAACGGATAGCGCTCGATTAAATCCAGAGTCTCAGGAAGGAATCGCAAAGGCGGACTCCCTTCTGCGTGAATCCGCGAAAAATGCTCGAGTAAGTCCGGAATGTCCTCAGGCCGTTCGCGGAGCGGGGGGAGGTCGATCTGAAGCACGTTGATTCGTTGGTAAAGATCGTCTTTGAAGGTCCCTCCGTTCACCATGCCCTGGATCTCGCGATTGGTTGCAGCGATCACGCGGAAATCCAGCTGGAGAGGTCGTGAGGATCCGATCCTCAGGACTTCTTTCTCCTGAATCGCCCGGAGCAGCTTGTTCTGGATTTCGAGCGGCATGTTGCCCAGTTCATCGAAGTAGAGAGCTCCGCCGTCCGCTTCTTCGAAGAGTCCCGGAGTAGATTTTTCAGCCCCGGTGAATGCGCCTTTTTCGTATCCGAAAAGGATGCTCTCGGCGACCGAACTTTGGATCGTACTGGAGTCGACCGCCACGAAAGGTTCGAGTAGACCGTCTGAGAGCGTCTTGCGAAGCATTCGGGCCACGACTTCTTTGCCTGTTCCGGTTTCGCCTTGGATGAGTACCGGTGCCCGGCTGTTACGAGCGCGGTCGATCTGTCTTCTGATCCGCTCGATGGCGGGCGATTTGCCGATCAGGGTCAGATGGCGCGTATTCTGGGTTAACTCTCGCTGGGTCTGAGCCGTTCGCTTCTTGAGTTCACGGTGTTCTAGTGCTTTGGTGAAACCGTGGCGCAACTCTTCGAGTCCGCAGCCTTTCTGGATGTAATCGAAGGCACCCAGTTTCATGCCGTTCCGGACGAGTTCGAAATCCGTACTGCCGCTGAACAGGATGATACGGATATCGGACTGGATTTCGAGAACTTTGGGAATGACGGTAAGTCCGTCCTTTCCTGTTCCGAGATCCATGTCGAGCAGAAGAATATCGGTGGTGGATTTTTTGAGCAAGAGCAGGGCTTCTTCTGCCTTATAGGCACTCCGTATGTCGAAATCCTTGCCAAGAGTGGATTTCAATCCGAGATGGAGGTTTCGGTCATCGTCGCAAATCAGAATCCTTGGAAGTGGGTTTTTCACAATCATTGTGGGGCTTCTCCTACTCTCCGGCAGGGGTTCAATCGGAATGAGGGGAGTCTATAAGGAGGGAGTTGTTGAAATAAAATGATAATTTTTTGGCTCCCGGACTCTGGCCCCGCCTTTGCTTAATGAGCCTGTCCTGAGGAGGGACGGGGAATGGAATATGAGGAATTCAAGCACGCCTTTTTTGCCGGGGATCTCATTTGGTTGAAGAACGTGAAGCATCAGGACGAAGGTGCGGTCCGCGAGGTATTGGAGCGACTTCGCGTCCGGTCATCTTGTGTCGAGATGATCGACATGGAACAAGCACTGAAAGAAGGGATCGAGTATGGGTTGGCCTCCGAGGTGGAGGTGCGGGTGGTTAGATTGGAGCCTTGCGCCCTCGTCTCGCGACGGTTGGAGTTCATACGATTTTTAAGTGGTGTTTTGGAGTTACAGAAGGGGCTCGGATTCCGAATCCTCCTGGTATCCGGAGATCAACAGGAGGAGAATTGGGTCGAAGATCTGCGGCAGCTGATGCCCCGTGTGTTTGAAGCGATCCCACGACAGCAAGACCTGATGAACGATTCCGTTCATGAATTGCTCGAGATCGCATCCGGTCATGCGCAAGTGAGGGTTGCTCGATTGAGTGAGCGGGCCGCATATTTTCTCGAAGAGGTTGCAAAATCGAAAGTGGATGCAGAGTTGGTGGCGCTGGTGGTTTTGGGGCTCAGGCGCTGTGATGGGAGGGTCCTCAGATTCCGGGATCTGCTCCCCCATTTTCACCAGCACTTTGAAAGAGGCGGGGAGGGTGAAACTGTTTGAAAACACGATGGATTTTCAGTCCGAACTTTTTTTAACGAAATCAGTTGCCAAGTTCCGACGATTCCTATAGCTTCAGTTTCCTACCGCTTTGATTGCGTTCGCAACGAAACCGGGTTTTTTAACGGTTGAAGGCAGCGTTTGCGTCAAAAATCGGTACTGTTCTTTGACAATCTGTTTAGATGAAAGTATTTCGCTGGGTTTTTTACTGGCGAGAGATACTTTCGTGACGATGAAATATTTGAAAGAGAAGACGGGCCTATGATTTTGGGGAGTAATCTTCAAGGTCACCTGAATTCAATTCAATTTTGAGTCATAAAATACTTTTTTA
>CANHQK010000003.1 GCA_947462765.1 Bdellovibrionales bacterium
AGCCTTACCTCCCTCGGCTTAAACTCCCACCGAAATTCATCACGACACTCGAGGCGGGAGCCGGGTTCAAAGAACTCTCAAAGCTACTCCTGAAGCAGTGAGCTAAAACCGATGAATCCCTGGATCAACTACCACCACCTCTTTTACTTCAAAACGATCGCCGAAGAGGGCGGGGTATCCAAAGCCGCCAAGAAACTCCGTCTCGGCCAGCCGACTCTCTCGGCCCAATTGAAGTCCTTTGAGAACCAACTCGGGGTCCGCTTGTTCGAGAGAACTGGCCGCGATTTGATCCTGACCGAGCAAGGAAAAGTGGTGCTGGACTATGCAAAATCGATTTTCAATTCAGGACTCGAAATGCTCGAAGTGCTCCGTGACGAAGGCAAGCAGGCCAAGCCTCATTTTCACATCGGCACGATCGACAGCGTCCCAAAGCAGATCACCGCGGACCTGGTCAGCTGCGCCCTGGAAGTCTCGGAGTGCAGGATCACCCTGTCCGAAGGAAAGCTCGAATCCTTGTTATCCGAATTGAAGGCCTTCAGAATGGATCTCATCCTGACCAATAGCCTGCCCGCCGGACCTCAGGCGCAAGGAATCCGCAGCAGATCGGTTTACCGGGAAAACGTCTCCGTGTTCGCGGCTCCGGCATATAAAAAACTCAGAAAAGATTTTCCGCGATCCCTCTCCGGACAACCTTTCATTATCCCCACCTATGACAGTCGTCTGAGACAGGATCTAGAGAGCTGGATGCACCATCAGGAGATCTATCCGGAAATCGTCATCGAGAGCCAGGACATCGCGATCAAAAAAATGCTCGCAATCAAAGGTATTGGCCTCATCCCTGCCACACCCGCTTCAGTCGCTCATCAGGTGAAACAGGGAGAACTGATTGAAATCGGAACGCTGGAGGGAGTGAGCGAAGAGTTCTTCGTTCTGAAGGCCGATCGGAAAATCGAGAATCCCGTCGGAAAAGCTGTTTTCAAGCGGTTCCATGTATCTCTTTAAACAATAAGATAAATTATATTTATCGATTTTTACTATAATAGATCGGACGCTATCCTGTTTCCAAGGAGGGATCCTTATGATCCAGATGGTGTTCAAGAATCTGCCCCAGTCCGAATTGACCCAGGCGATCGTACTGAGAAGAATCGTCGGGTTGCTGTCGAAATTTCCATCGCTCGAGAATTCCCGCGTGCTCGTCACCCTTGAAATGGAGAACTCCCCGACCCAAGCCGGGGTGGATCACTTCTCGGTGAAACTCCAGATCCTCTCTGGCCCGCTCCGGGGACTGAGAATTTCGAAATCGTCCGACACCCTCCACTCTGCCCTTGCCGAAGTGATGGAGGACGGATTCGAGACTTTTTCGAGGTACTACCACAAGAAACGCGATCAAAAACGCCAGCGGGCACGGCGTCATGCTGAGCGCTTGAAGGAGACTGGATCATGACCAAGCCCCTCTTTTCGCTGATGACCTGGCTCACGTTTTTGTTCTGGTATGCTAACCGGAATCTTTGATCCGGCTTAACGGAGCCCGTGCGATTTCTTCGAAGCTGAAATTCATGACAGGCCAGTCGTGGTGTGACTCATGGTTGAAGTGCCACCACTCGACCGAGATGCCTTTGAATCCGTTGCTCTCCATCGCTTCGCGGAGCAGGTTTCTGAGGCGCCTCGACTCGAGACTCCCGCCCTCATAGGAGGCATGAGCCTTTTCGTTCATTTCATCGAAATCGCTCGGCATTTCGACGGCATTGCCGGTCTTCAGATCGAAAAGAGACAGATCCACTGCACAGCCCCGGTTGTGTGAAGAGCCCCTGGCAGGATCAGCCAGAAATCCGCGGTCGTGTTCGTTGGAGTGGTCCCAAAAGAGCTTGCTCACCGACCAGGGACGGTAACCATCGAAAATCAGGAGGCCGTAACCGTGTCGCGCAAGGTCTCGATGAGCCCGATGGAGATCCTCCTCCACATGCGCCAACAGGTAGGCTTTTGCCTCTGAATAGACCTTCCTGCCGAAGAAATTATCTTTCCTGGCATAACGAATGTCGAAACGGTACCCCGCTGCTGACTCTTCCAGATCGGTCAATCTGAGCACTTGATCGCGGACCTTCAATAGCCTAATCATCGAGCTCCCCGATATCCTCGGCGCGCTCGTGAGCGAGGTGTTTGGCGTATTCTTCCGTGAACGCAATCGGAGAAGTCCCCGGCCCATATTCGATCCGGTCGACAAAAAGCACTCCACCCAGATGATCGAGCTCGTGTTGAAATACGGTGGCCAAAAAGCCTTCGGCCACAATGGAACGGTCCTTGGCCTCCAGATCCTTGAAATCGACCCGGATCTTGCGCGGCCGGTAAACCAGGCCCCGGATCTCAGGAACCGACAGGCAACCTTCCCAATATCCCTGCCTGGTCTCATCGAGCACGGTGATCTTCGGATTCACGACCACGGTCGGTGGAACGGGATTCTCCTCATCTTCCTGATAGTCGATGATGGCAAGCGAGATCGACTCATGCACCTGGGGCGCTGCAATTCCAATCCCGCCATATTCCTCCATGGTATCGAACAGATCCTGGACGAACCGACGGATTTCCGGAGAGAGGATCTCTTCGCGGTTCAACTCACGCGCCTTCAGGCGCAAAACCGGATGCCCCATTCGGGCGACTTTTCTGATGGCCATGAGGGGATTCTAACATCGAAGTCCGCCGGAATTAAGACGGTTTTAGGATACTTTCTTGTCTTTTTCAGGCAGCTCGGTGAATGCGGTGACCCGGTTCCGGCCCTGTTCTTTTGAAACATAGAGCGCCTGGTCGGCGTGCTCGAGTACTTCCTCGAAAGTGTGGCCACACACAGGAAAAGAAGACACCCCGACGCTCACCGTCACCTTACCGAGCGGTTGGAATTCACCGAACGGAAACACCGTTTTTTCAATTCGGGATCGAATCACCTCTGCCTGGAGCTTGGTCTCATGAATGTCTGAATTCCGGCACAAGACGACGAATTCCTCACCGCCGTATCGGGCTGGCAAGTCTTGCGAGCGCACACACTCCTGAAGGGTGCGAGCCACGATCCGGAGCACGTCGTCTCCGGCCGGGTGACCATTCCGGTCATTGAACTTCTTGAAGTGATCGACGTCGATGAATATGACTCCGTACTGACCTTGGAAGGATTGGGCTTGATGATGGACCGACGCCAGAACTTCCTTAAAGTAACGGTAGTTTTTGAGACGGGTCATTTCGTCGGTTGTCGAAAGCGTGGTCAACACGGCATTTAGCTCGAGGAGCTCCCTTTCGGCACGTTTCTCAGCCGTGATATCCCGGGCGATGAATTGAATAACCTCGATGTAGTCCAGGATCTTCAACTTCTCCGCGGCAACCTCAAAGACAAACTCGTCTCCTTTCTCGTCATGGTAGACGAGCTCGGTGCCGGGGAAAGGATCCTTCAACTTGCTGTTCAGAAACTCCTCCGCCTTGAGAACTTTGGGGAGTTCTGTACCGAGAACACGTGCCTCGTCGAGCCCGAGCAATTTGAGAGCCGCCTCATTGCACTCCAAAACACGATAGGAGTGGCGATCGATCAAAAATACGGCCTCGGCCATCCGATGAAACAAGTCCGAGTAATTCGCGAGTTGCGAAAGCGTTCCTCCGACCATGCGCCCCTCGAAGAGCTCATGTAACATGTCTTTTTTGGCTGAAGAAGAATCGCTCATATTGGACTTATCGGCAAAGGCGTCAAAAAATTGAGTTTTTTTAATCTCCCGGAATTCAAGTCTAAATTATTGAAATAATGAATAAAATACCCATTCCGACGCCGACCTTTCTTGACTTGAACCTCGACCCAGTCAGAAAGCCAACGGTCGCGTGAATGCGCCCACGTGTTATCCTGTATGCGGGATGAAGCTCCTGATCCGACACAGACTGTTGCCTACGGCCCTACTGCTTTTAGTGGTCAGCCTTCCGTTCGCGACGCCCCAGGCCTTAGCGGACAACTGCTTCAGCCGTTTTTTCACATCGGTCTTCGGAAAAAAAGAGACGGGGCCTGATCCGATTCTCGGGCTCGCGCCTGGAACGAAGGTCTCCTTCAACTCGAAAGGGACCCCACTCGAAGGCGAGGTGATCAGCCACTCCTTCGAGGAAATCAAGATCCGCGGGAATGATGGAAAAGATTACCGGATCAAGCGGAAGCGCGCAGGTGAACTCACCGAACTCTCTCCTCCTTCAGACCGGAACTCGCTCGCTCATCAATTATGGGAGCTCCGTAAAAAGACTCGTTTGAGCGGACAGACCGACCTGTGGCCCGATATCAGGTCCGCGGTTCAAGCAGAGATTGAACAAATCCGACTGATGAGTAAATCCGACCGCAAGGCTTACCTTGAGCGGGTCGGTGACGGGGTCGTCGGAAAATTGAAACAGAAGTACGGTCACGATGAATTCGGATTTCACTTCAATCTCCACGGCGGAATACTCGAAGAGTATGTCGATCGTGGTGGAATCATGATCTCGCGCGGGGACATCGCACTGAATTATGGTGGCGGTGACCCCAATTACAAGGTCTACTTCTTCAGATCTTCAAATGTGAGTCTTTATCAGCTTCTCAGTGAGGGGAACCCCCAACTTTACGGAGCCGGGCGCATGGGGAGTGTGCTCATGGTGTTTCCCTATGACTCGGACTACATCCGGAAAGGCATGAAAGAAAAAGGCATTCGAAGCCCGAGTTCGATCTCTCTGGATTTCGATGAAAACTGGGTCGGAAAGCAAGAAATCTCCCGCCACACGGGTACTGCAGTCGGCATTCCGGCGACCGAGTTCCTTGCCCCTCCTGCGGAAGTTTTCGTGGGCATGAGAAAAAAAGTCGGCATGGGAGGATTGAGCCGGGACGAGGAAACCCTGGCCGCCATGCGGTTCCTCGAACGGTTTTGGGCTGAATTCGGTCGTTGAACTCGGCAATTGACTCTACCGGGCGATCAGCGCATTTCGATGTGCAGCTCGACCCGTTCCGCACTTGCGGCAACTCCGGCTCCGATCCGCATCTTGAGCCTCCGTGATTCAGGAAAATTACGCTCAAGATGATCGACCAACCAGGAAGCCCGCTCGGTGGCCAAACGGTAATCCCCCATCTGGGTGAAAACCGAAACACCTTGGGCCTCGTCGCGGTCCTCCTTGAATCCCTCGATCCTGACCTGCAAAGAGGGTCCCAGTTCAGGAATTAGAATCCTGGCCAAGGCATCGATCAATGGGACCCAGGTCTCGGAGATCGAGGCGGACTGATCATCGTACAATTCGTCACTCTCGATCGAGATCACAACACGATGCGAGGTTCTCCAAAGACGCACACCATCCGCCTTGACCTTGAACCACTCACTGTCCTGCAAGCGTTTGTATAGGATCTGCAGAGCATGTGGCTGGTCGATTTCCGTGCTCGGAACCGGGATCGGTGACGGAGACACTTCCGAGCTCACCACCGGAGCATGCACCCGGGAAGCAAAGAGCCCCAGAGCCACAATCGCTAGCCCCTGGTACACGGTGACTCGCCCCGACCCTCTCAAGCGTCGGCCCATCTCGGATTCACCTGCACTTTCGACCTGAGCCGGTCTCCCACCAACTCGACCGTGACTCCATCCTGGATGCACGTGAGCCCCTCCTCAAGCAACTCGTAATGAATGCGGGCCTCGTTGCGGAGGAATTCAAATCGCCCCCCAAAAGCCGCTTCCAGAATGAGCTGGAGAAACAACATCAAGCCAAAGGGAACAAATGCAAGCCCGAAACCCGTTGCCCCGGGTCGCATCAAAATGGATCCGAACAGAACCAGCGTCGGCACCAGCCCGACCAGGGGGATGAGAGCGATCACCCGTTCGAAAAAATCACGATTCAATTCGATCAGGCGGAACCGGGTCTCACACTGGGAGCGGATCAAGGGCAGCAATGTTGATTTCTCATGCCCGTCCATGACCTTTTTCATCAGGTGCCTGAGAAAAGGATCCTTCAGATCCTTACGCCTCGATTCCATGGCCAGGAGGCCCTCTTGCCGGACCGTCCGGGCAAGCGATTCGAGCTCTCGGATCATCGATTCCGAATTCAGCGTGAAAGGCCCATCGACCTGGGCCCAGGATTCAGGGCCCCAACCTTCGGGGGCCGCGAGGCAGTAGACGGCACCGATCCCGCTCGCCAGGGTCAAAACCAGTACAATTCCGTAGGATAGCCCCGGTCCGAATCCATCGAGTTGGAAGGAGAAACCCGCATACAGCACCATGAGGAACACGCCGAGACCCTTGATCATTCTTGCTCCTAGTGTACCCTATCCCTCAGCATGATCACCAGAAAACCCGTAATTCTAGGCATTCTGATCGTCGGCGTAATAGTCGGGACCGTCCTGACGACGGCTCGCGGTCCCTTTGAAAAGGGCCTCCCCACAGAATGGATTGAAAACACCTTCCCTCCGGCTCCAGATGAAGAAACGCTTTTACCATTCGCTTATACACTTGGAATCTGGCCGACACACTTCGAAGGAGATCCGATCGTCACTCGCTTGACGTATCAAAAGGGGCCGCCCAGCCAATTCATCAGCAGCATGGTGCAAATCTGGAAACCGATCGAGGTGGAGCTCACGCTTCATGGCCCGAGAACTCTGATTGCAAACCAGACCGCGGAGGCCTGGCGCCGTTGTTTCCAGTCCGGGTTCTCTTGCAAGGAGCAGAAAACGAAATTCAAGCAGCTCCTCTTTCCGGATGAGGTCGAACATGAGCGGCACGAGAAGGTGCTCACCTGGTTCGACGGTCTCGACCCATGGAGCGCAAGAGGTGTGCACCTGTTCATCCGGGCTGGCACCTACCGGATCGACCGCTACGCAGTGATCACGCCGGCAGGAGCCGTCCAGCTCTTTTCTCTGAAGACCGCCTCGAATCCGGTGGGCGATGCGGGCCGGACCCTGTTCCAGAAGACCCTGGCGTCCATGAAGGTGAAGGACGACCTCCCGAGCAACCGGGCCTGGATCCAGAACCGGATCAAGACCGTGAGCCTGAAAGACGTACGAGCCCTCCCGGATCAGAAAGCCCGATTGGAGCGCCTGATCCGAATTCAAAACTGGATCTTCTCCAATCTGTCAGTCGATCCCTCGCAACTCCCTTCCTTTTTCCACTTGGCAGGCACCACCCACCTACTGGCTATGGAGCTCCTGAAAACCAAAGAGCGGATTTTCGAGAACCAGGAGGCCTGGATCCTCGGAGTGATGCCTCTCATGAAATCCCTGATCTCTTTCGCACAGGATTTCAAGGACAGTGAGCCGGAAGTGAAAAACATGGAGGCGCTTCTGCAAGACATCCTCGTCGAGCAAAAGCGCCTCTCACGTTAAATTGCCAGCAAACCAGTTAATCAGAACGCGCGGGTGTTCTCGAGAGCGGCAATGCGCTCCTCGAGAGGAGGATGAGATGCGAACAGACGGAGGAAGCCGCCTTTGCGGTTCGAGATCTGCATCGCCTGCATGGCTGCCGGGGCCGGCTCGGCATCGAAGGGTTGCTCGTAAGCCATTTGAAGCTTCTTGAGAGCGGCGATCATTTTCTCGCGACCCGCAACCTTGGCACCGCCCTGATCCGCACGGAACTCCCTCCAGCGGGAAAACCAGGCCACTACCATGGATCCGAGAACCAGGAAAACCATCTCAAAAAGTTGGATCAACATGAACTCGGCAAAAGTCCCGAGACCCCCCTTACCGCGCTCGCGGTCGTCTTCACTGCGAGTGGCTTGGGAAATTGCGAAAGCGAGAATGCGAGCCAGGAACATGGCAAACGCGTTCACGACCCCTTGGATCAGGGTCAGAGTGACCATGTCTCCGTTGGCAACGTGAGCGATCTCATGCCCGATCACGCCCTCGACCTCTGCCTTGCTCATGCGCGAAAGAAGTCCGGTCGAAACCGCAACGAGCGAGCGCGAGCGGGAAGGCCCTGTTGCAAAGGCATTCAAGTCAGGGGAATCGTAAATCCCGACCTCGGGCATGGTGGTGAGACCAGCGGAACGGGCGGCAGTGTGCACCATGTGCACCAGGTTGGAGAGCTCGGGATCTCTCGTATTGGGATCGATCACTTCGACCCCCATCATCGACTTCGCCATGAACCGGGACAACAAAAGGGAAATCAGTGATCCCCCCATACCCCACACCAGACAGATCACCGCTAATGATCGATAGTCCAATCCATAGGCGGTCACGTAATGCCCGACACCAAGGAGCTTCATGACGAAGCTCAAAGTGAGCATCACCAGGATGTTTACCAGAAAAAATAAACCGATGCGTTTGACCCAAGTGAACATATCAATGATCCTCCAACAGTCTTTGTACAATAGAATGGTCTCTTATTCGCGGATGTCAAGAGCACCTGACTGAGCGCCCCACAAAGCGACCCAAAAACCGCCTAAACCGGCTCCTGTCAGTTTCACCGCGAGTGCGCCCTGCTTCAAAAGTTCATGCTTTTGCCCGATCAAATCGGGGGTCAGCAAACCCCAGGTTTCGAAGCAATTCTGGGCGTCTTGCATGGCCTTGGCAATTCGACTTTCTCCCCTTGACACATCCTTTTGAAACTCGAGCAAACCTTCTTTTGCCAGGCGGGTCGCCTCATCCATTTTCTGATCGAAGCGATCAGCCAGGTGCGGATGAATCTGGCGCCAATGCTTCACTTTCTCAACACAGTCCAGGGTCTGCCCACGCAATCCTGAATCGTATAACTCGAATCGGGGCAAACGCTCCACACCTTCCAGAGGACGAGCCCCGCGGGCCATGGAGAATTCAATCGGCCGGCCATGCGCGATGGCATGCACATCCATCCCGCTACTCTTACCGTGAAACACATCCTCGAGATGGGTCGAAAGCGGAATCCATGATGCCTCGTCTGTGCCGGTCTTCCAAATCACCAGACGTGCGATAGCGGTACAAAGAGCGGCTGAAGAACCGAGTCCGGCCCCGATCGGAATCTGACTCCGGATATCGACCTCACCAGAATCGAATGCCCCGGAGTCCTGCCCCAGGTATTCCAGGGCCCGCCCGATCAGACTCCGTACCACGGACTGAAACGGATTGGCTGTGATCGAAAACCCTTTTTGTTTGCGGTAAATCAGTTTCAAAGAAAATGTAGGGTGAGGAAAAGCTATGGCTTCCTTTCCCCGGAGCACGGCATGCTCCCCGGTGAGCACCCACTTGGCCGGGACCTCGATGGTGAAATCAGAAATGCGAGTCATCGAAACGGGCTCCTTTCCCGCTGACATCCATGACGATCCTCAAACCGGGGTGGACTGTGGCAAAGAAATGCTGCCAGAGCGAGGCCTCGGCGGATGGAACAAACAGATGCGCATTTGCTCCGGCATCGAATGTGAGGATGCCATTACGAGACGGCACTCCTCCTTCGCTGTCCCGGATCCGACGGATCCAGGCTTCGCTCTCGCCGTTCCAATAACGGAAGGCCGGCACACTCGTATGAAATAACTCATGCATGTCGATCGCTTCCTCGAGGACCACCTCCGGCAATAATCCACGATCCGATCCGTGCAATCCCTGACGGACCCTTTCCAAGCGGGCACGGACGCGCTCCTCGCGCCCTTTGAACCGGGCAGAAGTCCTGACCCTTTCATGGGCCTCGCTCGAGGAAACATCCTTTACACCGGTCTCGAGTAAAAGAATGAAATCAACATATTCACCAACCGGATACCATTCGGTGATGCCGGAATCAGGATCCCATTCGACAAAGGGACCACCAAAAGAACGGCAGGAGCTTCCGGAGCCTTTTGCCGACACGGCGGCCAGCGACTTCCGGAGCTGCGGATCCTTCTCGAAAGAATCCCGGAAACGAGGGAGATCCTGACCGCACAACACTCCGGCCCAGGCCAGCGTCAAAGCAGCAAAACCCGATGCGCTCGTGGCAATCCCGGTTCCAGCGGGCACAGTATTCAGAGTGAGGATCTCGTACACCCCGGACGGGGCGCTGACTGCAAAGCCGAACGGCTCGAGCACTGACTGAAACAACGCTACATCGGACAAAAAAGCTGATGCCTTGGCAAGACCCACTACCGGCGGGACATAGCCCCGGTCCGAAAAGCGGAACACCAGCCCGTCGGAATCTGCCACACGGGTGATCCGGGTATGAGTCCCCGAATTGGAAAGTGTCATCGACAGAGACGGGTTCGAGGGCTTGCCTGCATGCTTTCCCATGTACTTGATCCAGGCGATATTGACCGGGGCAAACACCTTCACCATACGCACTCCGTAAGCGATTCACGGATCCGGAGCCCGGCCTGTTCCACATAAGGCCTGATGGAGGCCTGATTGACCCCGGGTTTGAGAACCAATAAAAACTGATCATGAAGCCCGGCACCGCAGCCCTTCACACCCTCGACTCCCTCGATGGTTTGCAAAGCTTCACGGATCTGCCTGGCATCATCTGACTCTCGTCCCGTACGGTACAACTCCTCGGCGAACTCTCCCAGAACAGCAAAGCCCCCTTCAACGGGATCCTGGATCTGCCTCCGGAAACGGGTCACCAGGCCACTCAATCGCTCATACCGGATCGGAGGACGATCGAGCATCAGGTCCTCATGAGTCGGACGCTTGGAAGGTTGCAAACGCTCGAGGAGATACATCCGCTCATACACCTGCGGAGAGGCGATCGACCGGGGAGAACTGATTTTTTCCGCCTGGAGCAATAAATCGGCACCACTCGCGAGGGGAACATGACGCCGGTACCAATGATGGATCTCCCGGGGATCCGGCAAAGCCCCGTACACTTGTCTCCAGGCCATCAAGCACTCCGCAGTAGACCCGCCATACCCGGGAGGCGCGGAGTCCTCGAGCAATCGAAACCTGACACGCCCCTCACCCGCATCCTGCAACAAAATGCCTGCAGGAGATTCAGGATGGGGAAACCTACCCTCGACCGAGTCACCGAACTCGAAACGGTACCCGGGCCGGATCGCCTCGAGGACGGCATCCCCACCCTCAAGAACCAGATACTCGCCAATCAAAAATATTTTTGCGGGGACCTCGACGATCTCCAAGCCTGCCTCACCCGACCGAACCCTCGAGCTTGAGCTCGAGCAAACGATTGGCCTCCAGAGCGAACTCCATCGGCAATTGCTTGAACACTTCGTCACAGTATCCGTTGATGATGAGCTTCACGGCCTCCTCGGCTTCGATTCCACGGGACTGAAGATAAAACAGCTGATCCTCACTCACCTTCGAAGCGGTTGCCTCGTGTTCCACCACCGCAGTGGGATTACGGACCTCGATATAGGGAATGGTGTTTGCCGTGCACTTGGCACCGATCAGCAAGGAATCGCACTGTGTGTGGTTCCTGGCCCCTTCTGCACCCGGAAGGACCACCACGCCACCGCGGTAAGTGTTGCGCCCCTCCCCGGTCGAAATGCCCTTGGAGAGGATCCGACTCTTGGTGTTCTTGCCGATATGGATCATTTTTGTCCCGGTATCGGCCTGCATCTTATCATTGGTGATGGCGACTGAATAAAACTCACCAGTGGAGCCATCACCCTCAAGAACACACGAAGGATACTTCCACGTCACCGAAGAACCGACCTCGACCTGCGTCCAGGAGATCTTCGAGTTCCGGCCCTTGCACAGTCCTCGTTTTGTAACAAAATTATAGATTCCACCCTTGCCCTCGGCATCGCCGGAATACCAGTTCTGAACAGTGGTGTACTTGATCACGGCACCCTCGAGAGCGACGAGCTCCACAGTCGCTGCATGGAGTTGGTTCTCATCGCGCATGGGGGCCGTACAACCTTCCATGTAACTCACCTCGGAGCCCTCATCCGCGACAATCAGCGTGCGCTCGAACTGACCGGTGCCTTGAGCGTTGATCCGAAAGTAAGTGGACAGATCAAGCGGGCACTTCACACCCTTCGGGATGTAAACAAATGAGCCATCGCTGAACACCGCAGCATTCAGCGCGGCATAGTAATTGTCCGTGGCAGGCACCACCGACCCGAGGTATTTCTTTACGAGCTCGGGATGCTCCTTCAAGGCCTCGGAGATCGAACAAAAAATGATCCCGTGTTTTTTCAGCTCCTCGCGTTGGGTGGTGACAACCGAAACCGAATCGAACACCGCATCGACAGCCACACCGGCCAACATCTTTTGCTCGTGAAGCGGAATCCCCAATTTTTCGTAGGTTTCGAGCAACTTCGGATCGACCTCATCGAGGCTGTTCAGCTTCTTTTTCTGCTTGGGAGCGGAGTAATAGCTGATGGCCTGGAAGTCGATCTCAGGATAGGTCACGTCCGCCCACTTGGGCTCCTTCATTTTCTGCCAGATGCGGAAGGCCTTGAGCCGGTACTCGAGCATGAACTCGGGTTCTTCTTTTTTCCCTGAAATGAAGCGGACCGTTTCCTCGCTCAGGCCCGGGGGCAGGCGGTCTTCTTCGATATCGGTCACAAATCCGTATTTGGAATAGTCCTTGTTCTGAAAATCCATAAATTCACCAGATCCCTAAACGGTCTTTGACTTCATCCGAAGCCATGGTCTTCGGATCCCACTTCGGCTCGAACACGAGCTTCACTTCCGCCTCTTTCATCCCCGGATACTCAAGGAGGCGATTCTTGACATTTGCCACGAAAGTGTCTGCAACAGGGCAGTGCGGGCTGGTCAGGGTCATCACCACATCAGCACCGGTTTTCTCAGTACGGAACGAGGCCTCGTAAATCAGACCGAGATCCACAATCGACAAAAACATCTCCGGGTCCTGAACCGGATGCAACCATTCGAGAAGCACGGGATCACGCATGAGGAGTCTCCAATCCTTTCTTGAGGGTGGTCCAGGGTAGCAAGGCGCACTTGATCCGAACCGGAAAGCGCTTGATGCCGTAAAGGGCCACGATATCCTCGGATGAATCTTCAGAGGGGAGCACATCAGGCCGATCCTCACCCTGCATCTTGGCACGGAACCCCTCGATGAGACCGGAAACGCGATCGAGCGGCTGGCCCTGGACCATCTCGGTCATGATGCTGGCAGACGCCATGCAGATCGAGCAGCCCTCCCCTTCGAAAGTACAGCTCACCAGCTTCCCGTCACGCATCTTCAATCCCAGTGTGACCTTGTCGCCGCAAAGCGGATTGAACCCGTTCTCACGGATCTCGGCATCGACCGCCAAACCCCAATTCCGGGGTGATTCGTGATGGTCAGCTAACACTTCTCCAAAGACGTCACGATAGTTCATGAACTCTTCCTTCTGAAGAACTGGGGGGCGCTCTTCAATGCATCGATGAGCTGATCCGCCTCCTCGAGAGTGTTATAGAAACTGAAACTGGCCCGGCATGTCGCCGGCAGACCAAGACGCAGCATGAGCGGATGGGCACAATGGTGGCCCGCACGCACTGATATACCCCTCATATCCAGAAAGGTCGCCAGGTCGTGAGCATGAACACCATCGATCGCAATGCTGAAAATCGGGGCACGGTGATGCGGATCCTTGGGCCCCAGCAAGCGCAGACCGGGAATGGACACGATCCGTTCGAGAACATAAGCGGTGATGCGATCCTCGTACTCCTGGATCCGGGTACGGCCCTGGGTCTCGATATAATCGATGGCAGCCCCTAGACCGATCACGCCAGCGATATCAGGCGTGCCGGCCTCGAACTTATGCGGGAGTTCGTTCCACTCGGAGTCCAAATCACCCACGTGAGAGATCATGTTTCCGCCCACCTGATAGGGCGGCATACGGGAGAAAACCGCTTCCCGGCCCCAAAGCACGCCGACTCCGGTCGGTCCGCACAGTTTGTGGGCCGAGAATGCCAGGAAGTCAATGGGCCCGAGGCGGGAGATCTCGACCTCCCCATGAGCGATGCCTTGCGCAGCGTCGACCACGATCGTACTGCCGACCAGCTTAAACCGTGAAGCAAGCGAAGCAACGGGGTTGGTCACCCCGGTCACGTTGCTCAAAAGCGAAACCGCGAGAATCTTGGGTTTCAAGGCAAGAACACGGTCCACTTCTTTGGGATCGAGCCGAAGATCAGAGGTCAGCTCGATGATTTCGAATCGGGCACCCTTCCGTTTTGCGAGCTGTTGCCAGGGCACGAAATTGGCATGATGCTCCATTCGCGTAACGGCGATCACATCTCCAGGACCGACCGTGCTCTCACCGAAAGCCGATGCGATCAAATTGATGGCTTCGGTGGTCCCTTTGGTGAATACGATCTCACGTTCGGATGCGGCACCCAGAAACCGGACCACCTTGCTCCGGACCGATTCAAACGCATCTGTGGCCTCCTGGGAGAGTTTGTAGACTCCGCGGTGTACATTGGCATTGGTCTCGAGATAATACCGGACGATCGCATCGACCACTTTCTTCGGGCGTTGGGAAGTCGCCGCATTGTCGAGGTAGCACAAGGGCTTGCCATCGACCATTCTGGAAAGGATCGGAAAATCGCGCCGGATGAGCTCGTTCATGACCACTCCTCCTCGAGGACACCGAGGCGGGATTCGATCTCATGTCGGATGGAAACATCCGAGATCCACTCGAGAGGCTGCCGTAAGAACCCTTTGAGCATCATCGCCTCAGCGGTCTCAGGATCGATTCCCCTCGCCTGCAAATAATAAGTTTGCTCGGGCTCGAGCGAACTCGTACTGCTCCCGTGAGCACATTTCACCTCATCGTTCTCAATGAGGAGTTTCGGAAAGGAATCGACCGTTGCATGCTTCGAAAGCATGAGATTCCGGTTTTTTTGAAAAGCCTCGGTCCTGGGAGCCGACTGCAGGATGTGGATCCTGCCATTAAACACCGTACGGGACTCATCCCGCGCTGCACACCACACTTGTAAATCGCTATAGGTGTCAGAAACAGAATGCACGGCATCCGCACGAATCGAGAATTGCTGTCTGGCCTTGGCATTTAGCAATCCACGAAGCTCGATGCGCGCACCCCGCCCCTCTACGGAGGTGTCGATCTCAAACGCAGATTTTGCCCCGCCATCGAGAATGACCGTCAGCTTGAGCGCGCTGTCAGACCCGGCTTTCACCCTGACACGGGAGAGCGACTCCACTTCGGCGGAAGTGGCTTGTTCGATCACCATCTCGAGTCGGGCACCTTCGCCCAGGTTGATGTCGATTTCATGAACACCACTCACATTCGGGATCCGGTAGTGCTGCACGCCCAAGGAGGGATTGCGTCCTGCGACCACCTCAACCGCATGGCGACTCCCGGGTCCCGGAACGGCGTCCTTTGTTTTGAAGATCTGATATTCTTTCATGACCGATCAGGCGCCTTCCACCCAGTCATAGCCGCGCTCTTCAAGCTTGAGAGCCAGTTCCGGGCCTCCGCTTTCAAGCACTCTTCCGCTACCGAACACATGAACCACATCCGGTTTGATATAATTCAACATCCGCTGGTAATGCGTGATCACAAGCATGCCCCGGTCGGAGTTCCGGAACGACTGGAGGTTCTCCGAGACAATCCGGAGGGCATCGATATCGAGGCCGGAGTCGGTCTCATCGAGGACGGCCATCTTGGGTTGGAGCAACCTGAGCTGAAGAGTTTCGAGACGCTTCTTTTCCCCTCCGCTGAACCCCTCGTTCAAGGAGCGGGTCATGAACGCCTCGGGAATCGAAAGGTGTTTGAGTTCTTCCTTGATCAGTGCGCGGAACTTGGAGGGTTCGATCTCGCCGGCACGAACGGATTTCATCGAAGCCCGGAGAAAGGAAGCGACACTGACACCCGGGATGGCAACCGGATATTGGAAGGCCAGGAATAGACGCTTCTTGGCACGTTCCTCGGGCTTCAAATGGGTGATGTCCTCACCATCCAGCAGGATGCTCCCGGAAAGCACCTGGTATTTGGGATGTCCCATCAGGGTGTAGGAGAGCGTGGTCTTTCCCGTACCGTTACGGCCCATGATGGCGTGCACTTCTCCGCGGCGAACCACGAGGTTGACGCCTTTCAGGACTTCTTTGCCTTCCACGGCGACGTGAAGGTCACGGATCTCGAACAATGGTGCACTCATGATCTCAGCTCCCCTTTTCTCATCTGACCGACATGATCACTCGCGATCGAGCGTGTTTTGTCGCGGATTTCCTCCTCGGGCCGGATGAGGTCGGCCAGAGTCATTCTCGAAGTGAACTCTTCAACGTATCCTGAAAGCAAATCCCAGAACGGACGGATCGAACAGGACCCGAATCGCACGCAGGCGTCTGACTTTCCGGTAAAGGACTTGCAAAATTCCGAACCGGACTTCTTCCTGCCGTTCAGCGCATCGAGCACCTCTTTCAGGGAGATCTCAGCGGGCTGCCTCGAGAGAGCGAAGCCCCCTTTGATTCCGCGGACAGTGCGAACGAGCTCGGCCCGCTTCAAAAGCAACATGAACTTGGAGACGTACTCGATGGAAAGTCCTTCGCGCTCCGCAATTTCCGGAGCCGACAGGGTGGTCCCTTCGGGCAAAGACGCGAGTTGAACCGCACAACGCAGTCCGTATTCCTCCAAAGCGGTGACGTTCATGGCCTCGGATCATGCCACGAGACCCGGATTGAAACAATACTTTTTTGTACGGATTTTAGTCTAATCTGTTGAAATCCAACAACTTAGACTCACGGTAGGTAGCGAAAGGCGTAGAGGTTTCCGCCTCGGCTCATGGCAAAGAGGGTGCGGCGCTTGGCATCGTAGGCGAGATTACCCGTGAACCCCGAACCATAGCCCACCTGAAAACGGTCCACCAAGGCCCCGGTCTCCCGGTCGAGGGTGTACAAATATTCATTGCTGGAGCTGAACACCACATGGCGACCGAGCACCAATACCCGAGAAGGAACCCCTTGATCGAGTTCGAACTTCCAGATTCCTTTCCCGGTCTTGGCATCGAGTGCGTGAACCTCACCCGCAGAGGCCGGCACGAACAGGGTGTTACCCGAAAGGGTCACCGCATTCGATCCTCCGAGGTCCTCTCGGGCCCACAGGGTACTCCCCGTCCGGGCATTCAAAGCATAGAGCGCATTATCATAAGCCGGCACATAAACGATTCCGCCCGACTCGAGGAACTCGGCTCCGAGACTTGAAAAACGCCGGTTCGGATTCAATTGTTTTTCCCAAAGGACCTTACCGTCCTTACGAGAGAGTGCCACCAGGGCGCCATCTGCAAAACCAACCCAAAGGGTATCTCCCAGCACCAGCGGTTTCGAGCCCCCATGAAGTCCGGGACCGCTCGCGTTGCGCCGACGGTAGTGCCATTGCCACTTCCCCGTTTTCGATTCAAGACTGAGCAAGGCATCGTCGCTGGTCACAATGTAGAGGTCGTCTCCATCCAGGGCGGGACGGGATGCCACCGGGTTCCGTAAGGGGTAGGTCCAATTGACCTTGCCGGTGTCGAGCGAGATCGAGTAGATGTTTCCGTCTCCACCCGTGAAAAACGCATTTTCCTTCCCGGGCTCAATCTGACTGAGCACCCCGTTTGGAAGTGGCAACTTCCACCGGGGACGCGGAATCCTGGGATACATCGCTGTCAGGCCGAAGCGACTGCTCCCAAAAATGAGGGTGGTCTCGTGGAATACGGGGCTCGAATACTCCATTCCCGGCGTGGCAAGGGAGCTCGAATCCGGTTGAATGGCGTAGGTCCACTGCCTGCGAAGCACCTCACGTTCGGGACGGAAGCCTACACGCAAATCCCTCGAACTGCATGCAGTCAGAACCAGGAGTCCGAGTGCGACAACCGCCGGAATCCGGATCATGAATTCTCTTTCACCCAGGACTGGGCCATTTCCGCCTGCTTGCTTCCCTGCATTTCCTTATTGAGTCGCTCACTGAAAACCTTGGCCTTGGAAGTGTCTCCGGCCTTGAGGTTGAGACGCACCAGTCCGAGCAGGAGGTCAGCCTTCAGACCCTCTACGTTCTCTCCGAGTCCCGACTGGAACTGGAGGATCGCCTGCTTGGCGTCGCCGTTTTTCTCCTGACTGAGACCCAGGAAATAAAGAGCGGTGGCTTTCTGAAAAGAAGTACCGGCCAGACTCACGGCCTTCTGGAATGCGGGCTCGGCTTTTTTGAATTGGTTGTGTTCGAAATAGAGGTTGCCAAGTTTGAGCGCCGCTTCGAAGCCGACCCGCTTCGGAGTTCCTGAGGCGGCCGAGATCGCGTTCAGTTCAGCAATGGTTTTGGGGTAACTCGCGTCGACATCAAGCGTGACACCGGGGGCACGGTCTTTCTCGGGGACTGAGGTGTTCTCTTCCACGAATGTTTTCTGGATCCGGTACAGAGCGCTCTTGCTCTCCATTTCCTTTGTCTCGAGGTGGCGCTGCACACCGAAAGTGGTGGCCCCACCCAGAACGATCAGAATGACCAGGACCAGAATATTTCTCGAAGTCAGTAAGGATTCCATACGATAGATGTATGGTTTCAAAGGACTATTGTCAAAGCAAAAGCCTGTGTTACGCTCTAAGGCAGCATGATCAAAACGCTGGTCCGGACGGGCCTCACTCTCGGTTTCCTTCTTTGTTCCGGTGAGGTCGGCCAGGCGCGTGAACTCCTGGGACGAGCGGGTCTTGGCTACAATGCCCAGTTCTCGAATGCCGACCGGAACGGCCAGACGCCGGCCATGAGTCTCAAATACGCTTTCGCACCCCGCTCCGCGCTGGAGGTGGTGACGGGATTCTACTCGGGAGCCGGCGGAAATGGAGTCGTTGCGTTAAAATACTGCCGGACTATCCGCTCGGAGAACTATGTGAACTTTTACTTCCCTCTCGGGCTTGGTTACCTCACTTCCAGGGGTACGAGTGGGATCGAAGTTCTAGGAGGTCTCGGTGCCGAATTCTTCATTCCCGGCGTAGATAGCGTGGGAATGAGCTTCGAGGCCGGACTGAGTGGTGAGAGCATCAGCTCCGGAACGGGAACCTTTGTTTTGAAAACCTTTGGGGCGAGTTTTCTGAATGCGGGCATGCACTATTATTTCTAAAACGCTGTTTGCGCTGCTGCTTCTCTTCCAGCTCACCGGGCCCGAGGTTGCCTCCGCACAGCCCCCGGTGGGGGGTGCGATCGGTGAATCGGCTCCCAGCGCACCCTCGAAAAAGAACGAGGATCACGGTTTGTTCGATCAATCCTCACCCTACCTCGATTACGGCGACTTCAATCTGACCGAGGAAGAGAACGAGGACACGCAATATTTCCAGAACGGGCGCTTCTTCGGGTTGAGCTTCGGTGGCGGTTATCAGGCGGCTACAGGAAACAGGGGTAAACTCTATGAACCGGCACTTCCTCGATTCGACGTCAGGGTCCAGTACTGGTTCAACTTCCAGTTCGCGGCAGATCTGGGTATCTTTTTCGCCAACCACAACTTCCTGGACGGGAACACCAACTACGAGGTCAAGCTCATCGGCTACGGTGCGCACCTCAAGTATTACTTCGATGTCCGCGACGCGGCGGCCCCAATCACCTTCGCTAACCCTTATCTCGCATTCGGATTCGGGGCTTTGACCAAAAACCAGATCAGCGCTACTCAATCGACGCCGGATACGGACTCCACCCTCAGCATCGCAGGCGGAGGCGGTTTGGAGTTCCCGATCGTCCACAGAAGAACCTACCTCAATCTAGAACTCCTATTCCACACGCAGAACTTCACCGACACGAACGAAACCCGCTACCGTGCGGTTTCGGACCTGACCGGAGGGTTCTTCACTCTGCTCGGGCACTTCATGTTCACTTGGTGATTCAAACGTAAGGGTTGTGCCGTTTCTCGTGGCCGATCGTGGTCGATAGTCCGTGCCCGGGCCAGGCGCAGGTGTCGTCATCGAGCACCAACAAACGGTTCCGGATGCTCTTGACCAGCAAGGCTTCATCTCCGCCCCACAGATCAGCCCGACCGATATCCTCACGAAAAAGCGTATCCCCGGTGAAAACCATCTCAGGAACCGCATTGGCTGTGTCAGAGTGCAAATGGAAGCAAACCCCTCCCGGGGAATGCCCCGGAGTATGGAGCACGGAAAACTTGAGGGTTCCGAACTCGAGCGACTGGCCGTCCTCGAAATAGCGATCCACGGGTAAAGGAGCGTTCATCCGGAAACCGAACCGCGCCGCCTGCTGGGGCAACATCGAATAGATGAACTCGTCCTCCCGGTGGAGAAAAATAGACGGAGCGTCGACTCCGTTCTGCATCAGCGCCTCCTTGACTCCCCGGGCAGCACCGATGTGATCGAAATGGGCATGCGTATGAAGGAGGGCCCGAACCCGTACCGGTTGACCGAGCTCTTTGCCAATGCGACCGATTTCTGTGAGGATGCGGTCCGCCTCATCTCCCGGATCGACCACGACCGCCTCACGGGTCTCCGGACAGACCAGGATTTGGCAATTGCACATCAGGCGTCCGACAGGGAGAGTCTTCTGGATCATCGATCCAAGATTAGCATGGCATCGCCGTAACTGTAAAACCGGTATCGTTCACGCACGGCCTCTTCGTATACGCTGAGCGTGAACCCGAGATCTCCGATGAATGAAGCAATCATCATGATCAGGGTGCTTCCGGGCAGGTGAAAGTTGGTGATCATGGCATCGGTGAACTTCCACTGGTAACCGGACCCGGGATGGATGAACAGGTTCACGTCACTGACGCCCGGAACCAAATCGAAACCTTCGGCCCCCGGAACAGATCTCCCCTCGAGTGCGCGCGTGGTGGTCGTCCCCACGGCCAAAATGGTTTTTCCCGCACGCTTGGACAGGTTCAAACTTTCGGCGACGGTGGGTGATATCTCGACCGGCTCCGCGTGCATCACGTGATCCCTGACATCCGCGACACTCACCGGTTTGAACGTGCCGATGCCCACATGGAGAGTGAGTTCCTGCCAGTCCATCCCCTCGGATCTGAGGCGCCCGATCAGTTCCGGTGTGAAGTGACGACCGGCGGTCGGTGCGGCAACCGAGCCCGCGCGGGTTCCGAAAACGGTGTTGTAGGTTTCTAACTCCTCGGGACCCCACTCTTTTCTTTTGGCCACGATGTACGGCGGCAAGGGGACCTCCCCGATGTCGGCCTCGACCGGATCACGCGAGAATTTTGCAGTCAGAATCACCCCGGCCGGAGATTCCTCTCGCCGGATGACTTCTGCCCGAACCCATCCCCCTTCACGATCGGGAATCTTGAACAGGAAGCCCGGCAAAACCCGGGCACCGGTTTTCATCAAACCCTCCCAACAAGCGGACTCCACTCGCCGGAGCATGAAAAACTCGACCTTTCCTCCGGTGTCCTCACGCTCACCGAGTAACCGTGCGCGGATCACCCGCGTGTTGTTCGCGACGATCACGGTTCCGGGATCGAGGATTGATGGAATTTCACTGAAGATCCGGTGCTCCAAAGTCCGCGACTTCCGGTTCACAACGAGCAGGCGCGAACGATCCCTTTGTTCGAGGGGTTCTGCGGCAATCAATTCTTCGGGCAGGGTGTATTGATAGTTCCGTACATCGAACAGATCCATGACGGGAACCTTACCCTATTCACCTGGCTTTTGCACCAGACCGGTCAGGTAGCAATCCCCGGCAAAAAACTCGATTTCGACCACTCCGCACTTCTTGATCCCGATCCGGGCTCCGGTGAGGCGCTCGACCAGGACCGGAATGATGTCCCCGTGAGAACAGGCCACGAGTAGGTCCGGACCCTGGTATTTCCACTCATCCATGAACTCGCCCAATCGGGCCAAGAGCTCTTCCTGTCGTTCGATAGGTCCTGTTTCCGTAAGGCGTCCGTCGATCTCGAGTTCGCCACCGTACCGCTCGACCAAAGGTCCGAGGGTTTCCCGGCACCGCTTTTTCGGCGAGGAGAGAAACCGGACCTCTCCCTCGATCCGCTTTTCAAAATACCGGAGCAATCGTTTCACCTGCTGTTCGCCTTTTTCACTGAGGCCATTGTCCTTTGAAGGGACCTCGGTATCGCGATGAGCATGACGAATCAGAATCAATCGCTTTTCCATCCGCGCCTCACTTCACCCGTTCGAGGGTTCCGCACCGTTTCGAAAAAGGAGACTCGGATGCGGGTGAACGCGAGCAAATTTTTCGGGTGAGCTCGAGGTATTCTTCGAGCAACGCCAAAGGATAAGGCTTTTGTGCCATTGCCGAAGAGAATATCGGGGTACGCGGATCCAGTCTCTCTTTCCAGCGCTTCATCTCGGCCGAACCGGGCTCGAGCCGGGTCAGACGGTCCAGAAAGTCGCGATAGTGCTGTCCGAGGTAATAGAACGAGCGCTTCCATTTCTCACCATCCGCCATCGCTTTCCACACCATTCCACAACGGGCCCTGACCAGTGCCAAATCCTCTTCGGGAATCACCCGTGATTTCGAACGATCGATCCATTCACGACCGACGCGGCATTCGTATGCGATCGCCTCAGCCTCGCCCCCCTCGCCCTCGATTCCCCGGACCACGTAATCCCCGGGTTTCAAAGCGGGATGAAACGGATTCTCTTTGGGCCGGAGTGCGTGGACCAACTCATGAGCCAGATCGAGCGCTTGAAACACAGGACTCTTCGACCCGGAAATGATCACCCGGGTATCGTAATGGACGGTCTCCACCTCATCGTGAACCGTCCGGGTGGCGGTGACCTCTGTCCGGGATACCTGACCGAGAACCCAAGTGATCCGCCCCTCACGGGCGGCTTCGAGAACCTGCCGCCCGGATTCGGTGGTCTCTAACAATCGCTCCGCCTGCTCCAAGGTCGAAACGGTGGACGAATCGTTCCGGGCGGAAGCGGGAGTCCGCACCAACGCGAGTAAAACAACACCGAGCAGGGAGCCGAATCGAGTGAGCCTCACTCCTCATCTTTCGGAGCCTTGCCGTCAATTCTTTAGACAGGTGTGTGATCCTTTCCTGACAGGTCCGAAGGTCCACCAAACTCATTAAAACCAAAGCCTCGTAATTACAATCACTTGAAGCGGCGACCGAACTCCGCTGGCCTCAGTCTGGCTGGCATCCTTTTTGAAGATAAGGGGATACAGAAAGGCCAGGCACCGCAAAGTGAAAACCATCTCCCTGATCCTTGCATTCCTCATCCTGACCCTTCCGCTGACTCAAGCAGCGTCCCCGAAAGCATTCCAGATCCGGAACTGGGGTCTCGAGGACCGAGCGATCAGTGTCGAGCGTGCCTGGAAACTCACCGAAGGCAGTCGCAATGTGATTGTGGCCGTGATCGATACCGGAATCGATGCCTCCCACCCTGATTTGAAACCCAATCTCTGGAAGTCTCCTGGAAACCGGAATCGCCCTTCCAGCGGATCCGTTTACGGATGGGACTTTGTGACCCAAGGCCCGAACCCGGTCGACTTCCACGGACACGGGACTCACATTGCGGGTATCATCGGAGCCATCGCAAATCCCCGGACCGGTACCTCGGGAGTCACCCGGAACGTTCAGATCATGCCGGTCCGCTACTATTCGGAACATGCGCCCGGATCTGTGAACCTGTCCAATACGATCAAAGCCCTGCATTACGCGATCGACAACGGTGCACGGATCATCAACTACTCCGGCGGCGGCCCCGAGTATTCCGAGGAGGAATACCAGGCGATGAAAAAAGCCGAGGAGCGTGGAGTCCTCATCGTCGCTGCAGCCGGTAATGACCGTCACAACACCGATGTCGAAGAGTACCGGTATTACCCTGCCGCATACGGACTGAAAGGCCTGAAGAACATCATCACGGTGGCATCCATGGACTCTGAAAACCGGATCCTGCCCTCCTCCAACTGGGGCGTACGCTCAGTCGATGTCGCTGCTCCGGGCGAAAGCATCTTGAGTACCATTCCTGGCGGACGCTACGGGCGGATGACCGGGACATCCCAAGCCACAGCATTTGTCTCGGGAATCGCAGCACTGATCCTCTCAAAGGCACCCGCACTGAGCCCGGCCCAAGTGAAAGAACTCATCGTGAAGAACACGACTCCCATCGCCAACCTCCGAACCAAGGTCGGCTCGGGCGGCAAGGTCGACGCGTTCCGAGCGATCTCGGCTCTGGACGCAGGTCGTGGCGCCGATCGCTCCACGGCTTCCAAAAAATAATGCCGGTCCTCCGTTCTCTTTGCTAGACTGAGTCCACGTTGAAGGCGCTAGTTTTGTCCGCATCCCTGAGCGGAATCCTGTATGTGCTGTCGTTCGCCCCTTGGGACCTCCATGTCTTCCAGTGGTTCGCCTTTGTTCCATTACTTTGGGCAGCGGACAGGATCCGGGAACGTCCAGGATCGCTGAAGGCGACCCTCCTGGCCGGAACCTGGATGTCGATGATCATCTGCTTCGGTGGCTTTTACTGGATGGTGGGAGCGACCATGAGATACGGTGGTCTGCCCCTTCCAGCAGCGCTGGGGGTATTCCTGGCCTTCTCATTTACCGGTCAGCTCCAGGTGCCGCTTTATTTGTGGCTCCGGGACCGCCTGCTACGACAGTCTTCCAAAACGACCACGGCCATTCTTGTGCAACCGCTCTTGCTCGGAATATTTTATGCCGGAATCGAGTCCCTCTATCCGAAAGTTTTTCTTGATACGGCCGGACATGCGTTTCAAGCCTCTCTCAGGATCCGTCAGGCTGCGGATATTGGAGGAGTCTTCTTCCTGACTTTTCTCTCACTCGTGGTCAATGAAGGCCTGACTGCCACCTTTCGCTCTAAAAAGCGCAGTCCCGCGGCCCTCGCGCTTGGGCTCATTGTCCTCACTCTTGCCTACGGGCAGTGGCGGGTGAACCAGCATGCGGTTTACGAAGCCGAACGCACACCCTCCGCTCCACAGCTGAAGGTTTCGATGATTCAGGCCAACATCGGTGATTTCGTTAAAGTGGCGGCCGAACAGGGAACCCATGATGCCATGACGACCGTGCTCGAGCAGTACCTCGGTCTCTCAAGAAAGGCCGTCGAAGGAGAGCACCGTCCCGATGCGGTCATCTGGCCCGAAACGGCCTACCCCTCGATTTTCGGAAGCCCTGAATCACCCAACGAAAAACGGATGGAAAGTCGTCTTCTTGGTTTTCTCGAGTCCCTACCCGGAACTCTCATCTTCGGGGGTTATGACCGTGACTTGAAAGGGGTGGAGTACAATTCTCTTTTTTTCCATCAGGCTTCCACGCCATCGACCCGTGTCTACCACAAGAATGTGCTCCTCATGTTCGGCGAGACCCTACCCTTCGCAGAATCCTTCCCGTCGATGAAAACCTGGTTTCCCACCATGGGTTTTTTCGGCAGAGGCCCGGGGCCTGAGGTGATCGAGGTGAAAAACAAGGAAGGCCGGTCTTTCCGGATGGCTCCATCGATTTGCTATGAGGGCCTGATCGGTGAGCATTCAGCCAAGGGCGCCTTGCTCGGTGCGGATGCATTGTTGAATGTGACCAATGACTCCTGGTTCGGCCCGGACGGAGAGCCCTACCTCCACCTTGCCCTGACCCGTTTCCGCACGGTGGAGACGCGATTGCCCCTCCTCCGTTCCACGAACACCGGATTCAGTGTTTGGATGGATGCCCTGGGCGAGACCCGGGGGCAGACCGGCTTGTTCGAGAGCGCCGTGCTGAACGCAGACATCCAGCACCGGACCTGGCCACTCTCTCCTTATCTCGAGATAAGCAGGAGTCTCGGGCTGATGAACTGGTTTGAGCGGGTCTGCCAGATCCTGACCCTCATTTTCACGGGCATTTTTTTCGCTCGCCGCCTCCGCTCCACTTGAATCGTTGATAGCCATCGCCCGGTCAGGTGTCCAAAGCCTGGACACCCGGACCTCCCTGGAGCCCCTTTCCGCAGGGGAAGGAGTTGGCATCGGGGTTGCATTCCTTCAAGGTGTAGGGATTGAGAGGGAGAATATGAAAATCATTAAAAACCTGTCTCTGGGATTGATTCTGGCCGGATTGGTGTCCGCTTGCGGTGCACGCCCGCAATTTGCAGATCGCTTCGATGGCTACTCCAACTCCTGGGGTCCCTCCGAATCCGGACAATACATGTCCGCTGACCTTCAGTGCTCGGAAATCCCGAACATCACCGGAACCAGTGGCGCCGCCTCCCAGGAATACCGGGCCTGCCGGACCCAGACGGCTTCCACTTCGATCCGCATTTTCCCTGCCGACGGCGCCCTCCGCACCGTGTGTGTGTTCCCCACTCTCGGTGGCCGTGGCATCGTTTCGAATCCCTACGGAAACGTCTACAACCGCTATGCGGTCCAGTGCACGAACGTGAGCGCAGAGGGTGCCTCCATCACTTTCGGATCGATTCAGTTCGATGGCATCCAGGTGGTCCGCGCGACGGACGCAGGAACCCTGTCCTTCTGTCTGGCCCACAGTAACGTATCGGCCTGCGCCTCGCAGTATTCGCTTCAGAACGCGAGCGGATCCCTCTAATGGATGTTTCTGCGGACCTTCTCGGGCAGGAGATTCTCACCTGCCTCGGCCTGATCCATTGAAGACGGGCTCCCGAGCACTTCTTTCTTTCCATGGCGGCACATGCCGACCAATTCAGGATCCCGGGTCGGGAACACATCAATGATCTCGATCTGCGTCTCGTCAGCAGTATCCTTGGCGATCACTACATACCAATACGGCTCGTCGTGATCATAGCGTTTAATGAAATGGTAGATCCGCTTGGCCGACTTCGGCTGATAGCTCCAGAGCTCGTTCGGCTTCTGTAAGGTCTCCTCGAGACACTTTTGATAAAAACCGAAATCTTCGGGAGCGATATCGTTCGCCTTACGTGACCTGATGATCATGGCCCGGACAGAATCGGCCTCGGTCCAAGGCTCGGCAAGCCGATCCGATTCGGAATCTTCCCCACGTGAACGAACAGGGGAACCTTCTTCGGTCGTCTCGGACGCCCCCCCATCCTTCACCACGCTCATCTGATCGCCACGACGGAAAACATCCACGAGGCCTCTGTCAGAGCTTACGAAAGCGAGATAGAGGAAGCTCGGCTCACCCCTCAACATGAGGCAAACCGCAACAGCCCAGACTTTCTTGCTTTCGGGCGTGTATTCGGAAATCAAAGTGTAGCGCCGGTCCCCCTTCGGAAGAGTCTCCATCCAGACTTCATCAGGATTCTCGAGAGCCATCCATCTGAAGTGAGCATACCGCTCACGCTCTTCGCTCGACAGATCTTGAGGGGAAACATGTTTCCCGTACTCGCGTTCGAGCTTTTCGATCTCAGGGGTGAAGTGGCTGACGATGCAACCTTCATCACAGAAATATCTGCCGACTTCCTCTTCAACAAAAAGGGCCTGATCCCGCTTGGAAATGACCTTTTTACACTCTTCGCAATGAATTTTTGCCGATTTCTTGGCCGAACCGCGCGGTTTTGAACTCATCCTAAGTCCCCCGGGAGTTGCTCTCCGATTGCCGACCCCATCCTAGGGCCTACTCTTCAAGTCTGAGCCCTGCCGGGGATCCCGTCAATGACAGCTTTCCACCGCAGTTCCGGGAAAAGGCGGCCTGGAACCGGGAGGCGAGCGTGGAAATTTTGTCGTTGCGCTTTTTTCCTGACTCCGGAAAACTATTGGAAGGGGTAGGATGCCCCTGTTTGGCACATCACTTCACCCACACTTCACCCACGGAGGGGTACGGGGATGATCACAGTCTCACAAGAACAGCTCACCACGGTCGAATACCTGATCAAACAATCCACTCAAGGGAACCACATTCTTTTTGATATCGATGTGGTTCGGAAGGTTTTCTCGAATCAGACCAAGCCCATGAGCGAAGCAGAGGCCCGTGAAATCGAAGGGCACATCGAGAAGCTCATCTGCCTCGAAGGCTATGAACGGCAGAAGGCTTACCTCTCCAGGCTTCCCGAGATGGTCCTGTACAGGGTCGTGAAAATCTATTTCAACATCGTCGAAAACAATCTGTTTGAAACCAGCCGGATCCGCCATTGATCCAGGAAGGAGCCTCCCGTGAGCCGAGTTGAAAACGGTTATTCTGCAAGCCAGGAACTGGCGGAGCAGTACCGCCTCCAACGGGAACAAAAACAGTCCCTGCAAGACTCCCACGAAGCCGAAGTCGAGAATCTAAAAAAATCACATATGGCCGAAACGTCCGATTTACAGGACCGTTTTGAGTCCTCCTCACAGGCCCAGCGCCTCGCCCACTACGAGCACCTCCGGAACCAGAAGAATCAGATCAACCGCGAGGAACGCGATCTCCAGACTCGGGGACGCGAGTCGATTGCAGAGACCAAGCGAGAACTCGAAACCGAGGCGTTCAAGACAGAGCAAGAAGGCCGGACCCGGGTTGAAGATCAAAGAAAGCGCTATGCCGCACTCGAGCAGTACGAACGCCAACGTGAGCGCACGGCCAAGGACGACCTCCACCGGAGCCACATCCGGAACACCGAGCTCCTGGTTCAGAACACTGAGAAGGCCACCCAGGATCTCCGGGAGCAACGGGAGGCCTACCTCGAGGTTCAGAAAGAAAACCACCGGGCGTCCCTCGAGGGAATCCGCGACCATTATCAGAAAATCCGGGACGAGAAGCATCAGCGGTACGTCGATGAACTCCGTGAGGTCGAGCACCGGACGACCGAATCCTTGAATGAACGGAAACTCGCTTCCGCAGAGAAGCTCCGGATCCAAGATACCCGCGCTAACGACCCCTTCTACCGGATCAAGCAATTCGAGTCCGCCATGGAAGACCGGGGTGAGACGATCTCACTCCGGGTGAGAGTTCCCGAGCATGAGCGCAAGGGCGTGCGTGTCCAAGTGAGCGGGAATGACCTTGAATTGATCGGAACCCGGGTGTCAGACGAACGGGCCATGTTGGAACCGGGCCGTGTGGTCTCCACCCGTTCCCACCAGATCCTCTCCGAACGCTTTGCCCTCCCGGCCCCCGTTGATCCGAAGTCCGTCTCCATGCATGAAGACGGCGAATGGATCGAGTACCGTCTCGTCAAGTTCGGACCCCATCACCCTGTGTCGGGGCCCGCCTCCCATCAAATCGATCAGGACCTCAGTCCGATCGCACGGGAGCTCCGCTTTGTCGAAAACCTTCCCCGCCCTTCCGTGATGAACCAGGACAGCGGGAAGGGAACCCTCACCTGAATAAGATTTAGACACTCACTGAAGATCCCTGACAGCAACGGAACCCGTTGATCTGAAAAATCCCCAGTTATTTCAAGCGAATCTTGGTTTGAATCCGGCCTTCCGGCTTGGCATCCCTGTTGCATTTCTTCTGATCACAAGCAGAAGCGTAAGCGAAAATAAACGTGACAGTGAGTAAAGGAACCAACCTGATGTCAGCAGCGAAAGACTCTTCCCAGCCCAGCTTCTTCATCTACTCCAACTTCCCCCACCTTGCCTTGAAGGGAAAGTCGATCGCTCAGCCCGAACTCACCAAAGGCATGGTTCTCAAATCAGCTCGTGCAGAAGCACTCCCTGCCCCGGCTGAAGTCCGGGTCGTTTCGCAGGCCGAAACCGAAGCCTTCGCAGGCTGGACCTCAGGAGAGGCTGGCTCTGCCCGGAGCGGAGTCGCACAACAACTTCTCACACTCCGCCAAGCGCGGAAGCGGCTCTCGTTCATGATGCAAGAAATCGACGAGATCCTGAAACGCGCCTGATCGGCGCCCCACAAGTGTCCCCCTCAACCCCTCAACCCTACCCTCGAGCCGGGGACGGAGTCAGACTCCGTCTCCGGTTTTTTCTTTCACCTTGATGCGGATCTCGAGCGTGACGTCATTCTTCCTGAAAAAGTCCGAAATCAGCACCGACGGGTCGATCTTGTCCTGGACCTTTGCCAGCATCTCGGACACGACATTCTCCATGAACTCCTTGCGAACATTCTTGGCCCCGTCGAGAATCCCGCCCACAATCTCCTTCGGCAGCTTGAACTCGGACACCAGGGTCTTCAATGCATCCTCGGTCAAAAAAAAGGTCCCCACACCGACTGTCAGAAGCTTCTTGGCCCAACCGAGGGAACCCGATCCATCGTCTTTTTCGTCTGACATCGTTCAAAGCCCTTTCGCGCGCTGATAGAAGGAATCCATCATCGAGGGCAAGGTGCTTTTGACAATTCCCTTCAAGATAAACCCCGGAACTGAAAAATTGAATTCGACCTCGAGGGAGTACTTCACTTTACAGCTGTTCGGGCCCGTGGCTTGGATCTTCCAGGCTCCATTATTCACCTTGAAGAACTCACTTTTCAGCAGGCTCCAATCGACCTCACCGGCTGCAGGATTCTCCCGGATCTTGAGCACATAGCTCATGTCCTTCGACATCATCGAGAGGTCGTAATGGGCAGTGACATTCCCGTCCGCTGCCCGCTCAACGCGGACTTTTTTCATCCCTTCGACAAATTCTGGATATTTCTCGTAATCAGCCACCGCCTTGAAATACTTGTCGGCGCTGACTTCGAAACTTTTTTCGTGTTCTGCCTGGGCCATGATGGACCTCCTTAGCGATTGAAATGGTGTTGAGTGTGAATGTAACGGATCGTACCGGTCTCGGAACGCATGACCACCGAATGGCTTTCCGCGCCTCCCTTGAAGAACCGGATCCCGTTCAGGAATGTCCCTTGGGTCACCCCCGTCGCACAAAACATGACATGCCCCTTGGCCAGATCCTGGATTCCATAAATCTTTCGGAGATCGCTGATGCCCATACGATTCGCCCGTGCGCGTTCGGCATCGTCCTTGAACACCAGACGACCGATAAAATCACCACCCCGGCAACGGAGAGCGGCAGCCGCAATCACTCCCTCAGGGGCACCTCCGGTGCCAAAGAGCACATCCACCCCGCTGGTGGGCTCGGTCGTAGCAATGGCAGCCGAGACATCTCCGTCTCCGATGAGCCAAATCCTAGCTCCTGCCATCCGGACTTCCTTGATCAACTCCTCATGCCGGGGACGATCGAGAATGATGGCAGTGAGATCTGAAACAGAACATTTTTTCGCCCGAGCGATCTCTTCCAAGTTCTCAGTGGGAGAACGATTGAGATCGACGGCACCCTTGGCCTCGGGACCGACCGCGATTTTTTCCATATAACAGTCAGGCGCATGAAGAAAGTTTCCTTCCTCGGCGATCGCAATGACCGAAATCGAATTATTGAGGCCTTTTGCGCAAATAGTGGTGCCTTCGAGTGGATCAAGAGCCAGATCCAAACGAGCCGACCCACCCTTTCCGACTTTCTCGCCGATGTAGAGCATAGGAGCCTCATCGCGCTCCCCCTCGCCAATGACCACCCGCCCGTCAAACTCGACCGAATTCAGAGCGTTTCTCATGGCATCGACCGCCGCCTGATCAGCAAGCTTCTCGTCTCCACGCCCCATCAGTCTGGCACTCGATAGCGCCGCAGCTTCAGTGACCCGGACGAACTCCAGCGCAAAGTTGCGATTCATGTCAAAACTCCTTTTTCAAGATGCGAGAGGATCCTTTCACGATGGGCCCCATCGGCAATGGGTGCGGTCTTCACCAACTCACGGGCGGTGTCGATCAGTGTGCGGTCCAACACGGGGTGGTAGTCGATCAGACGGGTTTCCAGGCGGACAATGCCGTGGGCATACCCCCCATCATCCTCCGCCACGGCCTGACCGGTCCGGATCCCGTCCTCAGACTCCCATTGGACAAAACTATGGTGCACATACAAAGTCCAACGATTCAGAGTTCTGGAAGATTCACCTGCCTCGCCGAAATAGAGCAAGAGATCGACGCCGACCGGATTGTGATACCAATCCGTTCCCGCAAAATCCGGAAGTTCGTACTTGCGAAGACTCTCCCCGAGTTTCACCGGATGGGAAATCGCCTCGAGATGTGAGAGCAGTTCAGGGCTAGGCTCCACCCACTCCCCACCGACCAGAGTCCCACGAATGTACTTCACCTCGAACCGACAGGGTAATTTACGTCCCTCCACCTTCACTGTTCCGGGTTGCTGGCTCGCCACTGTGAAATGAGCGAGATCGTCTTTTTCACTCAGCCGGATGGCCAGACCCCCGAGTGAGATGTCTTGAACCGGATAGTTCCGTGAACGGGTATCGGAGTGGAACTGACAGGGCGAGATGTGAAATCGGGGTAGCTTCCGTTTTTCGTGACTCATAGGTTTGAGTGCAAGAATAACCTGAAAATTCAGAGGATTGCAAATAAGCCTTTTACAAAGACGGGGGTGCGTTGCACACTCAAAACACATGGAAAACCGGCAAGAGCCCTTCGATCAGATGACCTTCCATACCACACCGAACTACCTGACCCTCCTCCGGGTCTTTTTTGTTCCGGCGGTCATCGTCTCGCTGTATCAGGGCACTCCGTTTTGGGATTTTTTGGGAGCTGTATTCTTCGGTCTGGCCGGGATCACGGACTACTTCGATGGCTATCTGGCGCGTAAACACAAGATTGAGACCGTATACGGAAAACTCCTTGATCCGCTAGCCGACAAGTTTCTCGTGATTTGTTCATTCATCATGCTGCAACACCTCGGTCGGATGAGTCCCATCGTGGTGATGTTACTGGTCTGCAGGGAGCTCACCATCACCGGACTGCGTGCATTGGCGAGCGCAGAGGGGGTCATTGTGGCCGCATCTCAAGGAGGCAAGTGGAAAACCGCTACACAAATGTCGGCCATCCCCTGCCTCATGCTCGATCACGCGCTTGGGTTCCCATTTCTGGCGGTCGGAACGTGGCTGACTTACCTGTCCCTCGGGCTCTCTCTCTGGAGCGCCAAGGACTACATAGTGGAGTTCTTCAGGGGCCTGAAGCGGGCCACGGAACTCAGAAAACAGAAGCGCCTCGAGAGACGGGCTGCAAAGCTCCGCAAAAAGGAAGCCAAACGGAACCGCAATCCCGGCTGATCAGGCCTTTTTCAGGCCTTCGGTGGGAACCATTTGGATTCGGGGTGCGACGATGCCTGATTCACAGCCCGAGCCATCACAAAGAGGCAATCGCTGAGACGATTCAGGTACCGGACGGACTCGGGGCGGATGGGCTCACTGTGGGAAAGATCCACGCACTCACGCTCGGCTCTCCGGATGATGGTCCGGGCGAGATGCAGAGCTGAACCTGCCTGACCTCCCCCCGGCAGAATGAAATTCCGAAGGGGCTCGAGACCCGCTTCCATCGTATCGATCTCGTTCTCAAGACGCTGAACTTCGGTCTCGGCCAAAACCGCACAACTGTTCTTGGAACCATGCGGGGTGGCCAATTCGGACCCCAGTTGGAACAGCTCGCCCTGGATCCGGGTCAAAGGCTCACGAAAGCGATCCGTCGGACCGGAAAGGAATGAAATCGCGAGCCCGATCATGGAGTTCGCCTCATCCAAGGTCCCGTAGGCATTGACGCGGGGATGGGATTTCATCACTCTTCCACCGCCGAACAAGGAAGTTTCGCCAAGGTCTCCGGATTTCGTATAAATTTTCATACCTTGAGCCTATGCGATCCCGAATTTACCCGCCAATAAATTCTTGACCCCGTCCCCGTTTCGGGCTATTCAGAGAGCCTAGCTGTTCATTCAGGCTGTTCCAAGCGGGAGTAGCTCAGTTGGCTAGAGCGCCACGTTGCCAACGTGGAGGTCGAGGGTTCGAGCCCCTTTTCCCGCTCCATTTTTCTCACATGTCACCCGATTCTCCTCCCTTCGATGCAGCATTCAGAGATTCATTCTACCGCTTGCTGCAAGCGCGAAGGTCGATCCGCAAGTTCAGGCCCGAACTTCCGCCACGTGAAACCCTCGACCGGATCCTGAATGCCGCTCTGGAGGCTCCCTCCGGAAAAAACCGCCAGAACTGGCGCTTTTTCGTTCTAACAGGAGCAAAGCGTGATGCCTACCTGAGCCTGTCCCAAAAATCCTGGCTCGGCATCAAGGAGATCCTCGAAAAACGTCTCAAGCCCTCACTGTACCAATTCACAGAACGGTTCTTTTACACACTGGGAGACGCCCCGGTAGTGATCCTGTGTTATTCCGCTAATGATCGGGATGAGAAGCACCTGACCAGCGTGGGATCCGTTTACATGGCCATCGAAAATCTGAATCTCGCCGCGGTGGCGGAAGGGCTCGGTTGTTGCACCATGGGAGCACCGCTTGAAATCAAAGCCGAGGTGGACTCATTCCTCGGCATTGAAGCACACCGGGAATCCGGTGTGGAAGAACTGGAACTGCTCTGCGCGGTCGTACTCGGATATCCGGACCACTCACCACCGAGAGCTCCACGCCAGCTTGAAAATCGAGTCCGCTGGCTCTAATCCCTGAAAAAAGAGCTCAGTGCTGAGCTTCTTCTTTTTTCTCTTCTTTGTTCTCGCCCTTGGGCTCGCTCTTATGTTCGCAGTTCTTGCAGCCCTTCTTCTTCTTTTTCTTCTTCATCTTGCAGTTTTTGCCACTGCAATCCTTATCGCAACCACCTTCGCAGTCATCCTTTTTCTGCTCGGCAGCCGGAGCCTCTTGCTTAGCCGGAGCAGCGGCATCATCCGCGCGAACGACTGGCGAGAGAAACAGTGAGAAAGCAACAACAGGAACCAAAGCGAATTTCTGAATAGAAGTCATGAATTTCTCCTTATCTCCTCATTCTAATCACTCCTGGAGAAGTCGGGTCACAATTTTTTCCCTGAAAACCCATGCAGATTATTTAAACTCCCCGAATAGAAGAAAGCGGGAATTTAAAAAGTGATTAAATTTCTTATGGTTAGCACATTCATGGGAGCTATGGCCTTCGGATCGACCCCCGATCCAGAGGCCTTCTGCCGTGATTATCTGGCCCTGCGTCAGAAACAGTCCCATTCCCGTCCCACTCCCGATCAAACCTTGAAGCTCCTGTTCCATCCAAGGAGCCTGATTCGTGCCCGCCAATGGGACCGCCCGGTCCCCCTGCTGTCACCCCGTGATGCCGACAAGACTGCACGTAAAGTAGCCTATGTCATGCTCAAGGCTCCGGAGTGGGATGATTCCGTAGTCCGTGCGGTTCGCGAGACCCAACAACGGATCCGCCGTCTTCCAATCGTTCAGGACTTGGCCCGCATCGAGACTCTGAATGCTTGCAGGAGCGTCATCAAACAAGATTCCTTCGGCTACGCCAGGATGAGCGATTACCTCGATCAGTTCAAAAATGCCGAGCCCCACCTCGAGGCAAAAAGGCAATGGGAACTCCGTGCGCTGGTTGAAAAAAAACTCGCTGCATTTGCGCGAAAAGGCTGGGAAATTCGCTTCCCTCGAACTTACTTCGAATTCATGAGCGAGCTGGAGCGCGAGCGCGACATCCGCGAGGCCATGCTGATCAGCCATGCCGATGCCGATGGAAAGCTATACGATGCGTCCGGTAACGCAGTTCCCAAAGGATTTCTCCTGAATCTACCCGTGAATCTTGGGAAACTCATCCTGTTCAGTTGTCATTCTGAGGCCGTCCTCAATCACTACGAAGCGATTCAGGCCTCCTCTACCCTGGACATCCACTATCCCGAGCTCAGGGATCGCCTTCAGAACCTATACCAGACTTCGATTCCAGTCGTGGCTCTCCGGGGAATGCTCGTCTCAGCTGAAGCTGGAATCACGACTCGCTCCGAACCTGATCGGGCCTGCAAGCTCGACGTGGTCCTGCCCGAAGTATCCGGAAGGTACGAGATCTTGCTTCAGAACCGCCTGATCGGGATTCTTGACCGTGCCCGAGAAAAGTCCATCCCGTTCGACTGCTCCCTGCTCGGGTCCGGGAAACTCATTTTCAAGCTCCATCATGCTGAAGGCGAATCAAGGCCCCCTCCCCGGGTGTCCGAGATGCGCCTCACGACTCCCGGGTCAGGAATGGTCCCGCTCCGGGTGAAGGAGTTCGTTTCGTCAGACGGCACCCGCCACATCCAAACCATCGGTACCACAGGAGGTCACCCATGAAATCCATGAACCCATCCATTAAACGCCGGATCAGCGCACTGATCCTGTCCACCACTCTCACTTTCGGAGCCATCAGTGGCCCTAGCCCTCGAGCAGAAGCTGGAGTGATTGTCGCCGCTGCTTCCTCGCTTTATGTGACCATCCCGGCACTGGCCATCGCAGGAATGCTCGGAGGCTTCGGCACTGCGGTCGGATCGATCTACTACGCGATTGATCATCGTGACAAAGCCTGGTGGGCGTACGCATTTTTCATGCTCGATGCGGAACTGCAAAGCGGAAACCTCCAACAGAACATCGAGCAGCGCTACCCTGGTATCGATTCCACGGTTGCAGCCGAAATCGCAAAAATGGTGACTGAGAAGGCGAAAGAGACCGCATTCAACGAAAAAGGCCTGAAGGAGATCATGCTCTCCGAGGCGGAACTCGCGCCGGTGATCGAACTGCTTGCTGAGACCGATCCCGCCCTTGGACAAAAGCTGAGTAACGAACTCACTCGCGCCACACTGGTGAAGTGAACCTGATCAATCATTGGAGAAAAATATGAAACTCATGAAAAACCTGAAAGCCAAAGCCGCCCTCCTCGCCTGCCTGACCGCTGCCACCGTGGCTCCGACCACGAACGCGAATGCGGGGATCATCATCGGAGTCGCCATTCCGGGAATCGGATCCGCGCTGGTGGGTCTCACCATCACCTCTGCAGGATTCTTTTGGGGAATCCAGAGCGAAGACCTGAATTATTGGGCCGCCGCGATGTTCGTGCTCGACCAGGATGCCCATCCTGAAGGGCTCCGGTCGGCCCTCGAAAAGCGCTATCCCGGAATCGACTCGGCGGTGGCCCTTGAACTCGGTCAGCTCATCTCGAACAAAGCCGCCCAACTCGAGCGGAACGGACAGGGACTCAAGGAAGTCGTCCTGACCGAGGCTGAATTGGGGCCAGTCCTCCAGATCCTCGAGGAAACCGGCTCCGATCTTGGGGCCCGCTTGATCCAGGACTTGACCCGTAGCTCGTTGAAATGATGAGAGCCTGGCCCGGCCGGACCCTGAACAGATTCGGCCGGGCCCCCCTTAAGTCCTGAGCAAATCCTGCCGATCAGTCGTACAATGCTTAAGCTCCTGACTGGCCTCACCCTCTGGTTACTCCTGTTCGCGCTCTACCCGCTATCGACCCGTGCGCAAGTCCACGGAAGCGGAGGAGGCCCGGACCGCCCAATGAACCAGGAAGCGATGTGTACCGAGCTTCGGGACCGGAGCCGTGACCTCGAAAAGGAATACCTTGAATCAAGGAGTATTTCCTATGAGGGAGACCAAAGCTTCTTCGACGAAATGAAACGCCTTGCAGCCAAGTCGATATACAAAGCAGTGAGTAAAACCAGCTGGATGAGCAGCTCCTGCGGAGGCGTCTCGCTTCCGGCACACACCCCGGAACAACTCGAACTGCTCCGCCGAGTCGATCGGCTCTGGGACCAAGGGACAAAAGCTCCGAATCATTGCCTGAAACGCTTTTCTTCCCGCTCCCGGAATCAATCCGCCCTCAAGTGCGTGATCCAGTCCCTGTCCCATGACGGCAAATGAGGACCGACATCGCTACTTTTTAGAGACCTTCCGCCTCCTGAGGTCTGATAAACGGAAGTTCATCTACCGGCTCAATCACCATGAGTTCTCGGTAATGGAAGGACGATTGCTCAGAGGCTACCTGGAGTTCCATCGGAACTCGAAGGCCGGAGCACTCAAAGAACTCAGAGTCAGCCCCTTCAGCGAACCATTCTACGAAGGTGTCCGGCTCTATCTGGTGGGTCTGGTATACAACCAACACAGTCACTTCAGATACGCCGTCGAAAATCTCGAGCGTTCCGTTCAGACTTTCCACTCGGTCCCGCACCTCGGATTCATACTGAACCCGCTTTACCTGCTCATCCTGGCTCTGGGAAATCGAAGGGAACTCGAACGGATGACCCGTCTTCTGGCGGAGCTGGAATCGATCCCGGTGAACACAGGTTTCGAAAAGCTTCAGGTCTTTCACTGCAAGATCCTCCATGCACTCTTCACAGGTGAGACCGTGCGTTGTCTTGAATGGCTCGATCAGGCATTCCGCTTTAAGAAAGAAGACCTTCAAACCTTTGAACCACACCTGCTCATCATCCGGGTTGCAGCCTTGATCAAGGAGCTGCGTTACGAGGAGGCCCTCTCCATCCTGGAGCGGTACAAAAAAACAGCTTCGAATGCAATTGTCCGGGCGAACTATGCTTACATCAAGGCACTGCTCACCCATCTGCACCGCGGGGCACCCTTGTACATCTATGCTTCGAAATTCAAGGACTTCCCGGAGCTCCACTGGCAACTTGAAACAGTGAAACTGCTTTCGATCGGAGATCTCAATGGCGCTCGAAAACACTGGAACCAACTTCGAAAACACAACCCGGGTCTTTACGGACCCGACTTCGAATACCGGGGTGAACCGTCTTTGTTTTCACAGTGTCTGGACCGGTATCGCGCTCATACGAGGGCTGAAGAAGTTGCTGAAACAGAGCTTGATGCCATCACGTCGAAAAGGGATCGATTGCACTATTTACTCACGAGGAGCTCGGCCCCGATTCAGGCCGACCGGTTGGTGAAATTGATCTGGGGTGAGGAAGCAGATGAAAAAACCCTTGCCAGGCTAAGGAAGCTGATCTCCAACTACTGTAAGGAACAAAATGTACAGGTCATTTCCAGCCATTACAGTTACCGTCTGGTGCGACAGACGGGCGAAACCAAGTAGTTGGAGTACTCGAGCCGGTTCAGCGATGCACAGATGCCCGGATCGACCGGACAGGCCCAACCCCTCCGCTTTAACTCCTGTTCCACCTTTGTCTGGATGCCGATCTTCATCTCAGAGCAATTCAATGCCTCATCCCAAGCCGGATTCACATAGTCAGACCAGGTGAACACCTCTTCGAGAACCCACCCTCTTTCTTCTTCGCAACGGAAATAGGCTCGGGGTCCCTCCACCAGTCTCGACCAGAAACGGTAGCCCTGGTAATTCGCCGCGATATCCGCCCAGGATTTCACCCCCGAGGTTCCGAGGCCCCAAAGTCCGTCCTCGCCGTGTTCGCTTTCCAGCACCCTCTCGAGCGGAACTCCTCCGCGAACCCGGTCGTAGAAATCGAGTCCCTGCATGAAGAAATGCCCGATTTTATCTGTTCCAACCATCTGTCCAGCCAGCTTGAAGCTCCGCCCGATCCCGAACATCTTCATGATCGGAGAATCAAAAAACGAGAGATCACGGTAAACACTGGTCCTCACCCCGATAGGAGTCTTCTCAACGGAATCCGTGAACTCGATCCAAAGTTCGAGGATCCCGGTGGGATCCGGTCGAATCCAACGGAGGATTTCCTGACGAAGTACGGCCACGCTGCAAAGACCGGGGGCCTCCAAACGGGAATCCCGTGCCGCTCGATCGAGGATGCCATTCACCTTTGAATCCAAAACTGGAAGCGCATCCCGGATCAGGGAGTCCCGGGCCGAAAAATTATCGACCTCGTAGGCCTGAACTGCCTGTAAGAACACAAAAAAGAACCAAAGGACCATCCTGCTTTCCTAGCATCGGGCAGGGGCCTTTACAATTCCACTCTCCTCAGCTATGATGCGCCGCATGAAAAACCATTCTCCATTATCGATTGCGATCCTGACCCTCCTTTTCGCCCAGCAGGTCTTCGCTCAGAGCGTGACTTATTCGGGGTATTACAACGGCCCTCGGGTGGACGTGAACTTCATCCAGACGCCACCTGCGCAGTATCAGGAGTGCCGCGAAAAATACATTAATTCCACAGCTCGCATCTACAGTGCCTGCAGTTTCGGGGTCGATGAAGCGCGCCGGATGGCTGAGCGCTTCGGGGGTGGAAAGGGACGGATCGAAGGTTATTTACGTGGATTCTCGTGGGGACTGTACTCTTCAGTCCAATCGAACCGCTCCAATGCCGACGCGATGTCCCTCGGGGCAGCCCTCAATGCCGACCTTCTCGGACGTATCGATCGGGCAAGCCAGGAAGGCTCCTCACGTGGAAAGAACGCCGGCGAAACCCGTGGAGCCTCCGAGGCCAGAAAACGGTTTACATCAGCGCTCGACAGCGGCATGAGTCCGATCGAAGAAATCGGTGCGATTCCCCCCTCGGCCTTCTCGTCCCGCTACTCCGACCCTTACTCGAGCTTGATCGGCAAGCCCCAGAGCCTCGAAGACATGCTCAAACAACCGGTCGAAGATCTGAGTCAGATTCGAGTGTACGACAGCTACGACAGTGTGTTTCTGGGAGACGTTCCCCGCTTCAACCTGTTTGACTATTATTTCAGCGACGGAACCTACCGGTTTGAGATGGCCCGTTGGGTGGAGCCTCAAGCAGCCATTCAACAGTGGTTGAACCGCCCGATTGACACCAAGCCACAATATGAGGCCCTCGGGACGGATACGGTACAGGTCACCGTGCAAAACCCGAAACCGGGCGAGCCTGCAACTCGGACCGAAACCATCCAGCTGAAGGAGATCTTCCGCAAGTCGTTTGTCAATGCATACGGCTGGTACGTGAATTACTATTTTTCACAGAATTTCTACACGCAGCTCGATCTCGGACAGCGGGTCGGCGAATCGATCGGAAAGCAAGTCGGTCTCCGTTATGCGCGGGAATCAGGACAGGTCAAATCCTTCAATGAGAAATTCCAGCGGGATGAACGGGCGGCTTATGAGGCGGTCTTCACAAACGCTTACCGAAATGGATTCCTGAACACCTTCCGTGACTACGCGTCAAACCCCAAGCCGGAAGTGGACGGTTTCGACATCATCGGTGAACTCGATGATGGCATCCTCCAGCCCGGTGAACGCATCGCTGTAGCCTTCCGGATCAAGAACTACGGAAAGATCGCGACCAGCGGCAGTGCCTACCTCGAAGGCGTGCAAAATCCATTGTCCAGCAAGGAGATCCAGATTCCAGCACTGAGTTCGACTCTGGTTCGCACGGACTACATCGGAACGATTTCAACGTCGGTGCAGAACTCGGCCAATCTGAACATCGGACTGACCGTTTCTGGTAAAGGCTTCGGCGCCTTTACCGTCCTCCAGAACGCGCGGGTCATGAGACAAGTCACTCCGCTCGCGATCGAGATCAAGACCCTGGCGCCGACAGGCCAGGCTATCGTGAGTTACAGCGTCAAAAACCACTCCAGGCTGAACTCCTCCGCAAGTGTCCGCGTGGTGCTCCGGGATTCGCTCGGAAGGACACTCGAAGAGAACTTGGGACTCATCGGTGGAAATCAGACTGCAACCGCCCAATTCCAACTCGACGGGTACTCGCCCCTCGACTTGATTCGTGGTTCGGGGATCATCGTAAGGGGACAGATGTTCCTCGGCGACCTCGTAGTGGGTGAACTCGGAGGAACCGTGATTTCTCAGGATCCGGTGGCGGATCTTGCACGGGCATTTGCCATCCAGAGCCAGGACGCAACCCGTTCGGACCTGGTTCGTGCGCTCCAGACCGAGCTCGTCGATCGTATTACAGGTGAAACCGCCAATATCGAGCGGAAGGGATACGAGCGCCAAGGAGATTCCACCTACCTCCAGCAAACCCTGAATGCATACCGGAGCAGAACCCAGAACGCTCTGGCTCGTGAGTCTTATGCCTCGCTCGCCCGCGCCTTGTGGCCAGCACGTAAGGCGTTCACGAACTTTATCGGCATCAAGTCTTGCAACCGCAAGTTCTTTGAGTCGGCGGTGAAGGAGTTGAACGGCGGGAAGAAGCCTTGAGTCTTTTCCTGTCCACGTTTTCCGTGATCTTCCTGGCAGAACTGCCAGACAAAACCGCACTGGCCACCCTGCTCTTGGCGAGCAAGGGTGGCCGGTTGCCGGTATTCAGTGGTGTGGCTCTGGCGTTCCTGATCCAATGTGTGATCGCAGTCGGGGTGGGAAACTGGATCGGCAAGCTTTCTCCGGTCTGGGTGAAAGGAGGAACGGGTATCCTGTTCCTGATCTTCGCGCTGATGTCCTACCGGAAATTGACGGAGGAAGAGGAGAACGGAACCGAGCGGGACAGTGAAGAGCCGCAAGCGGGCTTCCTCATGCATGCCTCCAAAGCCTTCATGGTCATCTTTCTGGCCGAATGGGGAGACCTGACGCAACTCACCACCGCTTCACTCTCAGCCCGCTATCCCTCGGAACCCGCGGTGATCTTCACAGCCTCTCTCCTGGCTCTCTGGAGCGTGACTGCCATCGCAGTGATTCTCGGACAAAAGCTCACCCGCTGGGTCTCACCCAAACGATTGCTCGCGGGATCCGCGGCACTATTCGGATTCATGGGTGCCTGGTTCCTGTTTGAAACTGTACTTCAGATACGAAACCTGTAACCCTCACCGCGGACTGTCTCGATCCGGATCCCCTCAGGTCCCAATTTTTTCCTGAGCGAGAACACATGAGTATCGATGGCCCGATCGATCACGGCAATTCCGGGACCTTGCACTTTTTGAATGAGCTCGTCACGGGTGAGCACATGGCCTGGAAATTCGAGCAAAGCCTCGAGAAGCTTGAATTCGTTCGGAGTCAGGTGAATCCTCTCTCCGAGAAGAAAAACATCGAAAGATCTCGGATCGATCAACAATCCGCCGACTCCGATCTTTCCGGAACCGGGCAGACCGCTTCCGACGAGGGTGCGGATCCGTTCCTGAAGATGCCTGCGTTCAAGAGGCTTCTGAATCACCTCGTCCAAACCGGCTCTCAATCCCCTCTGTACCCGGACCGGATCTCCGGGAGCGGCGATCACGAGCACCCGATACCCGCCTACAGCACAGGAGCCCATGCGCTCCAAAAACTCCTCGAGTGTCAACTCCGGAACTCTGGCATCCAGCACCACGAGGTCTACAGGCTGAAGGGAAAACTCCCGCAACATGGCCAATGGATCACCAAAGGCCATCACTTCAAGGCCTGCACCACGAAGCTCATCGGACAGCAACTGCCGGAACTCCTCGTCCTCTTCCAGAATGAGCGCTTTTTTTTGACTCATGACTTTTGTCCGTTATGGAACCCTCCATGCCGGATATCCTTGCCGGTGGAAGCAAAAATCACATCTTCCGCAATATTGGTCGCGTGATCTCCCAAACGCTCGAGATTCCGGGAAACCAGCATCAGATCCACCGCCCCTTCGACCTGCCTGCTATCCTGCTTCATGACCTCGATCAGACGACGGAAACTGGAGCGCTTGGCCTCGTCTACCACATCATCCTGTAAGAGAACCTGTTCCGAAAGAGTCACGTCCCCTTTCACGAATGCATCCATCGCATCGCGAACCATCTTCCGCACGGTATGGGCCATACTCGCAATGGTCGCCGCCTCGGGGAGAGGATCCTTGCCGAGGTAATCCCGCACATTCAATGAAATATTCATCGCCTGGTCTCCCATCCGTTCCAGATCCGAATTGATCTTCAGAATCGCAAGGATCATCCGGAGATCGGCCGCCAGAGGAGACTGTTGGGCGATCAGCTTCAAACAAAGCTCGTCCACCTCCAGGTGATATCCGTTGATCCGATCCTCGTACTCCCTGACTTTTTTCAGCCGCTCAGGGTCCCGCTCGATCAATCCCTCAGTTGCTTCTTCAACCGCAGACTCCACCGCCTGCCCCATGGACAGGATCACCGATCTCAGCTTGTTCAGTTCATGGTCAATCTGTCTTTGCATCGTTCCTCTCCTACCCGGCTCAGCCGAATCTCCCTGTGATGTACTCCTCGGTACGACGATCCCCCGGCGTGGTGAACACCCGTGTGGTCGGACCGTACTCGATCAAACTCCCGTATAAGAAAAATGCGGTCCGATCCGAGATCCTGGCCGCTTGTTGCATATTGTGAGTCACCATCAGGATCGTTGTTTCTTTCTTAAGCTGAATCACCAATTCTTCGATTTTGGCCGTTGAAACCGGATCAAGTGCACTGGTGGGCTCATCCATCAGGAGCACGGGTGGCTTCACAGCTAGGGCTCTCGCAATGCACAAACGCTGCTGCTGCCCTCCCGATAGAGACATGCCTGAAGCCCCGAGCTTGTCCTTGACCTCGTTCCAAAGAGCCGCCTCACGGAGAGCTGCTTCGACGCGGGCTTCGAGTTCCACACCTTTAGCAATCCGATTCAACCGAAGACCCGAGGCTACATTCTCAAAAATACTCATGGAAGGAAACGGATTCGGTTTCTGAAATACCATGCCGATCCTCCGACGGATCCGAACCGGATCGGTTCCAGTCGCATAGATGTCCTGACCCTCGAGACTCACCCGGCCTTCTGCCCGACCACCGGGTGTCTCTTCGTGAAGACGGTTCAGACACCTTAGAAATGTGGACTTCCCGCAACCGGAAGGTCCGATGAAGGCAATCACTTCATGCGGTGAAACCTCGAGGTCGATTCCATGTAAAATCTCGTTCGACTCGACGAAAGCCTTCAGCCCATTGACTTCAAGTAAAGCATTGGTTGAGCTCATCATCCATCCCTTCTCCGCGGCAAAAAAAATCTGATCACCAGATTCAAACCGAGCACCATCAGTATCAGGATCAAAGCACCCCCCCAGGCTTTGGAATGCCACTCCTCGTACGGGCTCACCGCATAGGTATAAATCTGAACCGGGATCGAGGCCAAGGGTTGGGAGAGCCCCTGGAACCAGTGTTGAGAGGCGAATGCGGTGAAAAGCAAAGGCGCGGTCTCACCGGCAATCCGTGCTACGGCCAGGATCACACCCACCGTGAGGGAACGGACACTCCCCTTCAATACGATGCTCAAAATGACTCTCGCCTTCGGAAGGCCGAGCGCGAGTCCGGCCTCACGAACCGAACGGGGCACAAGCTTAAGCATCTCTTCAGTCGTCCGGGCAATCAGGGGAATCATGATCATGGACAGCGCAACCGCTCCGGCATGGGCCGAGAATCCCTTGAAAGGCCTGACCACCAGTGCGTATGCAAACAACCCGACCACAATCGATGGTATGCTCGAAAGAAGTTCGACCACGACGCCTAGCAAACGGGAAACGGGCTTTTGTGAATACTCCGAAAGCAGGATTCCCATTCCCAGACCGAGCGGAATCGAGATCAGAGAACACATCGATATGAGAACCACCGACCCCAGAATGGCATGACCGATCCCACCGCCCGGATCACCGACCGGGGCGGGGAGACTGGTGAAAAACTCAGGGGTCAGAGAGGGTGCGCCATGGGAAACCACATAAAACAACACACTGAACAAGGGGACCAGCGCAATCAGAGCCAGCACGCACAGTCCGGACAGAAACAAACGGTTCAGCCAACGTCTGGTATTCACTTCGAATCCCCCCCCTTCCGGAGAGAGATCCGCAAAAACAAAAACAAGCACCCTGAGATCAGGAGCAAGACCAGCCCCACCACTCCCAGTGCCGAAAGATGTGTTCCCGTAGCTTCAGCCACCTCGGAGGCCACCGCACTGGCCATGGTTTGATGGGGTGCAAAAAGTGAGAGGGAGATTTCAGCCGTATTTCCAATCACCATGGTCACCGCCATGGTCTCACCCAAAGCCCGAGATAGACCGAGGATCATCGCACCGAGGATTCCAGAGCGTGAACTCGATACCACTCCGATCCAAAGCATCTCAGAGCGGGTCGAACCCAGGGCAAGCACCCCTTCCTTGAGTGGACGCGGAACCGCACGGAATACCTCTTTGCAAATGGCCGTGATCGTCGGCGTGATCATGATGGAAAGAATCATCCCTGCTGCCAACATACCGACCCCGTATATCGGTCCTGAAAACAACGGGATGAAACCGAGAGAACCGCGTAAAAACGGCTCAACACTGGTCCGGAGCCAAGGAATCACAACGAACAACCCCCAGAGCCCGTACACCACACTCGGAATCGCTGCGAGCATCTCCACCAGGAACCCGAATATCGCTCCCACACGAGCCGGCGCGATCTCGGTCAGAAACAAAGCGGCTGCAACACTGACCGGTGTGGCCAAGAGCAGAGCGAGCAGGGAACTCACCAGGGTTCCGTAAATGAACGGCAGGATCCCGAAAGATTTGAGCGGTGGATTCCACTCCAGACCCAGCAAATTCAAAAGTCCGACCTCCTGGAAAGCCGGTAAGCCCAGATCAATCAAAAAAACAAACATCCCGCCGAGCAGGAGGAATGCCAGAATCGCAAATCCATAAAGAACTCTGCGAAAATACAAATCGACCAGGTTCTTTTCGACCGGGATGTCCCTCATGGCCGCATGATCTCCTGTTCACTCCGCGCGAGACGGTCCAAAACCCTTTTGATCAAGGGCTTCGGCAAGGGAGCGTAATTCAAGCCTGCACTCAGCTCTTGGCCGTTTCTCAAGGCCCAAGCAAGAAAACCGAATAACGCGGTCCTGACATTCCCCCTCGGCATCCGGTCATAAACGAGCAGATAAGTGAAAGAACTGATTGGATATGCCCCCGTTGCTGGAACCAGCGTGATCGAAGCCCGGAAATCATCCGGAATGGTGGCGAGAGCCCCCTCAGCGGCTAGAGTCACACTCCTCGGGGAAGGCTCGATATACTCACCCCGTGCATTACGGACCGAGGCTACCGGCAGTCCGAGTGTTTTTGCGAAAACAAGCTCCACATAGCCAATCGAACCGGGAATCTGCTTGATGAAGCTGGTAACCCCTTCATTGCCCTTCCCTCCGATACCGGTCGGCCATCGAAGCGCCGATCCCTTACCGACTTTATTCTTCCACTCCTCGGAGGATTTCGAAAGAAACTCTGAAAAAATAGAGGTGGTGCCGCTTCCGTCCGCACGATGAACCACGAGGATGTCGGGATCCTGAGGAGATTCGAGTACGGTTTTCTCTGTCGGATTCAATTCGACAATTCTCGGATCCGCCCAACGAGTGATCTTACCGAGAAAAATCCCGGCAATGACTTCTCCGGACAGCTTCAGGGGCCCCTTCAGTCCGGCCTTCTGGTAGGTGAGGACCACCGCCCCCATCGTTGCGGGAATATGCAAGACCGGCGACTTGGCCTTCTTCAGCTGTTCATCCGACATCGGCGCATCAGAGGCTCCGAAATCGACAGTCTGATCAAGCAACTGGCGGATCCCCCCTCCGCTCCCGATGGACTGGTAATTGAAGGCCAGAGCGGGATGCTCTTTCTCGTAAACGGAAAACCACCGGGAGTACAAGGGGTATGGAAAGGTGGCTCCGGCTCCGTTCACCATGAGCTTCCTCTCGAGCCAGTCGGCCCGGACTGTTCCCGGCCAGGCCAACGCCGGGAGCAGGAAAAAACCCAGGAGGATTCCACGCATGGACATGGCCTGAGCTTGCGATTTCAGAGGGCTTTTTGTCAATGCAGAAGCGCAGGACTTGGATTAAGATCAGGCCATGCGTAACCCGATTTATTCCGAGCTACAATCCCGTGGAATCCTGTACCAGGTCACAGATGAGTCCCTGAACGGCCACCTCGAAAAAAGTCCGGCCACCCTGTATTGTGGCTTCGATCCGACCAGCGACTCCCTCCATGTCGGCAGCCTATTCCCGCTTCTGACTCTCCGACGCTTCCAAATGGCCGGACATCGCCCGATCATTGTCCTGGGCGGAGCGACAGGCATGGTTGGCGACCCGAGCGGCAAATCCCAGGAGCGCAATCTCCAGACCCCCGAGCAAGTCGCGAGGAATCTGGCTGGAATTCGTAAAGTGGCCGAAACCTTCCTCGATTTCACGCCCGGATCGGACCACGCGGCGCTCATTGTCGACAACAGCGAATTCTACCGCGACATGAACGTCCTCACCTTCTTGCGCGAAGTGGGCAAGCACTTCACAGTGAACCACATGACCCAGAAGGACTCGGTCCGCTCACGCATGGAAGACCGGGATCACGGGATCTCTTACACCGAATTTTCATACATGCTCCTGCAAGCATATGATTTCTACTGTCTGCATGAGCGATACGGTTGCACCCTCCAGATCGGGGCGTCCGATCAGTGGGGGAATATCACCGCCGGCACCGAGCTGATCCGAAAGAAACTGGCCCATGGCGAGGCCACTTCACCGGACTCCCCCCTTCCGGCTTTCGGCCTCACCCATCCCCTGATCACCCGGCCTGACGGGGTGAAATTCGGCAAAACGGAAAAAGGAGCAGTCTGGCTTTCGCCAGAAAAGACCTCTCCATACCAATTCTACCAATTCTTTATCCAATCCCCGGATAGCGTGGTGATCACTTGGCTCAAGTACCTCACGTTCCTTCCATTGGAGCAAATTGAGACACTGAGCGGACAACTCGAGCGGGAGCCCGAGAAAAAAGCGGCTCAGACTGCGCTGGCCCGCGAACTGACCCGTCTGGTTCACGGCGAGGAAGCGCTACAAAGAGCCGAGGCGGCGACCCGCGCACTCTTCGGTGCCGAGTTGAAGGATCTTGATCTCGTCACACTCCATGAACTCTTTGCTGACGCTCCCGCTACCGAACTCTCCCGTGAGCGTATTATGGCGGGTTTACCGCTCGTCGATCTTCTTGCTGAATCAGGATTATTCCAATCCAAGGGGGCTGCTCGCAAAGAAATCCCCGCGGGAGGGGTTTATCTCAACAATGAACGGATCACCGATGTCTCTTTCACTGTTCAAACCACGAACCTGATCGCCGGATCCGCGCTCGTGCTCCGCAAGGGGAAGAAAAACTACCACCTCTTGAAGTTCATTTGAGAAGACGGGGGCTGTTGTCTGTTGTCTCGACAGGACGGATCCCGTCAAACTGGTTCCGACGGGTCTGAATACGCGTCCAGCCGAATCCTTCATTCATGGAATCGCCACTCAGGGCATGAGCCAGGACTTTGGAGGTCACCAGCGGACGTTCCATCTGGGGAATGTGGCCGGTTTTCTTCAGCACGTAAGCATCCAAATACTCACCGTATGATTCGATCCAATTGCGAACCCAATGGGTCGGGACAAAGCGGTCGGTATCCCCCCAGATCACCGTCAATTTCTTTGCCATGAATGGACGTGAACCGTCTATAAAATGATCGTCCCGAACTGAATCCACAAAACTCCGGATCGACGGTCGTTCGTAGAATTCCTTGAAATCCCGGTTGAGCAGAGGACCGAACTTCTTCGGGTCAAACACGATCAATTCCAGTAGTTCTTCGAGAGTCAGTCCCTGATTCCTGACAATGAAGTCACCGAAAATCCTCCGCTCCTCTGTCGGAATCAATCCGGACGGGGCGATTGCGATGAACTGCTCGATGAGCAGGTTGAACTGCTGGGCGGTCTTGCCGGCAAGCCATGCCCCGAGAGAGTGCCCCATCAACACCTCGGGGGGATAAAGGTCGCACACCATTCTGACGACCCCGAGTAGGATTTCCATCGATGAGACCATTTCATGATGGGACAGGAACCCCATATAACCGGGAAAATCGATCACCAGGACCTCGTCGAAACGACGGGTCAGCTCAGCCTTGCTGAGGGTGAAAAATGGCAACCAGGAGCCGGGAGAGTCACCCAGTCCGGGAACAAATACCAGACGCCGGACTTTCTGCCCGGCTGGAGTCTCCCGAAGCGTCTTCCGGATCACATAAAACACCGCATCGCCTTGCTTGAGCTCCTCAAATCTGAAGCCGGCTTTCTCGAAGGCCTGCCGGAGCGCAAAATGAAGCACTTGGTTCTTATTGGGAATACGCGCCTTGACAGCTTCAACCCAGCGGTCGCGCCTCAAGGTCTGACTCACCCTGTATTTTACAGTTTCCTTGAGCCCTTCGAGCATCCACTCCGCGAACTCGTTCGGATCGAAGGGAGAGGTTTGCTTCTGTTGACTCATGAATTCTTCGGTGAATCGAAGAGTGACTTGGCATTCAAGGCCATCAGATCGCGGAGATTCTTACTCATCCCATCCACAGAACCGTCGAAGAACAAGATATTCCCGCTCGAGTTCTCACTGATATTCTTCAGGGCCTCGGTCCACATCGAAAACAGGATGAAGGACGCATCGAGGTTGCTCTTCTGCATCTCACCAGCGGCAGCACTCATCCCCCTGGCCACTTCCTCACGGAAGCGGGCCACGGCTTGTCCTCGTAACATGGCTGCATTCATCTCGGCCTCAGCCTGGATCCGGATCGCATTACCCTCGGCTTCAGCGGCCTTGGTCTTGGTAATCAAAAGAGCCTGTCCCTCGTTCTCCGCAGCGGCTTTCATGTTGTTCGCCGCGACGACCTTGCTCATCGAGCGCATGACCTCCTCGTCGAAAGTCACGTCATTCACCTGAAGATCGATCAGGTGGTAGCCCCACTCTTCCAGGTGCTGATCCATGTTCTCTTTCACTGCATGGGTGATTTCAGTGCGCAGCGAGAGGATCTCAGACTGGCGTTTGGTGGCCACGAATGAGCGGATGCTCCCCTCTACAGAACGGGACAAAGTCTGCATGAAGCTCCGGTAGTCCATGAATTTGAAGGCGACATTCTTGATCGTCTCTTCCTCCGAGTCTTTGACCGAGTACAGGAGCATGGCCTTGAAATTCACGTTGGCTTGATCCTGGGTGACCGCCTGGAACTGGAGCTCGATCGACTGGTTCTGGAGAGAAATCTTCGAGAAAACCTGTTCGATCACGGGAATCTTGAAATTCAACCCTGCCCGGAGAGTCCGGGAATATTTCCCGAAAAGGGTCAGGACTGTCACGGTACCTTGCTGCACTGTCACAATGCCGGTCAAGAGGATGACAAAAAGAATGATGCCCAGAATCAACATTGCAGGATTCTCCATAATATTTTCCATATCGTTCAGGCTGAGAGCTTAATCCAAACACCTACCTCCGCAAAACATAATCCGAGCGGGCCCCCTCTTGGGCCTTTCGGATGAAGACACGCTGTTTCGCACCGATTCCAAACAAGACTTGACGCACATCAGTCAGTACGGAGCGCGATGCGTAATAACCGTGTCCCAGCCCGGTCAACCCGGGGTCATCGACCTCTGAAACGTTCACGACGTCCACGCCCTCCTGCCTGAAGCAGGAACCGAGGCGCTCCTGATGATTCACTTTCTTGGAGGCCGTCATCGCATGATCCTTGTCGGAACAGAACAGCGTCACTCTGCCGGAAATGGATTTCAATGCAGGAAGGATTCGTACGAACTCCTCCGGGTCGAAATCAGGGGCATTCAAAATCAACTCCTGCACGACCACACGTCCGGCTTCGGGGGCGAAACGGGACAACGCTGGTAATACCACTTCGTGTCCCATGGAATGAACCATCCATTGAATCGGGACCCAAAGCGAAGCAAGCTCCCGTAGCACCTGCACGGTGGGCTCGATACTGGCCAAAGCGTGCTTGCGATTGAGTTCGTAGGTCCGGTTGATCAAGGTCTGGGCAAGAAATCCACCGTTCCCCCCGGCAGGCCAGGATAACAACACCACCTTGCCCTGGAATTTAAGATCATAGGCCAACTGGGCCGCGCGCTGGAGGGCTTCATCAAACCGGACATTGAAGCCATGAGTGAAAACGAGGATCCCCCACTCCGACGACAATCCCAACTGTTTTTTCCAGTCCTCTAGAGGGACTTGAACCCTTTCAGCCATCCGGGAAGGAAGGCTCCCCACTCCGCGCTCCCCCGATACGTCGACCCGGGTCTTTCCAAAATAGGTCGAACTCGCCGGATAGATGCCTTCTTGCTCACGATTCGTCGCGAACCAAACCTCGACCTCGCGGGCTCCCACCCACTCCTCTGGAAAAGCTTTTGATTCCTCCATGCCCATGAACGACCGGATCCGGAGCAAGGCCCCATCAGGAAGTGCCGGGGGCGGGGGCGGAGGAGAAGAACACGACACCAGGAGGACCAGCAGAGCTGTCCCGGGCAAGCACCTTTTCAGCATGGCACCAATCTACCTCCCCGGCACCCTTTGCGGTAGATCGAAAAAAATGGTGCCGAGGACCGGAATCGAACCGGTACGTCTGTTGCCAAACCCAGGATTTTAAGTCCTGTGCGTCTACCAATTTCGCCACCCCGGCAATGAGGATCGGATGCCCCACAGTTTGCCCATGACCGGGGATGTTTGCAAGACTCCTTATCCCTTAGTCTTCAAAAAATGCATCCGGACCGGGCTTCCGAGATATCCGTAGTGCTCCCGGATGGCCCTGACCAAGTGCCGGCTCAGGCTGAAATGAATCTTGCGCGGATCGCTCACATGGGCAACGAAAGTCGGAGGGTTCCGACCTGACTGGTGCACAAAATAGAACTTTGCATTGTTCGGGTTGTGGATTTCGGCAGCATTCCGGAGAAATTCTGTCAGCTCTTTGGTCTGGATCTTGAGAGATCGCTGCTCGATCACGGCTTGAGCCACCCGGAACAACCGGTCGAGCCCGATCGAGTCCTTGGCGGTGGTGAAGACGAGCGGAGCATAGCCGAGAAAACGGATCTTCTTCCGGATCTCCTCCTCAGCGAGCTTCTGGGAAAAATCCTTGTTTCCAACCTGCGTATCCCACTTGTTCAGAACGAGAATCACACTGCATCCCATCTCTTCGATGAGGCCGGCAATCTTCTCGTCCTGCTCGTACACCCCTTGTTCCCCATCCATCACCAGGAATGCCAGGTCGGCACGCTCGAGGGTCTTTCGGGTTTGAACCACGGACAAGACTTCAATCCCCTGCTCGGTCTTGTTCTTCCGGCGGATCCCGGCCGTATCGATCACGGTGAAATCTTTGCCATTCCAGTTGATGTCCAAATCAATCGCATCGACGGTGGTGCCGGCAATCGGACTCACGATCGTACGCTTCTCGCCACAAATGGCGTTCAGCAAAGTGCTCTTCCCGACGTTCGGTTGTCCGACGATGGCAATCCGGGGGGTTCGAGGAACATAAACCTCCTCCTTCTCCGACTCCGCGTCCTCCTCAGAAACCACCGGAAGGGCCTCTGGATTCAACAAATCGACCACCATCTCCTTCAACTCATCGATCTGAAGGGCATGCTCGGCCGAGACAGGAAGCAATCGATCCACACCGAGGGCGTAGAACTCCGCGAAACGCTCCTCGGCCAAATCAGAGTCGGCCTTGTTCAATACCAGAATCACGGGGATTTTCTCGCTGACTCCGGACCGACGGAGCTCCGAAAAAACCTCTTCATCCGCCTGGGTCAGTCCGACCTTGATATCCACGACAAAGAGAACCACAGAAGCCTCTTTGAGCGCGGTATCCACTTGGAGACGGATCTCTTCCTTGAACTGCCCCTCTCCGAGACCACCGGTATCAATGAGGTTCACCGGGTACTCTTTGGCACGGACCCAGAAGCTCGCGGGCTCCACAATACGATCGCGCGTCACTCCCGGCGTGTCGAGCACCAAGGCCCGCTTTCGACCGAGTAGCCGATTGAACAGACTGCTTTTACCGACATTGGGTCGCCCCACGATCACCACATTGATGGAATTCATCGTTTATCCTTACCGGCCCGAGCGCCTCTTGCGTCATATTCGTAGCCGAGCTGTTTCATCTTTCTGGACTCGGAAGTCCAACCTTCGAGCACTTTCACCCGCAACTCAAGAAACACGCGCTCACCGATGAGCTCCTCGATCTCCTTGCGGGCCGCCGTGCCGATCTCTTTGATCTTTTTACCGCCCGCACCGATGACCATCCCCTTTTGACTCTCGCGTTCGACGTAAATCAAAGCCGAAATGGCGACGGGCTTGAAATCCTCACGATAACTCTCGATCTCTACCGCGCAGCTATAAGGCAATTCGTCACCAAGCTTCATAAAAAGCTGCTTCCGAATCATCTCGGCGACGACAAACCGAGAGCTGCGATCGGTCAAGGCCTCGGGGTCCTCGTACAAGGGAGGTCCATCCGGTAAGCGATCGAACAGATCTTTGACGAGTTCGGGAACGCCAGTTTTCTTCTCCGCCGAGATCTCGATCGGTGGAAGGACCTCGACTCCGGCTCCGGTCAGGACAGTCCGGCACTCCTCGAAAAAACCCGCGACCCACTCGAATTTTTCAGGCTCTCTTTTTTTCAAATCACACTTGTTCAGAATCGGAAGCACAGGAGCTTCCGACATCCGGAGAACCTCCAGCACCAACCTTTCGGCTTCGGGTTTACTCCAAGGGTCGACCAGGTACAGCACCAGATCCGGTCCCTCCAGTGCCCGCCGGACCTCCTGCATCATGAAAGCGTTGATCCCGCCTTCCCGCGCCCGATGGATCCCGGGGGTATCCACGAAAACGATCTGCCCCCTCTCATCCGAAAGTATCCCTCGAATCTGATCCCGGGTGGTCTGCGCTTTAGGGGTGACGATCGAAATCGACTCCCCCAGGACTGCATTCAAAAAGGTACTTTTCCCAGTGTTCGGCCTTCCGACCAAAGCGATCACTCCTGATTTCATTTTTCGAATCCCCCTTCGATTTCCGGAAGGATCCGGAGGGCCTCACAGGCCGCATTTTGTTCGGCATCTTTTTTCGACGATCCTTCACTCGATGCGAGGACGCGATCCTTCACCCGCACTTCGACAGTGAACACCTTGGCATGGTCGGGCCCAGCGGATGCGGTCAAATGGTAAGTGGGCGTCAGACGGAACCGGCTCTGGATCAACTCCTGCAACCGTGTTTTGTGATCCTGGAAAGAAATCGCGTTAGAGTCGGCGCGGAACAAAGGTGCGAAAAGGTAGCGAACCACCGGATAAACGGCGTTGAAGCCTCCATCGATGTAAATCGCGGCAATCAGAGCTTCGAACGCGCTCGACAGGATCGAGGCCTTCTCGTGCCCCCCTGACCTGAGTTCCCCTTTACCCAGCAACATCAATCCGCTCAAGCGGAGACTCTTCGAGATCTCACTCAAGGTCTTCTCATTCACCACTGCAGCACGCATTTTGGACAACTGCCCTTCGCTAGCCTCCGGAAAGGCCTCAAGGAGCAAATCCGAGATCACGAGCCCGAGAACCGAATCTCCGAGAAACTCGAATCGCTCATTATTCCGTTGGGCCGGAAGGCGCTCTTGATGGTTCTCATGACCGAAGGAGACATGGGTCATGGCCAGAATGAGCAACCTGGGATCTCCGAATATATAGCGAATCTGATCCTGCAAGCCCTGGAGTGTCTGGGGTTTCTGTTCAGGCATGGGTTTCTCCGATCCAAGACACTTCGCCCGATGCCCGGTCGATGAACCAACGACCCACACGTACCTGCACCACCCGGTTCCTGGCAATTTCCGGAGACAAGGCCTCCTCTGGCAAAAGCACGCGTTGGTAGTCTCTTGAGTAACCTGACAGCCAGGTCCTCGCGCCGTCCGGACCCTTGACACGTCCCTCGATCAACACCCCGTCGATCCGATCCCGACCCCCGGCACGGGCTTCCGAAAACCGCCCAGTCATGCGATCGAGACTGATGGAGAGCAAGCGCCGGGCACGCTCTTTCCGTTTTGAGAATTCGACCGGATCCGGAAGCCGGGTGGCAGGAGTGCCGGATCGTTCACTGTAGGGGAACACATGCAGACGCGACCAGTAGAGCCCCTGAAGTCGGTTTTCCATGGCAGTGAATTCCTCTTCGGACTCTCCCGGAAACCCTGTGATCAGGTCCATGCCCACAAACGGGCGTCGTTTCATCGTTGCGAGCCGCTCAAGGCAGGATTCCACCTCTGACACCGTGTACTTTCGCTTCATCAACTTGAGAATGCGGGACTCGGTGTGCTGAACCGATACATGAAAATGGGGACAAAAGGCCTCGTGATCCTCCATCAATCCGACCATACGTTCTGAGATCTCGGTCGGATCGAGAGACCCGACCCTCAAACGTTCGATGCCGGACCGGGTCAGTATCGATTCAATCAAATCGTCGACTCTCGGTCGGTCTGACCAATCGATTCCGTAGTCCCCGATATTGGTACCGGTGAGAATCACCTCCCGGATCCCCTCCTGCTTGAGGAGACTCACTTGTTCCACAATATTTTCGATCGAAAGGCTCCGGGCCGGACCCCGCCCGTAAGGGATCACGCAATAGGTGCAAAAAGCATTGCAACCTTCCTGGATCTTGATGAACGCCCTCGTTCTGAATGTCGAAGCGGTCGGATCGAGACTCAGGAGTTCTTCCGCACCTGTCGACGGCATCGCCCACTCCCGGTCGATCGGATGCCTCGAACGGAACTCCTCGTATCCCCTGACCGATCCGAGGATCTCGGGCTCGGAAGGGTTGACTTCAAGATGTCGGACAATCCAATCGGCAGCCCGATCCTTGTCCTGATTGCCCACCACTGCACTCACACCCGGGATCTTCAATGCCGATTCGGGATCGACCTCGGCGCCACAACCGGTATAAATCACTCGTACCGCGGGATTCTTCCGCGCAAGATCCCGAACGAGCTTACGGGATTGCCGGTCGGCCTCATCTGTGACCGTACAGGAATTGACGACAATGACATCGGCATCAGCATCGCCTGTCGCGGGACTCCATCCGTGTCGGAGGAGCCCAGACTCGATCTGTTGCCCGTCGGACGAGTTTGCCTTGCATCCGAGTGTCTTGACCAGGAAACGCTTCTTCATTTCATCACCAGAATCCTTGCGCCACCGAGAATCTCCTGGTTCTCCAACCAAACCACTCTCTGGCCATTCTCAAGCGAAACATCCGCCACCTTCAAAGGTTCGTCGAATACCGCCTTCATCCGGTTTCCCTCATACTGGACCAGCCTCACAGGCAGGGGGCGTTCCGCCCCTTGGAACAGGAGTCCGGTGCGGACTTCCCGCATTCCGGGATCCGGTTTGACAAACCAATAGGCCTCATCGAGATGGACTTCCCGGTAGACGGCATCGAAATCTTCAACCACTTCCACCACCGATTCGGAACGGAAGAAAGTTTTGACCCGGTAGATCCGCTCGGGGTGGAGAGGGTGTTTCCACAGCCCTCCGTTTTCGAATAGATGAGCGGGCGACTCACCCAGCACTTCGCGGGTTTCCGTCATGACCTTGTAGCGGATGCGGCTCCGGCCAGAAGGGACCAGATCCGGATCCTGTCCCACGAGCTTCCAATCGACATCGAACTCGCGAGTGATCTCGGCAGGAGCCACTTCGAGAGCGAGCTTTTCCAGCATGCTCGAAGGAATAGATCCGACCGGCAACATCATTTTCGAGAGCTCGATTTGTCCCAGCCCGACCAATAAAAGAACCGCCTCGAGGTCGGAACCCGCGCCCTGAACCACCCGGGTCAAGCCGGCAGACGGGTCTTCCTGCAGAGTCACCGCATATCCACCGGCTATACGGTCGGTCTTGTAAGAGTCGGCCGCCTCGAGCAAACGAGGCAACAACACTTTAGTATGAAAAACGGTTTTCGGCAAAAACTGAGCAGCCTGGACCTCTGAGGTCTCAAGCTCGGACCGCGCGATTCTAAGCCACGCCTCGCGCACCGAGACAGACTGGATCTGAACGCCAAGTTTACGTTCGAGCTCGTGGATCCTTTCGGCCTGTTTTTCCGAACTACTCAGGTCGAAGTGAATTCCACGGACTTGGAATCCCTGCTTCTTCAAAAGCCAGGCGGTCACGATACTTTTCGGCCCTCCGCTGATGGCTACCAGGATTTTCACAAGCCACGCCCCTTCTGTTCGAGGATCCCCGACAAAGCACCCAGGAATCCCTCCACTTCCGCAGAGCTGTGTTCAGGACCCAAGGAAACGCGGATCGAGTTGAGCGCGGCCTCGCGTGTAGCCCCCATGGACAAGAGCACTCTGGAGGGCTCGATCACTTTAGCCTTGCAAGCGCTTCCGTGACTGACGGCGAAACCCCTTAAGTCAAGGAGCTCGATCCAGTTCTCATATGACTGGAATTGTTTGAAACTGAAACGGGTCGTATTGGTAATCCGGCGTTCCTGCCAACCCCAGATCTGTATGGAAGGATCGATACGAACCAACCCTTCTTCGAGCATTTTTTGCAAAGGAGCTGTCTTGCGCTGAAACCCGACCGGGTCCAACTCCTCGCACGCGAATCGCGTGGCGAGAATGCCAAGCACATTCTCGGTTCCACCCCGAAGACCGCCATTCTGGGAGCCGGTCAAAAGCGGAACCAGCCGGGCTCCCGGGCGTCTCCAAATGAGACCGGTACCGGCCGGCGCACCGATTTTGTGCGATGAAAAGGTCACGAAGTCCGCGGGTGAAGCCGAGACATCGAGAGGAATCTTTCCCCAAACCTGGGCTCCGTCGAGATGCAAGCGCACCTCCACCCCGGATTCACGCATGATCCGGGACAATTCCCCCAGCGGAGTCAGTACGCCGGTTTCATTGTTCGCCCAGAAAAGGCTCAATCCGATCGACCGGAGACCCCGGCTACGGGCTTCTTTCAACAGCTCCGCAAGACGCGCAAGATCGTAAGCGCCCTCGGGAAGGAGGGGCAATTCCGCCTTGAACGGGACACCCAGTTCCTCGAGCAGATCGTGGCTGGCGGAATGCTCACCGGCACCGATGATCATTCCCTCCACGGTCCGCTCCAAGCTCCGGATCACGGTTTGGTTTGCCTCCGTTCCGGAGGAAACCCAGACCAATTCGTCGGGAGAAACCGCCTGCCCCAAGGACCGTGCCACCACAAGGGAGGCCTCGTACAAGAGGTGCTGGATTTTCTGACCCGGACGGTGCCGGCTGGATGGATTCGCCAGGTACAACTCCTCGTTCTTCAAGAACGAGATCAGTCGGTCCCTGAGCGAATGGCTGATACCCGCGGAAGCGTTGTAATCAAGATAGTGGACGTTCTTTTGCCACATCCGGTGTCACGCTTCCCGCTCCGGAGGAGCTGCTCCGGTTCAGCAACTGAGTTCCCGACTTCGGAAGCTCTTGTTGGCCGCGTGCCTTGCGGATCAGATCGCCCACGCTAGTCGTGGTCAGATAATCCTGCATGATGGTACCCAAGTTCTCGAAATAAGACTTGGTGAGAACAAATTCCACCGTGTCACTCTTCAGGTCGCCGCTACCGATCAAATCTTTGGCCGGATTGATATTTTCGCCTACTGAGGTCAGAACCTCACGTACCGAAATCTCATCCATGGTCCGGGACAACACATAGCCACCCCCTGGTCCACGCACGGATTTCACCACGGAGCCCTTACGAAGCCTGCGGAACAATTGCTCCAAATAATGGAGCGAAATGTTCTGCCGCTCGGAAATCTCCTGTAAGCGGACGGGCTTCCCGTTCGAATGGAACGAGAGATCAAGAATGGCACGGACTGCATAACGGCCTTTGGATGTTAAACGCATCTGACTACCTCCTGCGCGTTTTGGGACATGAACTTCCGCTCGAATGACACACCCGAGCGCTCAGGGGTTTTACCATTATTTGCCCGCTCAAGTCAACTATATTGTCTCTGTTGAATTAATAAATATATATCAATAAATACAAGATATTACATAACAACAACTCAAATTCGTCAAGTTCATGTCGCTTTGTTCTTCAGAAATTCCCGATTGATCCGATCAGAACATGAGGGATTTTTGACATGGGCAATCCGCAGAAGAAAAAGGATGAGACGAGCAGTTCGATCGTGGTGGATGAATTCAGCTCTGCCGTGCCCGGGGTCACCATGCTCTTGAATCCTCAAGTGATTTTTGAGCGAGAGGCCTCCAGGGCCAAACAAGAACAATCGGGATCTCCCGAACCGGAGCATCCGGTTGCAGAAACGTTCGAAACCGAGAGTGAAGGTGTTTCGCTTTCTGTCGAGATCCCGCTGACTGAAACTCCGGTGAGCGAGGCCCCGATGAGCGCCTCACAGGTTGACGTCGCAGCCCATCCCGACACTCCACTCTCACGACTCGGTGTCCTGATGGAACTCCACTTTGAGGATGAGGGATCCGGTTTCCGTTTCATCAAGGCCGTTCCTCACTCGCAGGGAGAAATCAAAGACTGGCAGCAGGAGGCTTACCGGGGCATGAAAATCGAACTCGATGTGCTCGGAATCAACATTTCCTTCCAGGAATTCTCTGCAAAGAAAAATCATTTCGAGGCCGATGCGTTCTGTACTCCGGATGACGCGTGGATTCAGACTGTTCGCTCGAGGGACCACTCGACCCGCATGTATGTCTTGATCACAAATCGCTCCCTGCTGCTGGAGAAAGAAACGGTTTACACCCTTCTCGAAGGAACGGGAGAAAAAGAATCCGGTGACGACAGCGGCTCAATCGAAATCGATTTTGCATCTTAACCGGTGATCCGGTAGGTTCTCACTTCGTCCTCGCCCGATTCGATAGTAATCCGGAGGGCGCGTTTGCCGATCCGCTCCGGATGCTCGGTGTAGACGAGCAGTTCTTCATTGAACAAAGATCCCCACTCGATCAGCACCAGGCATCCCCGTTCCTCAAACTGCTCCAGGATTCCCGAATCCTCCAACTCGGAAGGATCCCTCAGCCTGTAAAGATCAATATGGTAAACCGGCATGCCTGTGGATGCCCGGTAGGTCTGAACCAGAGGAAAAGTGGGACTCCCGTGCGAAACCGCCCCGGGGCAAAGTGACTCGATCACCACTCGCGCCAGTGTGGACTTGCCGGCTCCCATCTCACCCTCCAGAAAAACCAGGGTGTCCGGGCCGAAGTCCTCCTCGAGAATGCCGGCCAAACGTTCCCGCAGTCCGCTTTCAGAGCAGTCGGGCCATACGAGGTTCTTCTTCTTCACCATAACGTTTTTGGAGTTCGAGATAAGCTCCTGGAATCGAGCGAATGATATCACCCGCCATCATCCCCCGGGGACTCACTCTGCGGGCAGCCCGCGCGCCGGCAAGTGAATGGAGGTAGACGCCCACCTGAGTCGCATCGAATCCGGGAATGCCCTGTGCAAGTAACCCGCCGATCATCCCGGCCAAGACGTCTCCCGAGCCCGCTGTGGCCATGCCCGAGTTTGGAAAATGATTGAGATACATGGTTTCATCAGGAGAAAGCATCAGGGTCGCAGCGCCCTTGAGCAGGACCACTGAATGCGTCAGATCCACCGCACGCTTCAGCGCCCCGATCGGATCGTTGACGACTTGGTCTTTCTTCCAGCCGACCAATCTGGCCATCTCTCCCGGATGGGGGGTCAATACGGTCGGTGCCTTACGGCGCTGACAGAGCGCATGCATCCCATGCTCGGAAATCAGGTTGAGCGCATCAGCATCGAGCACCACCGGCCCGGGAAAATACCCGAGAACATTTTCGAGCAACTTCCTCGCTTCGGGACGATTTCCCATGCCCGGTCCCAACACCAATGCCGAAAACTGGGAGAGCTGCTCCGAATATCGCTCATAATCACGCTCGGTTCCCGGAATGGACAAAGTCATCGCTTCGGTCGGAACTTGGGACACAAGATCCCGGATGGAATCACCCCAAGTGGCCGCAGTCGCCAAGCCGGCTCCGGTCCGGAGTGCTGCATGCGTAGCCATCGCAATCGCCCCGGTCCGCCCGGGAGAACCGCCTATCAGAAGAACATGACCGAAGGTGTTTTTATGGGCGTATCGATCCCGCCTGAGAATCTTCCGGGCCACGGTCTTGGCCTGAAGTAAAAACTTATCTCCTTCTACCGAAAACCGGTGCGGAAGTGAGATATCGACATTCACGAGCTTGCCACGGGTGTTGGCCCCGGGTGGAAGAAAATGTCCGAGCCGGGGGAATCCGAATGAGATGGTCAAGGAAGCTTCAATCGCAATGCCCTTCACCTGACCGGAATCCCCACTCACTCCGGTCGGAATGTCGAGACTGACAATCTCCTGGAAGTGCCGGTTCATGATTTCAATCACGTCGTAGAAGTGCCCCTCAAGATCCCCCTTGAGTCCTGTCCCGATGATCCCATCGATCGCCAGATCGAAACCCCCGGCTTGCGCTAAAAACGCTTCGATCTCCTGCGCTTCCACGATGTGGGTCATTTTGGCTTTCATCCGCTGGAGAATCTTGAAATTCTCAGCGGTGGCACCCTTGTATTCAGATCCTTTGACGAGATGGAAAACCCGGACCTTACGTCCGAGTCCGAGCAGCTGGCGGGCCACTACAAAAGCATCACCGGCGTTATTTCCCTTGCCGGCAAAAACCAAGATCTCATGATCGAGTCCGGCTCGAGGATATTCTCTCACGATGATCTCGCTCGCCGCGCGCCCTGCGTTTTCCATCAACAGGACCGGACCGATACCCATTTCGGTCTCGGCAGTGCGATCAAGCGTCCTCATCTCCTCATTGGTGCAGATTCTCAGCTGGTACATGGACTCTCTCTCCTATGGAGCATGAATGGCGGCAACCATCTCGCGAACCGCCTGTTCGAGACCGACCAAAGCGGCCCGACAAACAATGGCATGGCCGATATTGAATTCTTCAATCACATCAAGAGCGGCGATTTTTCTCACATTCTTAAAATCAAACCCGTGTCCTGCATGGAGATGGATCCCGACCTCGCGTCCGGCACGAACCGCATCCTTCAGTTTGATGAACTCCGACTTTTCTATCTTCTTGCTATTCTTACCGTAAAACTTCTGGGTGGCATTGCAGTACTTTCCGGTATGGATTTCGACGGCATCCGCACCGAGTTCCTTTGAAAGCTTCACCGCTGCAGCATCCGGCTCGATGAACAGAGAAACGCGTATTCCCTTTTTCTTGAAATCACTGATCGCTTTCTTGATCCGGGCTCGGTATTTTTTCACATCGAGCCCGCCCTCAGTGGTCAACTCTTCCCGACGCTCGGGAACGAGACAGACCCACTCCGGCCTCACTTTCAACGCGATCTTCAGCATGGAAGGGGCGAGCGCACACTCTAGATTGAGCGGAAGCTCCGCTTTTTTCCTGAGAGCGATCACGTCGGCATCCTGAATGTGCCGACGATCTTCGCGTAAATGAATGGTGATCTGATGGGCGCCGGCTTTTTTCACCAGAGCCGCAGCTTCGAGCAAATCGGGATAGGGTGTCCCACGAAGCTGCCTGAGTGTTGCGATGTGATCGATGTTGACTCCCAATCGTGGGATGAGCCAAGGCGTGGTGTTCATTGTCCGAGGTCCTCGATGAGTGATTCTTTCAGTTGGTTGGCAATACGTTCATTGGTCACAGAGCTCTCACTCTCCACCAGGATCCGGAGCTTGGGCTCCGTTCCCGAATAGCGTACAAAGATGCGGCCTTTTTTTAGACCATCCCGGCATCTTCTGAGGGTCTTCTGATAGGAGTCCAATGTTTCAAGGTCCTTTCGATCGCGGACCTTGAGATTCAGAAGTGTTTGAGGGAACAAACGGATCCCTTGTTTGAGCTCGGATAGAGGTTTTCCCGTCTTCTGCATGATCTCGAGCACTTTCAGCGCGGCAAGCGCACCATCCCCGGTGGTCGATGAATCCAAAAAGATGATGTGCCCGGACTGTTCTCCCCCCAGATTGATCCCCTCGGTGCGCATCTTCTCCACGACAAAGCGATCTCCGACATTCGCCCGGTGCATGATGATGCCTTTTTCTCTGAGCGCGAGCTCGAGACCGATATTCGACATGGGGGTGGTCACGATCGCGTCCTGCTTGAGCTCCCCCCGCTCTTTCATGGCCAATGCACAAAGCCCGATCACCACATCGCCGTCGAGGATCTCACCATTCTCATCAGAGAGGATCACCCGGTCAGCATCTCCGTCGAGCGCGATCCCGATCTGTGACTTGGATCGGCGGGTCAGTTCGGCCATTTTTTCCGGGTATAATGCACCGATCTCGTGGTTGATATTGGTCCCATTCGGAGAGACCCCGATCGTCGTCAAGACAGCGCCGAGCTCCTCGAAGGCCATCGGTGCGGCCTTGTAGGCAGCCCCGTTCGCGCAGTCCAAAGCGATTCGCATTCCCGAGAGATCCGCATGATCCGGGAACTTGGATTTCAAGAAAACAATATACCGTCCGTGGGCCTCCTCGATCCGGTAAGCCCGGCCGATATCGGCTCCTCTCGGGAGCTCCGCATCCATCCGGGTGGGATCCGCCACCAATTGTTCGATCACCGACTCAACCGCATCCGGAGCCTTGAAACCATCTGGACCGAAAATCTTGATTCCGTTGTCATGGAACGGGTTATGTGAGGCTGAAATCATCACACCGGCATGGGCCCGCATGCTCTGGGCCACAAAAGCAACACCCGGAGTCGGCAGAGGCCCGAGTAGGATCGCCTCACCCCCCATCGCACAAACACCGGAGGCAAGAGCCTGCTCGATCATATACCCGGAACGACGCGTGTCCTTGCCGATGACAATTTTAATCTTCGAAGCATTGCCACTCTTCCTGAACGGATCCCCGAAACCGGACCTCCAGGCATCACGCTCGCGTAGCAGGGAATACACCAGGGCTCTTCCCACCCGCATGGCCACCTCACCGGTCATGGGATAAACATTCGCCTCGGCGCGGATTCCGTCAGTTCCGAACAATCGCTTCTTCATCATGGTTTCTTCACCACCACACGGGTCAAAGGGGGAATCACGCGGACCAAATGCACCCGCTCGGGAAGCTGGACGCGGATCCATTTCAAGTACTCACCCTCCGGCACATCCCGCACATCCACGAGTGCCGAGATCTGATCGCCCTCAATCTTGACGTTCTCGCCCGGTTCGGTCCGGATGATCACGGTCACCTCTTCGTCAGCGACCTTCGCCTTCCCGGCCGGTTTCACCTTGACGGGTACATGCCTCACCCGGAACGCCTGACCTCGACCTTGGACTTCCACATACAGCTCGGGTAAGACCCCGTCCACATCGACACCTAGAGATTTGAAATCGAACGCAAGGGGAAGAACCGATGTTTCATGCAACGCCGACAAATCTACCGGCACGGTCAGGATCTGTTCGAGATCTCCCATCCTGCTCTTCGGGCCCTTCACCTTGACTCCCGATGGGTTGACCTCAATCCGGCTGGATTTCAGGCCATCTGGCAATTCTCCGGTGAAGGTCACTCGGACCGGGATCAATTTTTTCCTCAACTCCTCGTAGCGCAATTGCACAGCATTAGGGGTGATCGACAAAACCTTCACTCCGAGGGGCAACTTGATCGCATCACTGAAAATCCGATGGGTCTGGACCCCGGATTTCGCCCCCTTCACCACTGCCCGGATGGGCTCCTCCATCCGGTTCTGGATGGAGCGCAAAAATGCCTTGGGTCCGGAGAGCTTGAACGTGATCTTTTCAGGAACCGGATCGACCAGAATCTGATCCTCGGGCATGACGGCCTCGAACGGGATCTCTTTTGTGATCTCGATCGTCTGCGAACCGAACACCAGCACCCAGACCGTGAGAGCAATCACGATGGAGGCGAGCTTCATGGGCCACTGGTAGCGAATCATGCTCCAAAGAACGTGAAAAGGACCGAGCACCCAGCGTCTCATCGTTCGACCTCACCTTTTCCACGTACGGTCTGGATGAAATTCCGGATCCGGTTCGGGAGCGGTTGCTCCGGCGAATTCAGATTCAACAGTTGGGCGAGCGTGTCGCGGATCTGGCTTTCAGTCAGATTCCGGATCATCTCCCCACTCTGCACGATATGGGCCTGACCGGCCTCCTCACTCACCAAAACAACGATGGCATCAGTCTCCTCGGTCAGACCAAAAGCCGCCCGATGACGCGTGCCAAGTCCGCGATCGATTTCTGTGTTTTTCGAGAGCGGAAGAAAACAACCTGCGGCAGCGAGACGGTCTCCGGTGATGATCACGGCCCCGTCATGAATGGGCGACTCCTGAAGGAAAACCGAATACAGCAGCTCGGCACGGACCCTGGCATCGACCTTGGACCCGGTATCCATGAAATTCTTGAGACCGTTTTCCCGCTCGATCACAATGAGAGCACCGATGTGATCGCGAGCGAGTTGGGTCGCAGCGCGTGAAATCTCATCCACCATCTCGAGTTGGTTCTCGCTCTCCGCTGAATACAGGAAGGGGTTCCTTCCCATCCGGGTGAGCGCACGGCGCAAATCGTCCTGAAACAGGACAATGATGATGAAAACGAAGTAATCGAAGAAATTACTGAGCAACCAATGGGTCGCATAGAACTCGAACTGGCTCGACAGAACGAACCCAGCGGTCAGCACCCCGAGCCCGATCAGCATCTGGACTGCCCGCGTTCCCCGGATCAGATTCAGCAGGCGGTACACGATGAACGCCACGATGGCGATATCGAGCAAATCCTCCTGCCTGAAACTCGAATGCAGGTTCGCGAGCAACTCCCGCATCAGGCCATCACGGGCGCGGGCGCAGCGCCTCCCCCTTCAGGCTTAGGGTCAGTCCCGGCATTCTTCGGAGCGCGCTCGATCTTCTCTCCACGGATCAGGCGATCGACTTCCTCACCGTCAATGGTTTCGTACTCGAGCAAGGCTTCAGCGATCCGGTGGAGAGCAGCGATGTTCTCCGCCACCAGTTGGCGAGCCCGCTGGTAATTGCGTTCCACGATATCGCGGACCTCGCGATCGATGGTTTGGGCCGTTTGTTCACTGTAGTCCCGATGCTGGGAGATTTCCCGACCGAGGAAGATGGCCTCTTCCTTCTTTCCGAAGGTCAGCGGCCCGAGGATGTCACTCATCCCCCACTCGCAAACCATCCTTCGGGCGAACTCGGTGGCTCGTTCAATATCGTTACCGGCACCCGTGGTCTTCTGATTGAATACCGCTTCCTCCGCGACCCGCCCCCCCATCAGGAAAGCAATCATGTTCTCGGCTTTCACCTTGTCCATGCTGACCCGGTCTTCACGTGGAAGGGTCTGGGTCACCCCCAGGGCCATCCCGCGAGGAATGATCGTCACCTTGTGAATCGGATCCGTACCCGGGAGCGAACGCCCGACCAGGGTGTGACCGGCCTCATGGAAGGCGGTCGTCTTGCGTTCCTGCTCGGAAAGCACGAGACTCTTCCGTTCGGAGCCCATCAGCACCTTGTCTTTGGCATCCTCCAAGTCATGGAGCTCGACAAATTTTTTATCCTTGCGTGCAGCGATCAGGGCCGCTTCGTTCACGAGGTTCTCGAGGTCAGCGCCCGAAAACCCGGGAGTACCACGGGCGATGATGCTCAATTCCACCTTCGGATCGAGTGGCACTTTGCGGGTGTGTACCTTCAGGATCTCCTCGCGTCCCTTCAGATCGGGGTTGGACACCACAACCCGACGATCAAAACGTCCGGGACGGAGCAAGGCCGGATCGAGCACATCCGGACGGTTCGTGGCCGCCACCAGGATCACGCCCTCATTGCCTTCAAAGCCATCCATCTCGACCAGCAGTTGGTTCAGGGTCTGCTCGCGCTCGTCATGACCGCCGCCGAGGCCCGCGCCCCGATGACGCCCAACCGCATCGATCTCGTCGATGAAAATAATACAGGGAGCGTGCTTCTTCCCTTGCTCGAACAGGTCACGGACTCGCGAAGCACCCACACCGACGAACATCTCCACGAAATCGGAGCCCGAGATCGAGAAGAACGGCACACCGGCTTCACCGGCAACCGCCTTGGCCAAGAGGGTCTTTCCGGTTCCCGGAGGCCCCATCAGCAGAACGCCCTTCGGGATTCGACCTCCGAGGCGGGTGAACTTCTTCGGATCTTTCAAAAAATGAACGATCTCCTCGAGATCCTGCTTGGCCTCTTCCGCTCCTGCCACATCTTTGAAAGTGAACTTGCGGTTCGATTCATTGAGCATCCGGGCCTTGGACTTACCGAAGCTCATCGCCTTGCCACCGCCGGACTGGATCTGCCGCATGAAAATGAAAAACACGAAAAACAGGAGAAGCATCGGGAACCAGGAAACGAGCATCTGTTGCCAGAAGGGCGTCTTCTCCGCTTGTTCGTAGTCAGGAATGAGCTTGTTGGCCTTCAAGATCTCGGTGAACACCGGATTTTTGGTGTCCCCCACGGTTTCAAAGGAGGTCCGACCGTCGACCGGTTCTTTCAGCTTCCCGACGATGACGTCTTCGTTCTTGAAAGTCACCTCTGCCACCTTGCCCTGCTGGACCAGCTCGATGAACTGGGAAAACTTCAACGCCTTGTTCGGGCGCTGGTTCGAGTCCACCGCCTTGAACAGAATCGCGAAGATCAGGAATACCGACAACCAGAGCGCGGCTGCGCGTCCGAAACCTTTCATAAGGGGTCCTTTCTCGTGTAAACGAGTCCAGACCTGATTTCACCACACAGACCTTGAAAAAACAAATCTTTAGCCTTGATCTCGCAGATCAAGATTCTCGATCAGGTAGCCCTGTTTCACAGGTCGGAGACGCACTCCACCAGGAAGACTGAGCGCACGGCGTCGAGCAACACCTGACAACTGGGCACGAAGCTCCTCCACTTGGGCCCGTCCGAGGGGCCTTCCGATCGCCAATTCCACGCCGAGCTTCACGCTTTGCAACATGCCTCCCCCGGATCGGGCAACCAGTCGTTCGGGGTATTTGGCGAGCACGTCACGGACCGCCGGAAAATGTTCCTCGAGGAGCGGAAACACACGCCCCCGAGCCCAGGCACGGAATCGTCTCGGGTCGGCATTGGTGGGATCCTCGTGGCAATCGAGGCCCTCCTCCGCCGCATAGGCCCGGATTTGTGATTTGCTCACCTGAAGAAACGGCCGCAAACTGTTGCCGTCTTGAAATAAAATGCCGCCTCCGAGCTCGAGCAACTCTCCGCGCAAAAACCGGAAGAGCACCGTCTCGGCCTGATCGTCCCGATGGTGCGCGGTCAACACCATCGAGTAAGGCTTACCCGCTCCTGCCAAGGACCGGTAAACCCTTTGCCGCTTCAATCGTGCATCTTCCTCGAGATTCCGGCTTTCAAGACCTTTGCCCTTCGGAGCCGGCAAGCGCTGCCCCAAAAAACCCACGTTCAGTGACACCGAAAGCTGGCGAACCGTCTCCGGTTCTTCACTCGCTGACTCGGGCCTCCATCCATGATCCAAATGCAAAAGAGTGATTTGACCGGGCGCAACGATCTTGCGGCCGTAACGCGAGAGGAGATGGGCCAAGGCCATGGAGTCAACCCCACCGGACACGGCAATCAAGACGCGCCCCTGCAAGGGCAAGGTCACACGCTCTTGCTTGAAGGTCCGGATGACTTGACGAATGAGGGTTCCACCCGCCCGACCGGGAGAAGCATAGACGTTTCGGGCAGGAGAGGGCACTCAGTTCCTGCCCTTCATCGGAAACAGCGAAGCCTGCTTGGGGTCGATGTCCATCCAACAGGAGACCGTCTGGCCCTTGGTGCAGGTCACATGGCTCCCCATCCGGGTACCGACTCCCGTATCCGGAAGTTGCTGATAGAGAACTTGAGAATACAAAAGAGGGATTTTCAGGGTCAAATGTCCCCCCGCTTCTTCGGGATGAACCTCGACCAGCTCACCGGCTTCCTCCGGTTTCCGCGGCTCCGGATCGGCGGTGATCAGATCACCCGCTGCCCGGACCGGCACCGGTGCCCCCTCAGGAAGGTGCAAGGCCAGGACACAACGGGTCCCTCGGGTGCGCTTTAAGCACTGCAGATGGATCCCCGTTTTAGAGGAGATGCCCTTACGACCTTGGGCTTGTTCCTCTGCCAGCGCCAGTTTACGGAAGACCAGGTCCGCATCGGCTCCCTGCAGTTCCAGGCGCACGGCCCCGTTCTCCCAATCGTGCATGACAAAGCTTGTGTCAGCGTCTACCGGTACGCCATCCGGAACCTGCGGTTTCAGCTGATTCAACGAGTTACCGGAATACCCGGTAGCTTGAATCAAAAGAGAAGGCGCTCGCTGTGGACCACACGACGAGAGACCGAGGAGGACCAGAACCCATAAACGACTTTGACGCACGACACCCGACACCATGCGGAGCGGGTTTTACTCCGGAAACGCACCGTTGTAAAGCACTCAGGTGAGGAGCTTCACCCCGGCGCCCCGGATGGTGAGAAGGTGCTGGGGACGCTCCGGATCGGGCTCAATCCGTTTCCTGAGCTGGGTGATCAGATAATCAACGGTACGGGTTTTGGGAAGGAAGGTGAAACCCCAGACATCCTTGAGCAGGCGATCTTTGCTGACGATATCCCCCTCTCTCTCCAGGAGATAGGCGACAAACTTGTACTCGAGCGGAGTCAATTGAACCGGGTTACGCTCGGTATGCAAAGTCAGGGTTCCAGGATCCAGCCACCATCCGCTCCGTTTTTCCTCGGAGGTGGGGGCAGGGACTCTCCGCCCAAGTGCCTCGAGCCTCGCTTCGAGCTCCCGAAAAGAAAAGGGTTTGGGAAGGTAATCATCCGCTCCGAGCCGGAGTCCTTGGATTCTCTCCTCCACCCCGGACTTCGCGCTCAGGATCAATACCAGGGACTTGGAGCGACGGGGATGGGAAAGCAGAACCGTCCCCTCACCGTCCGGCAGATTCCGGTCCAGGATCCAAAGGGAATAGGAGCGCGTCGCCAGACACTTTCCGGCTTCTTTCAATGTTTTGGCCCAATCGCATTCAATGCCCATCTTCTTCAGCGAGAGCACGATCGTATCCCCGAGTACCAACTCATCCTCGACGAGCAAGACCCGCATCATGCGAAAAAACCCTCGATGATGAACTGGGCCCCGCGCCCTTCACCCAGACTCCGGCCGCTCAAGGTGATGCCCATGGCTTTCGAAGCACTGGCCGACAGGTACAGGCCCAATCCGGTACCGGGAATGGAGTGGGTCTTCCGGCCTTCGGCATCCCCTTCCAACCTAGAAAAGCGCTTGAACAGGACCTTCTCCCGCCCGGGAGCGAAACCGAGGCCCTGATCCTCGACAGCAATCCGCCAGCGGGTCTTCCAGAAAAAAAACCTGGAATGCACCGTCTTGAAACGGACTTCGACCCGGGGCTTGCCGAGAGCGAACTTCCGCGCATTATCCAGCAGATTGCGGAAAATGAGTTCAAACAACACCGGATCGATCAGGACCGACCGGGGAAACGGATCTCCCGTGAGCCGGATCTCGGACTCCTGACCGAGCAGGTCTTCGAAACTCCTCCACCGGTCACGCATCCACTCGTTCAAATCCACCCGGGCTAAATTCACCTTGAGGCGTGACTCTCTGAGGCGGGCCGCCTGGAGAAGCAGCTCCACGTCAGACCGGAGCCGATCAAGCTCCGCACCGTGCGAGGTCCAGAGCCGGGAACGTTCCTCTTCACTGAGAGACTGATCGGGATGTTTGAGCAGATCCGACACCAGGGTCAGCGAGGCCAGAGGGGTGCGGAGTTCGTGCGAAATCCGATCCAGAAAATCGGCCTGGACCTGACTGATCCGCATCTCCCTGAGCAAGCGCGCGAAAAACAGGATGAGCGAACCGATGATCCCGATGAACCCGACCGCGCCGATCACGATTTTGCCCCAAGGGGTTTGCTCCCACGAGATATTGTGGACCAATTCGACATTGTAACTGGTCGCCATGTAACCGGCGAAAATCAATCCGAGAATGAGAATGAAGACCCAGACTCCGACTCTGGGTCTAGAAACGACTTTTTCGAGTTTCATGGGTGATTCCTGAAATCCAGAGAGCGATGAAGACGAGATCCGCGACCAGCAGATGCACCAGCTGCATCCAATTTGGAGCCATCAGGATCCAGTTCAGGAGGCCGAGTAAAAACTGGAGAATCACCCCTCCCAGCAAAAAATTGCGAACGCGGTTGAACTCGATCGCTTCAAGCTTCCGGCTCCAATAAAATACGGACCCGATCCATAGCGTCGCCAGAATCGGATGAAGAATCCGCAAACGGACTGTAAAATGTGAGTTTTGGTCGAAATCCGCCGCGATTCCCGCAGCAAGACTTTTGGCCGGAAACAGCGTGTCTCCGAGTGCAGTGACCGCCCCGCTCATTCCGAGCATCAGGAAAAGCCCCGCACTGAACCAGAAAGAGAGATCACGCGGCAGGAAGCGACGGGGTGGCGATTCAAAATCACCCGGATTCCGAGCGAGCCAGAGGGTGGAGGTCAGGCAAGCCAGGAGGAACATCGTATTCACCAAATGAAGCGCGATGGAAACCGCTCGAGCCACGGATTGATCGAATTCGACCAGTTTCAGAAGGACCAACCCGGCCCCGAGAAGGGCCTCGAGAACGATCGCAATCAGGGACCATCGGGCGGCAGCTCTCACCAGGGAGTGACGATCGGAGATTCTTCTGGCCCAAACAAACGAGATCACCACCCAGACCAGCGACAGTCCACTCGAGAGCCTGTGGGCGAACTCGATCACGGTCTGGACCTTCGGTGCGGTGGGAATCACCTGTCCGTTACAAAGCGGCCAATGATCCCCGCAACCGGCTCCCGATCCGGTCGCCCGGACATAGGCTCCCCACAAAATCACGGCCAAGCAATAAACCAGGCTGAAAATCTGGAAATTGAAAAAGAGCTTCCTCGACCCCGTCACACCGGTCATTTCTTTTTCCTTTCGAGTGCGGCAGCAGTGAGCTCTTTCCACTTGATGCTGCAACCCATGGAGGGAATCGCCTTCTCATCGAAGGTGCTCTTGCCCGAGGCGAGGATCTCCATGGCTTCACGCAAATCCTGTCGCTTCACTTTGGATTCATCCTGCCAGGAATCGTCGATCCTTCCCCGGTAGCGAAGCAGGAATTTTCCATTCACATTCTCGTAAAGGTAGGGGTCGGGAGTGCAGACTGCATCATACGCCCGGGCCACCGCCTGGGTTTCATCGAACACATAAGGAAAAGGAAGCTTCCACTCCTTCGCCGTCACCACCATGTTCTCGAAGCTGTCAGCTTCTTTGTAGAGCGGATCGTTCGAGTTGATGCCGATCACTGCGATCCCGCGGGGGGCATACTCCTGTGCCAGACGTGAAAGCCTCTCATGAACTGCAATCACATAAGGGCAGTGATTGCACATGAACACCACGAGGAGTCCCTTCCGGTCGATGAAGGAGTCCAACCCGTAGGTTTTCCCGTCGACACCCCGCAAGGAAAACGGCGGGGCTTCCGAACCCGGTACCGAAGCAGTCGAATATTCAAGCGCCATGCGCCGACCCTAACACAAAAACCCCTCGCCGGAGAGTCCGCTTTCGTGCAGAATCTTGCCATATGGCCATCCTCCAGACGAACAAGCCCTTCGGCCCGCCGCAAAAGCCGACCAAATTCCGTCGTCTGGCAGTCGGAAGCTGGAGTGCACCTGACAATCCCACCATTTATGGCGTCCTGGAACTTAATGTCGAGAAAGCCCTCTCCTACCTCGAAACCCTGAGAACCCGGACCGAGGAGAAGCTCACCATCACCCATTTCATTGGAAAAATGCTCGCTGAGGTGATGGCCCTCCATCCGGAACTGAACTGCGAGCTCCGTTTCGGGAAGTTTTACCCGCGGAAGTCGGTGGACCTCTCTTTCCAGGTGGCTATCGAAGATGAGGAGGCGGATTTCGGACTGAAGCACCGCCACGATCTTTCCTCGGGAATCGTCCGGGACGCGCACTTGAAGTCGGTGATCCAGATCGCCACGGAATTGAACGCTACGGCCAGGCAGATCCGTGGCCAAAGTGATCCGGCCTTCTCGGGAATCAAAAAACTGAGCGGATGGGTTCCCGGATTTCTCCAGACTTCCGCGGTCGGACTGCTCCAGTGGATCATCCGGACCCTCAACCTGTGGAGCCCGCTCCTCGGCATTCCGAGGAACGCCTTCGGATCTTTACTCATCACCAATGTGGGCTCACTGGGACTCGACTTCGCATTGCCTGCATTGTTTCCCCCTTCGGGGGTCCCTTCGATCATCGCGGTTGGAGCGATCTACCGTGCGCCGGTCTACGACACCGACGAAGCCGGAAACGTGACCCGGACCCGGCTCGAGCGCTTTGTGCGACTCTGCGGAGCATTCGACCACCGGTACATCGACGGCATGCACGCATCTCGTATAGCCCGTGACATGCGCCGGTTCACGGAGCACCCTGAGCTGTTCAAAAACGGCGACGCACTCTGATCAGTTTCTTCGCCTGGACGGCAAAGCGGAGCCTCGGGCGGTACGCGCCGTCGACGCCCGGAGCCTTTTTTGTTGCTCTGGACTCTCGGCATACCTCGACTCGAGGGCCTTCAGGCGGCCGAACTCGGCATCCATCTCGGGAACCGAGAGCTTCTTGCTGCGGATCTCATTCAACGGACCGGTCGGAAGGGAACGCTTCCCGCCGGTTTTGGAGGCATGGCCGAGGCTGATCAAGGTCAAACCGATCAAAAAGCCTCCCAAGAACCAAGCATAATGGGACCAATTTTTTTTCGAGGAGTCCATAGTGACCCTTCCTTCCGCGCGAGCTATGAGCAAGGTCCGTACCAAATCCCGCTTTGCACCAAAGCGAAATTATCCGGGTTGAGGAGCTAATCCTTGGATCCCCACCTCCGGTGGGTGTATAAAAACCTGACAACTGCCCAAAACCTATGAAATCCGAATCACCGATCCGCCTCCACGGGGTCAAGCAGAACAATTTAAGAAACCTCGACCTTGAAATCCCGAGGCGTCGCCTGACTGTCATCACCGGACTCTCGGGGAGTGGCAAGTCCACTCTGGCCTTCGAGACCCTCTACGCTGAGGGGCAACGCCGGTATGTGGAGAGTCTATCGACCTACACCCGGCAATTCCTCGAAAAAATGCCGAAGCCCGAACTCGACTCGATCGAAAACATCCCTCCGGCTATCGCGCTCGAGCAACGGAACACCGTACTCAATTCGAGGAGCACGGTCGGGACACAAACGGAGATGCTCGACTTTCTCCGCCTGTTCTTCACAAAAGCCGGATCACTGATCTGCAAGGTATGTGACGCAAAAGTGATCGACATCACTCCGACCCAGTTATCGCGTGCACTTTGGGATCGGGGGCAAGGAAAAAAATTCGCTCTGTGTTCACCACTCGAACTCTCGTTGGACGGGAAAGACAAGAACCGGAGTTTCGTCGAGAATTATTTTGCCATCCTCGCCGAACAAGGCTTCCGAAGGGTATTCTGGACCCGGTCCAGGAAATGGCACCTCCTCGAGGATCCGGTACCGGAGGGACTGAGCCGCGAGTCTCTCATCGCCGGTGAGATTCATCTTCTGATGGATCGCTTCGATCTGAGTGACTCACCGGTCGATCCGGACACCCGGACACGTTTTGATGACTCCTTTGAACAGGCGCTCAAGTTCGGCTCTCAGAAACTGAGCGTGGTCGACCTTGAGACTCTTGAGGCCCGGGTTCACCAGACCGGTTTCGCTTGTTTCGATTGCGGCACGCGCTACACGCGCCCCTCCCCCAATTTGTTCTCATTCAACAGCCCGCTCGGGGCCTGCCAGACCTGCAACGGTTTCGGATTCACGCTCGAGATCGATGAGAAAAAAGTCATTCCGGACCCCAAGCTCGCCTTGGATGAAGGTGCGATCGATCCACTCGACAAGCCATCTTCGGAGTCCGAGTTCAGGACCTTTCTGAAGCGCTGTCAGAAAGAGGGCATCCGGACCGGTCAAAATTGGTCGGGTTTGACCGCAACCCAGAGAAAATGGGTTTGGGCGCGCGTCCTCGAGTTTTTCAAGGATCTCGAAGACTACCGCTACAAGTTCCATGTCCGGATTTTCATCAGGCGCTATCAAACTCCGGTGGAGTGCACCACTTGCCTCGGATCCAGGCTCAAATCGGAGGCCCTGGACATCAGGGTGCGTGGAAAAAATCTTCCCGAGCTCCTCCGTCTCTCACTGAAGGACCTCCTCCAGTGGTTCGAGAAGCTCGACTACTCTTCAGCCGAACAGGAACTCCTGAAAGACCTCCATCCGCAAATCCTCCGCAGGCTGGGATTCTTGTGCCGCATCGGGGTCCCCTACCTGACCTTGAATCGACTGACCCGTTCTTTATCGGGGGGCGAGTTCCAGAGAATCAACCTGGCCACTCATCTCGGTAACGGACTTTGCGGGACCTTGTATGTGTTGGATGAGCCCACTATCGGGCTCCATCCGGTCGACACCGAGAAACTCCTCGAGATCCTTCGTGAGCTCCGTGACCAGGGAAATACCCTGGTGGTCGTCGAACATGAGACCCGGATCCTCGAGGATGCCGACTGGATCATCGAGCTCGGTCCCGAAGCCGGCAGAAAAGGCGGGGAGCTCATCGCGATGGGTACCCCCGCTACAGTCGCCCGCTCACCCCGTGCGCGAACCGCCCGTTTCCTGGCGCCTGGAGGCACTCGTCCCGTGCGTCGCTATCCACTCCGCACCGGATCCGTTCCGGAATTGAGGCTCACGGGTTGTCGGGAACACAATCTCAAAAACCTTGACGTCACGTTTCCGCTCCAACGTCTGGTCGTCGTGACGGGTGTGAGCGGATCCGGAAAAACCACCTTGATTCACCAAACCCTCGCACCGGCGCTCACTCAAAGACTTCAGTCCGGGAATCACAGCGAAAACGGAGAGGATTCTGACGAAACCCTTCCATCCGGGAGCGGGGCTTTCGACCAGCTGACCGGAACCGAGCATCTCGATCAGGTCATCCTCCTCGACCAGAAACCGATCGGCAAGAACTCTCGTTCCAACCCAGCCACCTACCTGAAAGCCTGGGACGAGATCCGCAAGATCCTCGCCTCACAGTCCGTTGCTCTCAGCCGCGGCTACACTCCCGGGCACTTCTCTTTCAACGTCGATGGCGGGCGTTGCCCCACCTGCAAAGGAGAGGGCGAAATCGCGATCGACATGCACTTCATGGCCGAGATCAAACTGCCTTGCGAGGACTGTGGCGGCAAGAGATTTATCAAGCCACTGATGGACGTGAAGTTCAAGGGTCGTTCCGTAGCTGACCTTCTGGCAACGACGATCGACGAGGCTTTCGAACTCTTTCTCGAGTATCCCGATCTCAGACGCAAGCTCCAGGCGCTGAAGGACGTCGGGCTCGGTTACCTCGAACTCGGTCAACCCGGTCCCACCCTCTCGGGAGGCGAGGCCCAACGTCTCAAGATCGCGCTCACGCTTTGCGAAGAGGGGGGCCGTCCCACACGGGATCTGTTCATTCTCGATGAGCCCACGACGGGACTCCACCAGGACGATGTGCAACACCTGCTCGAGGTGCTCCACCACCTGGTCGAGCGTGGAAAAAGCGTGATCCTGATCGAGCACCACCTCGATGTCATCGCCAACGCCGATCATGTGATCGACCTTGGGCCAGAAGGTGGCGAGGCCGGCGGTTTCATGATTGCGGAAGGCTCGCCGGAATCCCTGATCCTTCATCGGGAATCGAAGACCGGACGGGCGCTCCGCGATGCAGGCTCAACCCAGCAGCCAACCCCCGTCCACCGGAAGTGAGACCCCGGTGATGAAGCTCGACCGGTCGGAGCAGAGCCAATAGACGGCGTCAGCCACCTCTCCCGCCACAGCGATCCGACCCATGGGCTCTGAGGCCACAAGCCCCTCTCTTTTCGCGGCATCACCCCGTGTATAACGATCGATCATCGGAGTCTGGACCGGCCCCGGGCAAACCGCATTGATTCGGATCCCGGCACGGGCGTATTCCATGGCAGCACTCTCGGTGAGCCCGATCACTCCGTGCTTGCTGGCCGAATAAAGTGCGGAATCGCCGACTCCGACCAATCCAGCAACCGATGAAGCGTTCACAATGGTTCCCTTTCCCTGTTTGACCATGGCCGGAATCTGGTACTTCATGCAAAGCCAGACACCCTTGAGATTGGTGCCGATGACCTCCTCCCAGTCCGTATCGGTGGTATGGGGCAAGCCGGTGCTTCTTCCCTCCACTCCGGCATTGTTGAAGGCGCAATCGATGCGCCCGAAGGACTCCAGCGTCCTCCCCACCAACAGCTGGACATCCGTCTCGCGGGTGACATCGCACCGGATGAAAAGCGCCGTTCCTCCGGAGGCTTCGACCTCCCGTGCAGTGGCCACTCCGCCCGACTCAGAGCGGTCAGCCACCACCACCCGGTACCCCTCCCGGGCGAATAACAAAGCGGTGGCGCGCCCGATGCCGGAGCCGGCACCGGTGATGAGGATGACTCCTTGGTTCGAAAGGCTGTGATGACGTTCAATCATGGCATCCAACCTTTCAAACTCCGTGCCGGACCGGAAAAGCGACAAAAGCCCCGCCGGCAACGCCGACGGGGCTTTTCGAAACTAGGTAAGACAAATCCTCCCGGAACTCAGTAAGTGAACGGGGTGGCCGGCAGGATCGGAACCAGCTTGAGCGGCGTACTGCCTTCGATCTGACTGACTTGATCGTTCATGTGGGCCACGACGGCCAACTGGACCAAACGTCCGTTGTGCTGTCCCACCTGGATGGACGAATCATCGACCGGGAAGAACGGATTTTGAAGCATCCGCTCGGTGGCCAACCAGGGTTGGCTGTTGAAGTCCACTCTGAAGAAACTCTTTCCGCCACGCGAAACAATGGTTCCGTTCAGGAGGTAGGTCTCGTTCTCGGCGAGTTCGAACTTGGTGTTGGCTTTACGGAGAGGAAACGGAACCCGCTCCCCGTCCACTTTCGGAATCACGCAACCGTTGCCGGGATTGATCACCTGCGCATCGGCCACCGCAGAGCCGCCCAGCAACAAGAGACCGACCATACTCAAAATGATGTGTTTCATGTGTTCTCCCCTTCGATCATACGAACCTTCAGTTCCGGAGCCAGCCGGTACCCCTGTCTCCAATTGAGCAGATACTGGGGCTTCCTGGGATCGGGCTCGATCAACTTCCTGATCCGGTTGATGTTGTAATACAATCGACCGTCGTCAGCATCCGGATTGTATTTCACTTTCCAGACTTTTTCGACGATCTCCTCCTTCGACAACCCCTGCCTCCCGTCACCCTGTTCACGCCCGTGGGCCAGAGCCAGTTGACGGAGAATCTCCACCAGAACATGCTGGCGGCGCAGGTTGATCTCCCCTTCCCGGGTCCTCACCAGACTCCGGTTGAGATCGATCTCGAGATCCACCCGGTTCAGATTGAGCTTCATCCGCTCTTCTGCAATTCCGAGTCTCAAGTTCTTCAGTTCTTCCTGGACCACGGCTTTCTCGAGCAGGTCGAGGTAGAATCGGGCCTGCACGAAGTCCTGTTCCTGCCTGGCAATCACAGCAAACCCGTACAGCACATACAAATAATGATACCAATTGTGATCTGAGACCGACTCGGCGAACGCTCTCTGCAAGCGTTTCTTGGCGAGCTCGAGATCCCCGCTCCGCTCCGCCAAGCGGCACAACATCAGATAGGTCGAGGAAAGGATTCCTCGCGGACGCTCGCGCTCGGCATAGGCAAGGATCACTTCACCGAGGTAACGGGCACGACCAAGCTTGCCCTGGGCCTGGGCTACCAATGAGAGAGAGAGCAAGGCCTGGGCCTTAGAACGCATGAACTCCCGGTAGAGTTCCGGTGTCATGTTCTTCACTGCATTCTCTTCGGCTTCCACTTCCCTCCAGAAACGGTGAAAAAGAACCTGGGCCTTGCGATAGCGTGCGTTCCGGAAGGCAACGATACCCTTGCAGTACCACGCCTGAGGACTCAGGTTACCGGAATGCTGGGCCACGAAGATCTCGAGTTCGCTCACCCATTTCTGGATGCCGGCTTCATCCCCGATTTCGCTCGAGTGGCGCAGCAACTGGGCCAGCGCATCGCTCATGCCCCGGTAGTCCCCATCGGCTTTGGCGCGCTCGAGTGCGAGGGCAAAGTAAGCGCCGGCATCGCGGAGTTCGCACTTCTCAACGCGCAGGTTTCCCCGGCGAATCAGCTCTTTGGCGGCGAGTCCCTCGAGCCCGGCCGTGGAAAACGGGGTTTCCGCCTTCGAGCTCGTTTCAGGGTTGAGATTTTGATAAAGATTGTCCAAGTTGGGCTCCGCATCCCCGGATTAAGTTGCAGGGCGACACTAGACGGATTAGAACGTGGGGTCAATATGGTCCTCAACTTTTTTAAGTGGTACCGGGGAGGATCCCCGGCTTTACGGACGCCGCTCCTGTTCTTGCACGGTCTCGGAGGTACGGGGCGTATTTGGCGCCCGATCGCGGCGGGACTCGAGGAAGAGGTGCCCTGCTTCGCTCCGGACCAGCGAGGACATGGCCAAAGCAGACCGGTTCCGAGTGGCGAGGAGTTGCACTTCCATGCTCTCGATTATGCTCAGGATTTGATCGAACTGCTCGACCGGGAACATCTGGAACACGTCCACCTGGTCGGCCATTCCATGGGGGTCCGTTCTGCCCTAGCCCTCTGCTCCCTGGCACCTGACCGGATCAAAAGTCTCCTGGCCGTGGACATTGGCATCAGCTCGGCATGGGGGGGAGGAATCGGCGAACCCCTGGCCGGATTCATCCAGCAACTCCCCAGAAGCTTCCCGGACCGGACCACTATGCGGGACCACCTTTTCAGCCAGTGTCCGGATCCGGCCATCGCCCAATACCTCTCCGCGGTAGCCCAGCTTCGGGCCGGCCCCCCGGATCATTGGGAGTTCCCGTTTGATCACGAAGCCTTGGTCCGGACCATCCGCCAGGCCCATGAGGCCCCAATCGGAGAATGGCTCCGCAAAACCCTACAACAGGGAATCCCCTGCATCTTTCTGAGGGGAGCCGACTCCAGGGTTTGGCTCAAACCGGACTATGAGGCCCAGAAGGCGGAATACGCACACCCCCTCCTTCAATTCGAAGAATGGGAAAACTGCGGACACGGTCTCCCTTTCGAACAAAGAGCCCGCTTCACCGAAGCCTTGAGGTCACTCACTGATCCATGTCAGCAGTGATCGGAACAGCAGATCCCTTCCCTTCGATCACGACCGAATCATTCCGGCTCACCTTCGCGCTTTTCATGAAAGACCGTAGAAACTCGCTCATCACCGCCTGCTGGCGCTGACCCTGGAGCTTCTTCAGAGTCTCAGAACGATCCTTCTCCGTCACCTTCGAAGGGTCGAAAGCCTCAGAGGCGACCGACATGGCAAAAAAGGTCCCAGCAGGAAGCGAGAACTCCCGTACACCCTCTTCTTTCTTCAAAGCGAAGAGTTGATCTTCAATCGAGCGGACCGATCCCACTCCGGGAATGACATTCGATTCACGGCTGACCCAATCAGAAGTCTTGGCTTGGATCTTGGCTTCCTTCAGGAGGTCCTTGATCTTGGCATCGGAGCCCTTGGCAAGCGCCGCTACAATCTCCTTGCTGAGCAGCGCCACTTTCTCGTTCAGTGCCTTGCCTTGTTCCTCGGCCTTGAGGTCTTTCGGGAGCATCTTTCTCACCGACTCGTTGTCGAGGTACACGTATTTCAATTTGGCACGCGTTTTCATGCGGGACAGTTCGCTATCGACCTCCCGATCCGAAACGAAAGCCAGCTGTCCCAGAAATTCGCGGAAATTCTGTTCCGTAATATCCTGTGACACTAGCTCCTCAAAACGGACATCGGTGTACTGATTGGCAGCGAGCACAGCTTTGTACTGCATTTTGTCAAAACGACCATCCTTCTTGAAGGCATCCATTTTGAAAATCTGCTCACGAATCTGCTCCGGAGAAGGCTGGAAACCCTCTTTCTTGGCCATCTGAATCATGACTTTACGCTGTGCCAGATCCTGAAACACCGCTTCTGGAATCCGGAATTGGGCGATCTGCTCATCCGTGACTTTACCCCCGAGCATGCCCTTCAGCATCTCGACCCGTTGGTTCAAGGCGCGAGAAAATTCCGAGTAAGTGATGGTCTCGCCATTCACCTCTCCGGCCACGCCCGGCCCGCCAGACAAGGAACTCTGGGTGAAGATTCCCGAGAACACGAATACCACCACAATCACGCCCATCACGCCGAAAATGATGGCAGGTCCGAACTTGCTTCGCATCGCACTGATCATGAATTTATCCTTTTGCACCCCATTGAAACACAAGATAGGATATTTGCAATGCTAAAGCTCATTAAGCAATATCGATTTTACTTGATATTACTCCTGTTTTTGCTGATTCCGGTCCTCTCGATCGACAGCACGAACCGGACGCCGCGTGAGTACCGCCCTTATGACCGGATCGCTCTTGCGATCACCACTCCTTTCGAAATCGCCATCCACTGGACCCTCGACTCGATGGTCACGTTTTATGAGAATTACATCGCTCTCTGGAAGACTCGAAAAGAAAACGAATCCTTGATCCAGGAAAACCGGAAGCTGGTTAACACGATCCTGAATCTGAGGGAACTCGAACAAGAGAACATCCGCCTTCGCTCGCTCTTCCAATTCAAAGAGAGTTTCAAGATCGAAACCGTGATGGCCCGGATGATTGCAAAAGATGTTTCGGCCGAGTTCCGAGCCATCCGGATCAACCGCGGCCGTGATAGCGGCATCCAGCCCAACATGGCGGTCATGAATGCCGAAGGTGTGGTCGGCCGCATCCTTCGCGTGGACGAGCACACCTCCGATGTCGTCACCCTGCTCGATCCGCTCTCTGCAATCGACGCCTACATCATGCGCTCCAGGGCCAGAGGGATTGTAGAAGGCCTGACTGATTCGCTTTGCCAGCTCAAGTTCGCCTTGCGCGTGGACGACATCCAGCCAGGTGACCTCTTGCTTTCAAGCGGTCTTGGCGGCAACTTTCCGAAAGGCGTTCCCGTCGGCACCATCATCAAAGTCACCCGTAAATCCTTCGGCATCACTCAAAAAGTCGAAGTCAAGCCTTCGGTGGACTTTTCGAAACTCGAAGAGGTCCTGGTCGTCACTAAAGCCGATGCGGCACCGGCTCATGTCGAATTGATCGACGAGGCCAAGATTGAAGTGGCACCGAAACCCACGCCCGCTTCGAAAGGAAAGCCCAAACCATGAAGGCCAGGATGCTCAAGCTCCTGAACCTGCCCGGGATGATCCTTCTTGCACTGGTTTCCCTGGCATTGCAGGGAACTTTGTTCAACAATCCTTCTCTGGCTTTTTTCCAACCGGACATCATCCTGTTCCTCGTGTTGTGGGCGGCGATGAAACGCGAGTTCCTGGAGGGAGGCATCCTCACTCTCCTCTTCGGACATCTGGTTGAGATCAAATCGGCCGCACCTGCCGGACTCTTTCTCTGTACCTACATGGCCCTATTCCTCACAGCCCGTTTTCTCTACCGGAACTTCCAAGTGCTCAACAAACGGTCCTTGGTGGTGGTGGGCATCGGCGCCGCACTGATGAACCAACTTGTGATTCTCCTGATCCTGTCGTTGCTCGACAAAGCCGATAATCAGTGGTTCCACACTCTTCAACTTCTGGCCCCCACTTCGATCGCACACGGCCTGCTCATTCCTTTTGTTTTTCGCTTTCTCCACCACTTTGACTACCGCACTCTGAAGAGTCCGGATGCAGAGTACCGCTACGAGCGGGACTTCCACCTTGACGAGGAGCCGATCTGAAATGGCATTCATCGGGAATGAAGAACAGATCAGATTTCTCCAGGAAAGATTCCGGTTCGTTTATGGAATTCTTTTCATCGGTCTCGGAGTTCTGCTGTCGAGAATGGTTTACCTCCAAGTATTCAACGGGGATCAGATGCGGCAGTATGCCGAAGAAAACCGGATCAAACGGGTGAAAATCCCCGCACCTCGCGGGATGGTTTTCGACCGTCACGGTAAACTGCTCGTCGACAACCGCCCTGCCTTCAACGTCTTGATCACACCGCAATACCTGAACGAATCCGGCAGACAAAAAGAAGTGATCGCCAAACTGTCCTCCCTGATCCATCTCCCGGTTCAGGAAATTGAAAAGCGCCTTCAAAAATCAAAATCCCAGGCGACCTTTCTTCCTGTAGTGATCAAGGACAACCTCACCCGCGACGAAGTGGCCGAACTCGAGACCTGGAAGATTGACATGCCCGGTGTCGAGGTGGAGATGGCCATTTCACGTTCGAACCTGTCTCGCGATGTCGGATCGAATCTCTACGGCTATATCGGTAAAGTGAGCCAACCCGAACTCCCCGTTCTGAACAAAACCGCACCGCGGAAGTACCAGCTCGACGATTATGTGGGCAAGAGCGGGCTTGAAAAAGAGTTCGAAGACCAGTTGCGCGGAGTGGACGGGTCGGAGTTGGTTGAAGTCGACGCCCTCGGAAGAAGCATCGAGCCCTCCAAACGCAAGGACCGTGTCCTGGCACAGGCGCGCGAGGAGCCCTTTGTCCCCGGAAAGAACCTCGTTCTCTCGGTGGATCAGGATCTGCAAATGGCGGCAGTCCGTGGATTCGGAGAAAAAAACGGAGGCTTGATCGCCCTCGACCCGAGGAACGGAGAAGTCCTGGCCATGGTTTCCCGTCCTTCTTTCGATCCTGCGGATTTTTCCCGAGGGATCGAACAGGATCTGTGGGCAAAACTCATCGCGGATGACAACCATCCATTGAGGGACAAGACCATTCAGGATCACTACTCTCCCGGGTCGACGTTCAAGACCATCACCGCCATTGCCGCACTCGAAGAGGGCATCATCGATCAGGACACCACCTTCAATTGCGGTGGCTCCATCAGTCTCGGAAGCCGGAAAGTGCACTGTTGGAAAAAGGAAGGCCACGGGAGCGTGAATGTGGTGTCGGCACTCACCCACTCCTGTGACGTGTTCTTTTACCGGGTCGCCCAGAAGCTGAAATCGGTGGATGACATCGCCAAGTATGCCGTGCACCTCGGACTCGGCAAGAAAACAGGGATCGAGCTCGGTCGCGAAGTTCCCGGGCTGATTCCCACCGAAGCTTGGAAGCAAAGGCGTTTCAACGTACCTTGGTCACCGGGTGAGACCCTGTACGTCGCGATCGGGCAGAGTTTCGTGCTCACGACCACGATCCAGCTCGCCAATGCGTATGCTGCGTTGGTGAACGGAGGCACTCTCTTCAAGCCTCACGTAGTCCGGAGCATCCAGAGTGAAGAGGGGAAAACCCTGAAGGAATTCCCCACCCAGGTGCTCGACAAGACGAAGTTGAAACCGGAAACTCTGAAGCTGGTGACGGACGGACTCTGGGGTGTGGTGAACATGCCCGGGGGCACGGCGTACTCCCAGCATATCCCCGGAATGGAGTTCGCAGGGAAAACCGGAACGGTCCAGGTCGTGACCCAGAAGGCGGACAAGATCTACCAGAAGTGTGAGAACCTCAGGTACGCACAGCGCCACCACGGAGTATTCGTGGGCTATGCCCCGATCCAGAATCCATCGATTGTCGTCGCTGTGGTTGCTGAGCACGCCTGCTCCGGATCTCACGGTGCCGCACCGATCGCCCGCGAGGTGATCAAGACCTACCTTCAAAAGTACTATCCGGATCTTTACAGTGATCGGGCGATCCAGGAACGGAAGCAATTGGAACGCGAGAAGGCGAAGCGGGCCAAGATGAACCAGGGGGAATGAGCGATGACCTATACCTCGATGGAGACCAACCTCGACCAGACCTTCGATCCGAACCGGACTTCCTCCTATGAAGAGGAGTTCAAGTGGCTCAAATGGATTCCGCTGATCCTTGAACTGATCATCCTTTCGGTCGGAATGATGAACTTGCTGAGCGCGACAGGAGTCGAGGATAAATCCCTTGGCCTTTGGAAGAACCAGGCCGTGTCGATCGGGCTCGGTACGGTGGTGACCATCATCCTGCAATTTCCCCACTACAGCTTCCTGTCACGACTTGCCTACCTCATCTATATCGGAAACATGGGGCTTCTGATCGCCGTTCTGGCCTTCGGCAAGTCCTCACTGGGAGCGAAACGCTGGATCAATCTCGGCGGGTTCAGCCTCCAACCCTCTGAGCTCATGAAGCTCTCCATGGTGATTTTCCTGGCAAAGTATTTCGAGAACAAAAACACGACACAAGGACTCAAGCTCACGGACCTGATCGTTCCGAGTCTTTTCGTAGTGATCCCCGTTTCATTCATCATTGTTCAGCCGGACCTCGGAACCGCAATGATCATTCTCCTTGTCTACGGGTCGATGCTGCTCTTTCTCAGGATTCAACCGAAGGTCCTGCTCCTGCTCTCGGTGGTGGCGGCCATCTCGCTTCCGGTGGTTTACAACTACGGACTCAAACCCTACCAACGTCAGCGGATCATCACCTTTATCGATCCGATGAGCGATCCGAAGGGTGCGGGATACAACTCCATCCAGTCCATGATTGCAGTCGGCTCCGGCCAGCTCTGGGGGAAGGGTTTCAAAAAGGGCACACAAGCCCACCTGAACTTCCTGCCTGAACATCACACCGACTTTATTTTCTCGGTCTTCAGCGAGGAGTGGGGTTTCATCGGTTGCTCGGTACTCCTGCTCCTGTACGGGCTTTTCATCATGAGCGGGCTTTCCGTCGCCTATCAGTCCAACGACAAGTTCGCCTCGCTACTGGCCTTCGGGATCGTGTCGATTTTTTTCTGGCACGTTTTCGTGAACATGGGGATGGTCATGGGCATGCTTCCGATTGTGGGGGTCCCCCTTCCTTTCATGAGTTACGGAGGTTCCGCCCTCCTCACTGCCATGAGCGGAGTGGCGATCTTAGTCAACATCGCGAACAAGAAATACATGTTCTGATTCCTGGAGTCTGAAATGAGAAAGACCATCATCGAACCGTTCAAGATCCGGGTGACTGAACCCCTCGTGCAACTGACCCGCCAGAAGCGTGAGTCGGTCCTGGAGGAGGCCCACTACAATTTGTTTCTGGTCCGCTCGGAACATGTGACCTTCGATTTCCTGACTGATTCGGGAACCACCGCTATGAGCGCGGCCCAATGGGCGGCGATGATGGTCTCAGACGAAAGCTATGCGGGATCACGGAGCTTTCATCGTTTCCGCGAAAAAGTGACCTCGATCACCGGTTACCCTCACGTGATCCCCACACACCAGGGCCGGGCCGCCGAGAAGCTTCTTTTCGGAATCCTGCTCAAGCCCGGAATGAAAGTGCCGTCCAACAATCATTTCGACACGACCCGGGCCAATATCGAGTACATGGGCGCCCAGGCGGTGGATCTCGTGATCCCCGAAGGCAAGGTGCCGGAATTGGAGCATCCGTTCAAGGGCAACATCGACCTCGAACGTCTGGAGTCGTTTTGCAAAGAATTCAAGGACAAGATCCCCCTTGGCATGCTCACCATCACGAACAACACCGGAGGCGGGCAGCCGGTCAGTCTCGAGAACATCCGCGACGCGGCCCGGATCTATCACCGGTACGGCATTCCCTTCATCCTCGATGCCTGCCGCTTTGCCGAGAACGCCTGGTTCATCAAAACCCGCGAACCCGCCCGTGACCGGGATCCCATCCGCAACATTGTTCGCGAGATCTTCGACCTCGCAGACGGTTGCATGATGAGCGCCAAGAAGGACGGACTCGTCAACATCGGGGGATTCATCGCACTCAAGCACGAGACTTGGGTACAGGACCTTCGGAACCAACTCATTCTGACCGAGGGATTCCCGACCTATGGAGGCCTCGCCGCCCGAGATCTCGAGGCCCTGACGGTGGGTCTCGACGAGGTCCTGGAAGAAGATTACCTTCGGTACCGGATCGCCACATCACACTACATGGGGAGGCGACTGATCGAACTCGGCATTCCGATCGTCCGTCCTGTTGGGGGACATGCCATCTATATCGATGCGGCCAAATTCCTTCCCCAAATCCCTAAATCGGAATTCCCGGGACAAGCTCTCGCGGTCGAGCTTTATCTCCAGGACGGGATACGCAGTTGCGAGATCGGATCCGTCATGTTCAAGGAGGCGGCACCCATGGAGCTGGTTCGCCTCGCCTTCCCGAGAAGGGTCTACACGCAAAGCCATTTCGATTACATTCTAGAAGGGTTCGAGGAGCTGAGGGCGAGAGCCGCCTCGCTCAGGGGATTCAGGATCACCGAAGCCCCTCCGTTTCTCAGGCATTTTACCGCGAAATTCGCCAAGTTATGAGCGAATTTTATATTGACTCAGTGTAAAAACTAGTTCAGAATCCGGGTCCATGAAAGTCTTTCTTGTGAGAGCAATCATGTGTGCCCTCGTTCTGAACCTTGGCCTTGCCCTCTCCTCAAGCGCGCGTGCCGAGGAATCCTCGGTGGCCATTCCCTTGTGTGGAATCCTTGTTGGAAAGGCCTACAAAAGCGAGGTTGAAGCTGACTCCCGCAAGCCAGACAAATATAAACACTGTTCACTCTCCTGTGTCATGACCCTCTACTGCGGCCCCATGGAATCCATGGAAGTGGGGATCCTGAAAGAAATCTACGATGCTCTCGGTTTCGGTACCCCGGACTGGAAGGATATCGATGCAGACCGGGTCGGGGTCAAGATCGGCGTGAAGCAAATCGCGAACGGGGACTTTTCGCGCGAATCCTGTTACCGCTCGTGCGGGGCCCTTTACTGAAGGTCAGAACTCGTGCTCATCAGCCTACAGGAGCATCCCGGTGCTTCTCGGTCCCCCTTGCCGTCCCGAACAAAGAGCGCAATTGTCCGCAGGCGGCCAGGATGTCACGCCCGCGTGAGATCCGCACCGTGGTGGTGTACCCTTGGGAAAGCAAGTAGCGCTGGAACTTGAGCACGGTATCATCGTTCGGACGCTTGAAATCAGCTCCGGAATGCTCATTGAAGGGAATGAGATTCACCTTGGCTGGAATCCCGCGTAACATCTGGGCCACCCGCTTGGCATCCTCGAGGGTATCGTTGAAGTCCCGGAGCATGACATATTCGAAAGTGATCCGGCGATGCCCACCGAGCGGAACCTTCCGGCAGGCGGCCAAGAGCTCGGCAATCGGCCAGCGTTTGTTCACCGGCATGATCTGCGAGCGTTGCTCATCGGTCGAAGCATTGAGTGAGATCGCGAGTGAGACATCCGTCTGCTGGTACAACTCTCCGATCGCCGGAACCAGACCGGAAGTCGATACGGTCACTTTCCGTTTCGAAAAATTCATCCCATCTTCATCGAGAAGAATCTGGCAAGCCTTGGCAATATTCTTGACATTATGAAGGGGCTCACCCATGCCCATGAAGACAATATTGGTGATCGGGGCACGCATCCTGAGCTCATGCACCTGGGTCACAACTTCATGCACTTCAAGCGAGCGATCCAGTCCCTGAACACCGGTCAAACAGAACTTACAGGCCATGGCACAACCGACCTGGGAAGAGATACAGGCCGTCAAACGGGCCCAAGAATCGGTGTCGAGCTCGCGATCGAGACCCGCGCGTTCCACTTCGATTCCGGAGTAACGTTTTCCGTCCTCGAGGGTGGCCATCACCTCGTCTCCCACCTTCTCCTTCAGTGCGGCCGGAATGATCACTGATTCGATGGTCTTGGTGTCATTCAATTTCCACAAAAACTTGTAGGTTCCGTCTTCTGACTGTTTCGAGTAGGTTTCTTCAAGACGGAAAATACGGACATTCTCCTTCAACCAAGCCCGGATGTCCTTGGCAATGTCCGTCATCTGGTCATAGTCGGTCACGTAACGCTGATAGACCCAATGAAACAGTTGCTTGGCACGCATCTCGGCCTGCTTGCGCTTTTTCTTGGCGATCTTTTGCAACAGGGCCTCGCGTTCGCTCTCATCGGTCAGGGTCCGGAGGTCACGTTCCTCCTTAGCGGTGCTGAGCGGAAGAAGGGCATCAGCCAGATCGGATTTGGTGAGAGACTGGAAGATCAACATAAGTGCGCGGGAGAGTAACGTGCTTGATCAAAAAAGTCAATCTTCTAGTCCGGGCTGATCCAGGGTAAACTCTATTCATGGAGAAACCCAGGATCAGCCCCTTTCAGAGGTCGGTATACGAGCTGGTGGCCCAAATCCCGGCCGGTCAGACCCTCACCTACGGGGAAATTGCAAAGCGCCTCGGAAAACCCGGAGCCTCCCGTGCGGTCGGACAGGCCCTGAGACGGAACCCCTTTCCAGCCGATCAAGTTCCCTGCCACCGGGTGATTCATTCCTCCGGACAGATCGAGGGCTATTTCGGATCCCTCGACCCGGATTCTCCGGAGAATCTGAAAAAGCGTGAGCGGCTTCTCCGGGAAGGCGCCCTGCCCTCAGATCGGGATTGAACCCGACCCCGAAACTCCCTATACTCGGACCACTATGTCGATCTGGTTTTTTACTGAAGAAGAAAAAATGTTGGCTGAATCCGTCCGCGCTTTCGCCCGTGAGCAACTCGCTCCGAAGATCGAGCACCTCGATGAGATCGAGAGTTTCAACCTCGAGGGGTTCAAGAAGCTCGGAGAGATGGGCCTCCTTGGCATCACCGTTGCCGAGGAAGACGGTGGCGCCGGAATGGGTGCTGTAGCCGCGACTCTTGCCATGGAAGAGATGGCCGCTGTCGATGCCTCGACCACACTCTCGTACCTGGCCCACTCGATTCTCTGCGTAAACCAGATCGGCACGAACGCCTCCAAGGAACAAAAACTCAAGTACCTTCCGAAACTCATCTCCGGTGAGCACATCGGCGGCATGGGCATGAGCGAGCCGGGCTCCGGATCGGATGCGCTTGGAATGCTGACCAAGGCAGAGAAGCAAGCTGACGGGACCTACAAGATCAATGGCTCGAAGACCTGGATCACCAATGGCCCGAATGGCGACGTGTTTTACATCTACGCCAAGACCGGTCCGGGCAAAAAAGACGTCTCGACCTTCATCGTCGATAAGAATATGCCCGGATTTTCAACGGGGAAAAAATTCAAGAAAATGGGCATGCGCGCCTCTCCCACCGGGGAGCTCTGGTTCACCGACGTTCATGTCCCAGAGGCGAACCGTGTTGGCGCTGAAGGCTCGAGCGTGAAAGCGATGATGCGGAATCTCGACATCGAACGGATCACCATTGCAGGTATTTCGCTCGGGATCGCAAGGAACTGCATCGAAGTCGCCACCCAGTACGCCAAGGAGCGCAAACAATTCAACAGGCACATTGGCGCCTTCCAACAGGTTCAAGAGCGCCTCACCGAGGCTTCGGCCTGGTACGAGGCCTGTCGGGCATTGACCTATCAGGCAGCGAAAACCTGGGATATGGGGCTCATGACCGGCAAAGAGGCCTCCATGATGGCCGCCAAAGCCAAGCTCCAAGCCGCACAGATGGCAACCCAGGTGGGACTCGATGCGATCCAGATCCTCGGAGGTTACGGCTACACCCGCGAGTTCCCGGTTGAACGCCAAATGCGCGATGCGAAGCTCATCGAGATCGGCGCCGGTACAAATGAGATCCTTCGTGTGATCATTGCACGCCAGATGCTCGGTGAAGTCGCCGACGAACTCATGTCCGGCTGACCCCGCATCCAGGGACTCAGAACACCGAGTTCATGGATTCTTCGGCATCCGTCACAAGACTCACTGCCAGCTCGCCCACCGAACGCTCGAAATCCCCTTCGTTGATCAAAGCAGAGGTCGATCCGAGCGAGCCGAGATAGGTCGAGGCGGTAAAGGTCTTCTGCCGGGTAACCGTATCACCCCAGAGCCGTTTACGACTACCCGACTGGAACAACTCGAAAGCGACACGGAGATTGACCGCATATGCAGATGCGATCTGAACGTTCGAAGGGCCGGTTTGCACCGGAGCGATCTGATCGGCCGTGGTGATCCCCGATGGGGCGTAACTGGCATCGAGGACCTTCGCATCAATCTCAGCATCGGCGAGCCCGGGCTGGTCCACAATCCGTACGTATCCGCCCTGGGCGATCCGCTTCCGAAGCGCATTGTAAATCACGATCTCAACCCCTGGCTTGTATGACAGATTCTTAACCGGCGTGACATAGAGAGTCCGGATCCCGTTCTGATTGAAGAACTCCCTGGTATTCCCCCTGAGCGTATAGCCACAAGCACCAAGAATAAACGTCAGACCCACCAGCAGGGAAAAACTTGATGCCATCCGCATGAGTGAGATTTTGACAAAATCCGTACCTTTTGCCAAGAATGAAGCACCCATGGACCTCCTGAGCCGGATCCTAAAGCGTATCCTCGAAACGAATGACGGCTTGAAAAGCGGCGTCCATGAAGCCCGTATTCTTGAGCTTTGGGAAATGGCCATCGGCATGCCGATCTCAAAGCATGCTCGCGCAGTCCAGATCAGGGGAAGCATCCTGACCGTGGCTGTGACCCAGGCGGTCTGGCGGCAGGAGCTCCTCGGAAACAAACAAATGGTTCTTGAAAAGCTCAATCAAAAACTCAAGGAAGAACTCGGAGATCCCAAATCCGGCACCGCTTGGATCACCGATATTTTCTTTGTCGGTTCCGCCCCTAGCGGGAACCTGACCAAAGCAGGTAAAGCGTTCCGCAAAAAATAATCAGAATCACTCCCACAAAGAGAATCCTGGCTTTGATCGAAGACTCCTCGACCGGCTCTTCATCGACTGGCGCCTCGGGCCACTCGAGCTGCGCTTGGAGCGGTGGTGTGGATTCCTTCCTCTGGACTCCCTCTACCTTCAATTCCACCGACTTTGCACGGGTGTCGGTCACCAGACTGGTCGAGGTCCGGTCTGCCATCTTCGGCAAAATAGCCTCGAGTTTGACATTGTGTAGAAACTTACGGACCTCCTGCGCGTCTTGCAAATGAAACCAGTAAGAACCGGATTTGCAGATCTCATCCCGTGGCCCGAGTTTTCCGGTCTCAATCATGCGGATCAGGTCGGTTTCAGAAACCGGGCGCTCGAAACTCAAGTCAGGATGACGGATGAGCCAGTTTTTCATGAGGACACTCCCTTTTGAGCGAGATTGAGCGATTGGAATGAAACGAGATCGGCATCTAGAAAACGACGGATGGCCGCATGATCGGAACGAACAAACTCATGAGGCAATCCGCGGAATACGACCTTGCCTTGATCCAGAAAGATAATCTGATCAGCCAGTCGCAGTGCGGAAGGAATATCATGGGAAATCACAATCGATGTCAGACGGAACTCACTCTTGATCTTCTCAATCAGTTCATCAACTGTGATCCGTGTATAAGGATCGAGACCGGTGGTCGGTTCATCATAAAGAAGGATTTCGGGCTTGCGAATGATCGCACGGGCGATCCCGACCCGCTTCCTCATCCCGCCGGAAATCTCGTTCGGATACTTGTCGTAGGGACCGTTCATTCCAAGCGACCGGAGCACGGAGACCACCTCCTGCTCGATCCGTGCTTCATCGAAATCGGTATGTTCCCGCAATGGAAAAGCGACATTTTCGAAGACGGTCATATCGTCGAAAAGAGCCGAGTTCTGGAATACCATTCCGAACTTCTCACGAAAACGGATCTTTTCCACGGATGACAGTGTGGCAAGATCCTTACCCAACACCCGTACCACTCCCTGATCCGGATCGAGCAGACCGAGAATGTGTTTCAAAGTAACGGACTTGCCCGTTCCCGAGGGTCCCAGGATGTAAGTCAACTTGCCCTTCGGAAAGGCGATGTCGATTCCGCGAAGAATCTGATCCCTTCCGTCACGGAAGGACTTGTGCACGCCCACCAGCTCAATTGCCACTTCTTCAGCCATCCGCCCGCTCCACACGTGCTCCGATCCGGGTGGTGATCTCATAAGGAATGGTTCCTGCTGCCTCGGCCTGTTCGTAAGGATCCACCTCGTCTCCCCACAACACCAACTCATCTCCGACCCGTACACTGGACGGAATCCGGATCGCCGAGAGGTCCATGCTCACTCTTCCAATGAACGGGAGTTTCTTCCTACCATGCATGGCAAACCCGCTGTTCGACAGGGACCTGAAAACACCGTCAGCATAGCCGGCACCAATCACGCCCACCCACTCTCCACCACGGGCCCGGCACACATAAGTACCACCGTACCCCACCCGGTCGCCGGGCTCGAGCCGGATCCGGTTCAACACCCTCGAAGAAAACCGCATCGCCCGGAGAAGTCCGTCTTCACGAGCCGCTTTGAACGGCCGGATTCCATAGAGCGAAAGCCCCGGACGGACCAGATCCATGTCCCGAAGAAGCGGAAAATCACGGTGATTCCAGATCGCCGAACTGTTTGCAAAATGAAGCAGCGCCGCGGGAAAACGGGAGCGAATCACGGGCAGAGCGGCTTCGAAACGTTTCATCTGCGCACGGGTCAAAGGAGAGCGCGGATGGTCGGCATCTGCCAAGTGGGTAAATACCGATTGCGGCGGCAATTGAACACAGGAAAGTGATTCAACCGGAATCCCGAGTCGGTTCATGCCGGTATTCAGTTCAACATGATACGGAACACGCCTCGACTCCCTCAGACTCTGAAAATGAAGAAGACTCTCGATCTCACTCAGTACGGGCTCGAGCCGGTATCGAATGCAAAGCGAGGAATGCTCAGGAGTCCAAGGAGCGGAATCCGAGAAGACCATCACGGGGACTCGGGCATCTTGGAGCGCGAGACGCAACTCCACCGCCTCCCGAAAGCTGGCAACCCCAAAAGCATGGAGACCTTTTTCCCGTATCAAGCTCCGTGCCGCTTTGAGCGCACCATGGCCGTACGCATCGGCTTTGACCATGGGAATGAGACCGAGCCCGGGAACCTTGTTTCTCAAGATCCTGAAGTTATTCCGAAGAGCACTGCCGGATACGGTCACCTCGGCCCTTGGGATCATGAGAGGCCGGACTCGAGATCCATCCCGAGCACCGAGCGGGTGTTACGGGCAGCGCGCGACTCGAGCTTATTCGAGCGTGCATACAGAACATTCCCCGCCTCTGCCAATACGCGGGCCAAAGAAGGACGGACCTGAGCGCTCTTCATCCCTGCCTGAAGCACGATCAGTACTCCGGTCATCTTGGACTGGCCGCTCACTTCGGGGCTGGAAGTCACCCCCCAGGCTTCGAAGTGCGCCACATTCAGCTGACCGAGCATGAGCTTACTCATCGGTCCGTAATTGTTCAAAGAAGCGATGCGGCCGTTTTCAGACAGCTGCTCGACCTGGAGCTCGATGTCCTTGCGAACATAGGCTTGCATCTGGGAATGATTCGGAATCCGAACCTCACCCGCCACCGCAGCCAGACTCAGATTCTGATTCCGTCTCTGATAACGGAAGTAAAGAACCGGACTTTCAGTGAGTTCGGAACACAGGGTGACCAGCTCTTTTTCAATTCCCTCGAGAGTCGGAAAAGAAGGGATCCGCGAGAGGAACTCGCTGACGGTATCCCGCTCGGGCAGGATGTTGCGCGCACCCTCGACCGCCAGTGATTTCTCATGGTCGATATTCCTACGGTTTTCGACAAAGCTCTCAGCAGCTTGTTCAACATTGGACTGCTGACTCATCATGCTCGGAGCGATTTTGTTCTGCCCGAGGCTTGGAGCCACCACAGGCAAAGGACGGCTTTCCCGCCGGCTTTCGCGGGCGCTCGAGATCTGTTTTTCGACTTCGCGTGATGCCCAAGCGCTCACCACACTGAAACTGATCAGTGCGATAGCGATCAAGACCAGTGCGAACCCGAAAGACTTGCGGGCAGCACCGGATTGGGCTTGTTCCTGGATCCAAGGAGCGGTGAACACAGGAGCTGGCGCTTTTTCTTCGACCGCAAAAGCGAACGGCAACACCCCCGCTCTGACAAAGGCCACACGGTTGCGATCACCCTCGGGATTCCGGTACGAATCGACCGATCCTGTCTGGGCACCAAGGAAGAGATTCTCGATCATCTCTTTCAATGCGTCGGTCTTCCGGAGATCCGCGCCGACAAAACTCGAAACAGTGTGATTCAACACACGCCCGTTCTTATGAACCAGATAAGCGGTCTGCTCCCCTTGGGCGAATTTCTGAATCCCCGAGAAAGCACGTACCGGATCGATTAGAACCACGTTCACTTTTTCGAAATCCGACTCACTTGAAGGAACGGCCAGAAAGAGCCCTTCCTTGGCTCCACCTTCAGAAATCTCATAGGTTCCGAACGCTTGGCGGGTCAAACTCAGGTCACCCATTGACAATTGATTCTTGAGCGCCTGGAGCACCCGTTGCTCGAGAGCCAAATCGGGAGCCTGAGCGGTATTCGATAAATCGAGCGAAGCGAAGGACTCGAATTCCTCGGGGGCACCTTGCTTCAACTTCAAGACTCCACGATGGGTCACATACGATAAGACCGCCGTCGATGGGTTCTGAGCGGTGGCCTGAGCAACACCCCTCCCGTATTCCATCACCGAGAAAAACTGATCTACAAGGAGAGTGGCCTGGGCCTTCAGATTCTCATGACTCCGGATCTCGGCTTGCTCCTGGTCGTTTTTCAAGCTCGACACACCGGTCAAGCCACCGATCACCAGACCCGTCATTCCGGCCAAAAAGATCGCTACGCGGACAAATTTCATGATAAACTCTCCCCGCTTAAGAGCTTAACACAGAGGACCAATATGGCAACTGATCGACCCAAAGTTCTGATCATCGGAAGCGGCATTGCCGGGCTTTCCGCGGCCATCCATTTCTCTACATTTAGTGATGTCATTCTTTTGACGAAAACAACCTTAGATGAAGGCAATACGCGTTATGCCCAAGGTGGAATTGCGGCAGTTTGGGCCGATGAGGATTCTTTCGCAGAGCACAAACAGGACACGCTTGAGGCCGGGGCCGGCCTTTGCCGTGAAAGTGCGGTTGACGTTTGCATCGAAGAAGGTCCAGCACGGGTCAAGGAGCTGATTGCCTGGGGGGTCGAGTTCACCCGGAATGCGGATCATCCCGCGGAGTATGACCTCCATATCGAAGGGGGGCATCACCAACGCCGAATCCTCCACGCCCATGACTTCACGGGACTGGCCATCGAAGAGGCTCTGATCCGCAAAGTCAAGAGCCTGCCCGGGATCACTCTCCTGCCAAACCGTATGGCGATCGATCTGATCATGGAAGGAAAACTCTCCTCCCAGACTTCCGGCAAGGGGCTTGGCCGGTGTCTCGGCGCCTATGCCCTCGACACCGAAACCCACACCATCTCTCCGATCGCTGCCGATCTCACCGTGCTCGCAAGTGGCGGAACCGGAAAAGTATACCTGTATACCTCGAATCCCGATGTGGCCACCGGTGACGGGGTGGCCATGGCCTACCGCGCGGGAGCCCGGATCGCCAACATGGAATTCATGCAGTTTCACCCGACCTGCCTTTACCACCCGAGTGCGAAGAACTTCCTGATCACCGAAGCACTCCGGGGAGAGGGCGCGGTCCTTCGCAATCTCGAAGGACGTGATTTCATGCGCGACACCCATGAGATGGGCTCACTTGCTCCTCGATATGTGGTGTCCCAAGCCATCGACAAAGAATTGAAACGTTCGGGAGCTCCCCATGTCTGGCTCGATGTGCGCCATATGAAAAGGGAGGACTTTGCCACGAATTTCCCTCAGATTCATTCGATGTGCGAGAAGTTCGGCATTCGCGCACCCGAAGAAATGATCCCGGTGGTACCCGCCGCCCATTACATGTGCGGAGGGGTGCTCGTCGATGAGCACGCCCGGACCTCGGTCGAAGGCCTCCTCGCTCTCGGAGAGACCGCCTGCACGGGATTGCACGGAGCCAATCGCTTGGCCTCGAACTCACTTCTCGAGGGAATCGTATTCTCAAAACGGGCAGCCGACTATGCACGCGATACGCTCGTCTCGCACCGCCCACCACGCTCCCTTCGCACCCTTCCCGCATGGGAATCAGGTCGCGCAGTCGACATGGAAGAACAGATTGATATCGCCGCAACCTGGCGTGAGATCCGGACGCTCATGTGGAACTATGTCGGGATCGTCCGATCGGACCGGAGACTCCTCAGGGCACGCGAGAGGCTCGCCCTGATCCGTCACGAGGTGAACGAGGATTATTGGAAATTCAGAGTGAGCCGTGACCTGATCGAGCTCCGGAATCTGCTCACCGTCTCGGAGCTGATTGTGGAGTCGGCGCTCCGACGCAAAGAGAGCCGGGGGCTGCATGTGAATGTCGACTACCTAGAATCCTCGTCAGCCGAGGCAAGGGACACAATTATTTGACCGGGGTGCAAGTCCAGGATTTTCCGCCGTTGATCTCTTTGACCGCCTCGGTCAGGGTGACCAGACGGACCCCTTTTTCCTTCAGATAACTCATCAACATCTCGGATGCCTTGACGGACTGAGCATGGATGTCGTGAAACAGTATGATTCCGCGACCGAGCGATTCGACCTGCTTCACGCTCCGATTGTAAATCAGCTCCGGATCCTTATCGTGCCAATCGAGTGTGTCCACGTTCCAGAAAGCATGGACCATGCAAGACTTGGCGATCTCCGTCCGGATGGCGGGCACCGAAACACCTGCCCCGTAGGGTAAACGGTAAAAGTCAGGACGTTTGCCCAGCACTTTTTCGAAAACCTTCACCGCCCCCTCGATCTCGTACACTCTTTGAGTGGCACCGAGTTTCGGGACCTGAGGATGGGTGTAGGAGTGGGAGGCCACATCATGTCCCTCTTTGGACTCTCTCACCGCCACTTCCGGAAACTCCTTCGCAGAATCGATTTGTTGGGAGAGCATGAAAAAGGTCGCCTTGATGTCGTGTTTCTTGAGATTGTCGAGGACCGCAGCCGTGGTCCGGGCCGGACCATCATCGTACGTCAGCGCCCACACCCCCTTCGGAAACCCAGCACCTGTGATATTCCCGGCTGAAGTGGTGGAGGGCTCGATTTTCACACCCTCATTTGCCGGGAATCGGTCCGCTTTCAAGAATATCGCAGAGAGCTCTTCGGCAACCTTCCCATGAGCTTTCCGGATGAAACGCTCCACGTGGATACCCGCCTCGCCGTCTTGGGGCGCGAATGCCCGGAGCGCTTCACTCGGGCGATCCAGAATCTGCTTCCTCACCTTACGGATCCGGGTGAGATCGATATCATCCTTCACTTCTTCAGGAGTCCGACCCTCAAGATAACCGATTTTCAAGGATTTGGCGTGATCTCGAACCTCGGACAATGCGACCTCGATCAACTCTGCTTGGTCCGGATGCTCCTCCACCAGGTGTTTCACCTGGGTCTCGATCTGGTCGAGCCCAACCACTCGAATGCTGTCAGCATCCAACGCAGCGTTGAACTGAATCTCGGAACGTTGCTTGATCCCCTCTTCAAGACTCTCCTTGAGCGCCCTGAGGGACATGAATTCGGCATACAGGTTCCGCTCACCCGACTTGGTCCGAACCAACTGGTCCACGGTCACGCCAGCATCAAAGAGACGATCAAGCTCTCCGACCAACTCATCCGCCTTCACATAGGTCTGAACCAGCGTCTTGAGCAAAGTGGCCTGTAGCTCGGCATCCCCGGATGAAGACGGCATTCCGGACCAATTCCTGAACTCCTGCCATCGGCTCCGCGCCTGATGCTCATTCACTCGAAAACGCTGAAGCACACTTGCCGGCTTCCGCCCTGGCTCCTTCTCCTGCATGGAACTGCAAGACGACAGTGCAATTGCGAGAGGGAGTATCGGAGCGAACCATCTTCCTTGAGAAGCCATCAGAGGAATTCCTTTCCTGGTTCTCATCTTCTCATGGAGACTCCGATCCGGCACTAGCTTATCAATCAATTGTCCCCTAAACTGAGGACCATGGTTAGGGTTGCCGTTCTATTTTTCTTCATGCTTTCCAGTACTGCAGTTTTTGCCGCTAGGAAAAAATGGACCTCCTCAGATTTTGAGACCGCCATACAAGGTTTGAATCTGGTTCTGGAGGGCGGAGCATGGTGTGGCCTGAGTCCCGAAGATGCGAGACACCTCATGCTACCCCTTCGCCCGGCTTGGGAGAACAGCCTGAAAGACCTGGCCAAGCGCCCATCACTTGCGAAGGATAAGCAGCAAGCGCTCGCATGCAAGTCGAGTTGCACCTGTGGACTCTGGATCGTCTTGTACGGACTCCGTCCGGGACTCGCTCCATCCGAGCTCGAGCGTCTGAGAAAATACCAGAGA